>DATLSL010000029.1:0-16466 GCA_035534135.1 Rhodanobacteraceae bacterium | reverse complement strand
ACCAGCAGATGCGCGATCAGCTGCACGGTCTTGCCGAGGCCCATGTCATCGGCGAGCACACCACCCAGCTCGGCCTCGGCCAGCGCATTCAGCCAGCGCAGGCCCTCGCGCTGGTAGCCCCGCAATTCGGCGCGCAGACCCACCGGTGCGGCATCGCTGGCGTGCTGCGACGCCTCGCGCAGGCGCGCGGTGAAGGTCTTCAGCTCGGCCGGCGCATCCAGTACGCCACCCTTGGGCAGCGCCGCGGCGATTTCCTCGAGGCGCCCGGCCTGCACCCGCGGCAGGCGGATCTGATCGCGCGGTCGATCGAGGTATTCGCTCAGCGGCGCCAACAGCGCACGCAGCGCGGCGAGGCGCACCGGCACCCGGCGGCGTGCGTCCACCGGCGCATACCAGACTGCGTCCTCGGTCTCGTGCGGCGCCGGAGTCAGCGTCAACTGGTGCTCGGCCAGCGCCTGCGCCACGGCCGGCAGCAGGTTGACGCGCTCGCCCTCGATCATCACGCCGATCTCGATCGTCAGTCCCTGCCCGCGGGCTTCCGGCACCGCGGCACCGTACCAGCGCGGTGGGCCGTCGAGCACCTCGAACGGAAAACTGGGCGCATAGTCGAACTGATAGCCGTCGGCTTCCAGTCGCGTACGCAGCGCCAGCCAGCGCGCCGGCGTGTTGACCTCGAGGGCGCCGGCATAACCCTTGCCCGGAAACAGCCAGGCGTCTTCGGGCAGGGTATCGGCGAGATCCCAGGGCAGGCCTTCGGTATCCACCGCCGGGGTCAGGCCGGCAGCCTCGAGTCGCTCCATCGCCGCCAGTTCGTCGGCGCGACGGCGCACGATCTCCACCAGCACGCCATTGCGCACGCGGCGCACCAGACCCTCGCCGCCGCGGCCGGGCAGGAGTTCGCCGGCGTATTCGAAGTTGAGCCGCGCGTAGGCCAGCGGTGGGGTACCGGCGGCCAGACGCGCGTGCCGGCTGAGCGCGTGCAGGGTCAGCACCGGCTTCGGCGGGATCGTGGCACGCTCGGGTGCACCGAATACGCGCGGCGCCGGCACGCGCTGGGCCAGCGCCGAGCGCGGCAGCGCCTGCGCCATCGCCGCGCTCGACTCCGGCGGCAGCGGCGGCGCATCCAGCAGCACGGCGTCGTCGACGCCGCCTTCGAGAGGGCCGATCTCGGCGCGCTCAGGATCGAGGTACCACAGGCCGCCGGCGCGCAACAGGCGCTGTCCGTGCGGCAGCACCGGCAGCAGCCGCTGACGGCCGTCCGCCTCGACCTGCCAGGTCCACACCAGTGTGTGTCCGCGGCCGCGCGCCAGGCGCAGGCCGGCGACGCCACCCAGCAGGCATGGCGCCACGTCGAGGATCTCGGTCAGCAGGGCGTCGCCGACACCGCCGGCGAGACGCGCATAACTGCGGCCTTTGCGCGGCACCTGCGGCAGCCCGAACACGCTCGCCGCCAGGCGCTGCTCGACCGGTGGCAGCCCCGCCTGGGCGACGCGACGGCCGTCCAGCGGCTGCGCGCGCGCGTAACGGCCGTGCGGCTGCGCCGTCAGCAGTACCGGGGCGACGTCCAGGCGCGCGGCGGGACTGAGTTCCTCCGGCGCCAGTTCGAACAGGAACCCCAGCACCTCACCGGCGGCGCGCTCCGGTCCCGCCGGATGGCCGCTGAGCAGGCGCCGCCAGGCAGCCGGCAGGATTTCGAGTCCCTCCGTCTCGCGGGCATTGCGCTCGCTTCGGCTGCGCGGCGGCGTGCTGGCCACGGTCCACTCCCGGCGTTGGTTGCAACGCCAAACCTTGGGAGCTTAGCACCGGCCTGCATGGTTGGTGGCACCACGCACAACGGCAGTTCGGCCCACCACGACAGGACGCTGCGGACTCAGAAACCGCCAAACAGGCCTTGGGGATATTCGGGCTTCTGCTCGCGCGCCAGCAGGGCACGCAGACCCTCTGCAGGCGTGATCTCCCCATGCAGCACGGCGCGCACGCCAAAGCTGATCGGCAGGTCGAGACCGTGTCGTTCGGCCAGGCGCGCCACCTCGTCGGCGGTGATCACGCTCTCGACCACCTGACCGATCGCCGCGATCGCCTCGGCAAGACCGCGGCCACGACCCAGTTCCAGACCGAGCCGGCGATTGCGCGACAGATCGCCGGTGCAGGTCAGCACCAGGTCGCCCAGTCCGGCCAGCCCCATCAGCGTCTCGGCGCGCGCACCCAGCGCGACGCCCAGCCGCAGCATCTCGTTCATGCCGCGGGTGATCAGGCCGGCGCGGGCGTTGAGACCGAGCTGCATGCCGTCAGCGACGCCGGTGGCGACCGCGAGCACGTTTTTCATCGCGCCGCCCAGCTCGGCGCCCAGCACATCGCTGCCGGTGTAGGCGCGAAAGGTGGGCGCATGCAGCAGCTCGGCCAGCTGCTGCGCGAAGGCGGCATCGTGCGCATGCACGGTGACCGCGGTCGGCAGGCCGGCGGCGACTTCGCGCGCGAACGACGGCCCGGTCACCACCGCGGCCGGGCGCCCCGGGCAGCGCAGCGCAACCAGCTCGTGCAGGAAGCGCCCGCTGCCGGGCTCGAAGCCCTTGGTCGCCCATGCCAGCCCGGCGCCGGCCTCGAGATGAGGCGCCGCGGCGTCCAGTGCCTGCGCGAAAGCGTGGCTGGGTACCACCAGCAGCGCCACGGTGGCACCCGCCAGCGCGGCGTCAAGCGCCGGTTCGCACACCAGCGTCGGCGGCAGTTCGAGGTCGGGCAGGTAGCGGGTGTTGCGGCGACTGGCGGCGATCGCCGCCAGTGCCTGCGGATCGCGCCCCCACAGCCGCGTGGGGACACCGTTGCGCGCCAGCAATGCGGCAAGCGCCGTGCCCCAGGAGCCGGCGCCCAGCACCGCGACCCGCGGCCGCGCGCTCATCGACTCAGGCGTGGGCGGCCGGCGCTTCGGGCAACCCGCGGCGGCGCTGCTCGGCGTAGAGCGCGTCGAAGTTGATCGGCTGCAGCAGGAACGGCGGGAAGCCGCCGTTCTGCACCAGATCGGAGATCGCCTGGCGCGCGTACGGGAACAGCACGTTCGGGCAGTAGCTGCCGAGGATGGCGTCGCGATCCGTCTCGCCGAAGCCGGCGACGCCGAAGATGCCCGCCTGGTGGACTTCGGCCAGGTAGACGCTGCGTTCTTCCAGCGTGCAGGTCAGGGTCAGGGTCAGCACCACTTCATAGGTGTCGGCACCGATTTCGCCAGCCTTCTGACTCAGATTCAGCTGCACCTGCGGCTGCACCTGACTGCCGCTCATGTCCTGGAATACCTGCGGCGCGTTGGGCGCCTCGAACGAAACGTCCTTGGTGTAGACCTTTTGCAGCGACAGCTGCGGCTGCTCGGCCTGGCCGTTGACGGCGATCGACTCTGCCATGATGCGTGCTCTCCTCGCGGACTGCGGGATGTCAAAGAAGCGGAATTGTCCCACAGCGCCGCTGCGGCTGCACCCCCATCGGGTCTGCGCATTGCGCCGCTGGCTGCCGCTGCGCTAATCTATTCGACTTTGTTGATCGCCGGCCCGCTCCGCGGGCGGTGTCCGCGGCGCGGTGCGGACCCCCAACGGCACGCCACCAGCACCGCGCGACCCGGTCCGGACGATCGTCCTGCCGCGGCCGCTGGGCCGACGCCGTCCTGGCCAAAGGGCGGCTCATCATGAATTCGGAGGTCCGCCATGGCCCGAGTCTGTCAAGTCACCGGAAAAGGCGTGCAGGTCGGCAACAACGTCTCGCACGCCAACAACAAGACGCGCCGTCGCTGGCTGCCCAACCTCCACGAACGCCGCTTCTGGGTGCCGAGCGAAAACCGCTGGGTGCGCCTGCGCGTGTCCAGCCATGCGCTGCGCACGATCGACAAGAAGGGCATCGAGGTCGTGATCGCCGAACTGCGCGCTCGCGGCGAAAAGGTCTGAGGAGGATCACCCCATGGCATCCAAGCGCGACAAAATCCGTCTGACCTCGTCCGCCGGCACCGGTCACTTCTACACCACCGACAAGAACAAGAAGAACACGCCGGACAAGATGGAGGTCAAGAAGTACGATCCCGTCGTCCGCAAGCACGTGATCTACAAGGAAGGCAAGATCAAGTAACCCCTGCGCAGCAGGCGTCATGCTGAGCAAGGCGAAGGATCTCCTGAACCCGCCCCCGTGGCGGGTTTTCTTTGGCCGTCGCCGCCGCGCGGCGACGGCCGCGATCAGCATCCTGAAACGACGAAACCCGCCGGATGGCGGGCTTCGTCGGATGCGGATCGCGGGGCGCGCCGATCAGTGCGCGCCGACGGCATAGCCCTTCAGGCGCGCGGCATAAGCCTGCAGGACGCGGATGCCGCTCTGCTCGGCCTCACGCACCCACTGCTGCAGGCCGCTCAATGCGGACTCGGGACCACGCTGCTCCGTCAGCGCCACCAGGCGGGCGCGAAACTCGCACACGGTCTGCAGCGTTGGCCGCCTCTCGACCAGCGCGGCCAGGCGCTCGCGACCTTCGCCGTCGAGCCAGCGGCCGCCGTCCGCCAGCGCACGGCGCAGGCGGACCGGCACCGCCTTGATATTGTCACCAGCATATGCGGCCTCCTCGCGCAGGGTCGGCAGGATCACCGCGCGGTAGTAGTCGGTCATGGCGTGGAAGCGATGCGTCAGCAGGGCCCTCAGCGTCTCGATATCGGGCAGGTTCACGTTGGGGCGCTGATCGAGACTGGGCGCGACGCGCAGCACCTTGGCCAGATGCAGGTGCTCGAGGCCGCGGATCACCGCCCAGCCCAGATCGAACTCGAACTTGCGCAGCGCGAACTTGGCCGAGCTGGGAAAGGCATGGTGGTTGTTGTGCAACTCCTCGCCGCCGATCCACACGCCCCACGGCGTGAGATTGGTCGAGGTGTCGCTGGACTCGAAGTTGCGGTAACCCCACCAGTGGCCGAGGCCGTTGACGACGCCCGCGGCCCAGAACGGAATCCACGCCATCTGGATCGCCCACACCGCCATGCCGCCGACGCCGAACAGGGCGATGCTGATCAGCGCCATCAGCGTCGGCCCCAGCTCGGGATAGCGGCTGTAGACGTGGCGCTCGATCCAGTCGTCGGGTGTACCGCGGCCGTACTTTTCGATCGACGCGGTGTCGCGCGACGCCGTGCGGTAGAGCTCGACGCCCTGCCAGAACACCTTGCGGATGCCGTAGACCATCGGGCTGTGCGGATCCTCTTCGGTCTCGCATCTGGCGTGGTGCTTGCGGTGGATCGCCACCCACTGCTTGGTAACCATCGACGTGGTCAGCCAGCTCCAGAAGCGGAAGAAATGCGCGATCGCGGGATGGAAATCGACGCCGCGGTGCGCCTGGCTGCGGTGCAGGTACAGCGTGACCGCGAGAATGGTCAGCTGGGTGACCACCAGCAGGTAGATCGCGATCGCGCCGAGGCCGGCGCCGGTGAGCCCGTGCGCGGCAAAGGTGAGCAGGGAGTTGAGCATCGGCAGACGGCGTGAGAATGACCTCATCAGTTTAGCCCGCGCCTGCCGCACCCGCCAGCACGGTTGCGGTGCGCGGCAACGAACCGTGACAATCGTCGCCATGTCCGATTCAGCTGTGTTGCTCGAACTCGCCGCGGTCAGCCGCCGCCTCGCCGGACGCAACGTGGTCGCCGACCTGTCGCTGACGCTCGCACCCGGCGAGATCCTCGGTCTGCTCGGCGTCAACGGTGCCGGCAAGTCCACCACCCAGGCGATGATCGCCGGCGCACTGGCGCCCAGCGCGGGCACGGTGCGCGTGCAGGGCCGCGATCTCGCCGCGGCGCCGGATGTCGCGCGGCGCGCGATCGGCTGGCTGCCGGAACGCGCGCCGCTATGGCCGGAGCTGACCGTAAGCGAGCACCTCGACGCCTGCGGGCATCTGCGTGGTCTGCGGGGACCGGCGCTGGCGGCGGCGCGCGCGCGCGTGCTCGAGCGCCTCGATCTGGATGCGCTGTCGCGACGGCTGGCCGGCGTGCTCTCGCTCGGCCAGCGCCAGCGTCTGGGCCTGGCCTGCGCGCTGCTGCACGCGCCGCCGCTGCTGGTGCTGGACGAGCCCGCCAACGGCCTCGATCCGCTGCAGGCCGACGCCCTGCGCACGCTGCTGCGCGAGCTGGCCGCCGCCGGCACCGCGATCGTGCTGTCCACCCACGTGCTGACCGAGGTGACCGCGGTGTGCAGCCGCGTCGCCATCCTGCACGAGGGCTGCCTGCGCCACGACGCGCCGCTCGCGGCGGCGGGCGCTGCGCTGCGCGTGACCTTGGCCGCCCCGGTGGAGCTGACGCGGATCACCGCGCTGGTACCGGTGGCGCGCGCGGAGAGCGAGGATGCGCGCCATGTGCGCGTGACCCTGCGCGACGGCGCCGATGCCGCGGCGCTGGCGCGCGCACTGATCGGCGCCGGGCTGCCATTGGCTGGGCTCGAACCCGCAGCGCCGCCGCTGGAGCGCATTTTCTTCGCCATCGCCACGCGCCGCACGGAGGCCGCTGCCGCATGAGCACCCTCGCCGTGATGCGCGTCGAACTGCGCCGCCTCGGCGTGCGCCCGTTCGCGTGGACGCTGGCCGCGCTGACCGTCGCCTGGCTGGCGTGGAACTTCCTGATCGCGGTCGGCGGCTTTCTCAAGGTGCAGACGCGGCTGGCCGCGCTGCCGGAGGGGCCGGGCTTCACCGACATCGTCGCGGTGCCGTTGCTGGCGCAACTGGCGCAACTGGCGATCCTGCTGGCGCCGCTGCTGACGATGTCGATGCTGGCCGGCGAGCGCCGCGCCGGTACCCTGCCGCTGCTGCGCGCGGCCGGACTGTCGCCGCGCGCGATCGTGCTCGGCAAGTATTTCGCCGCGCTGATCTGGATGCTGCTGCTGCTGATCGCGGTGGCGGCGATGCCGGCGAGCCTGGCCGGCACCACCACGCTGGACTGGGGCAAGCTGGCCGCGGCCCTGCTCGGGCTGGCGCTGGCGCTGGGTGCGCTGACCGCGCTGGGGCTGGCCTGCTCGGCTTACGCCTCGCATCCGGCGCTGGCCGCGGGCGCCGCGCTGGCGCTGACGCTGGCGCTGTGGGCGGCCAGCCTGGGCGGCAGCGCCGCGCAGATGGCCGGCCCGCTGGCGGGTTATCTGGCGCTGCCGGGACATCTGGAAACGCTGATGCGCGGCCTGGTTGCCAGTGACGACGTCGTCTATTTCCTGCTGCTGATCGCGCTGGCGCTGGCGCTGGCGGTGCGACGCGTCGCCGCCGACAAGGAGCGCGGCTGATGCGCGAGCGTCTGGACGCCTGGCTGTTCGCCCTGCTGCTGTTCGCCGGCGCCGGCTGCATCGCCTTCCTGTCCACGCGCTACGGCGTGGCCTACGACTGGACCGCGCATGCGCGCGCCAGCCTCAGCAGCGAAAGTCGCGGCGTGCTGAAGTCGCTCGAGGGCCCGGTCGCGATCACCAGCTATGCCAGCCCCGGCACCGGTCTGCGCAGCACGATCAGCGCCTTCGTCGCGCGCTATCAGCGCTTCAAGCCGGATCTGACGCTGCGCTTCGTCGATCCGGCGACCGATCCCGCCGGCCTGCGCGCGCGCGGCATCCGCGTCGATGGCGAGCTGGTGGTCCGCTACGACGGCCGCGAGCAGCATCTGGACGAGCTCAGCGAGCGCAGCCTGACCGACGCGCTGGCGCGGCTGGGCCGCGGCGGCGATCGCGTGGTGGCGTTCGTCAGCGGCGACGGCGAGCGCCAGCCGGACGGCCACGCCAACGCCGACCTCGGCCTGTTCATGACCGATCTGGCCGCACGCGGCATCCGCGCACTGCCGCTCGATCTCGATCGCATCGGCGCGGTGCCGGGTCACACCGATCTGGTGGTGCTGGCCAGTCCACAGGCGCAGCTGGCGCCGCAGGCGGTGCAGGTGTTGCGGCACTATGTCGACGACGGCGGCAACCTGCTCTGGCTGACCGAACCGGACAGCCGCGGGCTGGGCCTGGCGCCGCTGGCGCAGACGCTGGGCGTCCAGACGCTGCCGGGAACCCTGGTCGATCCGCGCGATGCAGCGGCGGGGTTGCCGGATGCACGCATGCAGGTGGTGACGGCGTATCCGCCGCAGACGATCACCCGCGGCTTCGCCCTGACCACGCTGTTTCCGCACGCCGCGGCGCTGGCGCATCGCGCCGGCAGCGGCTGGGCCGTGCAGCCAATCCTGCGCTCGGCAGCGGTCAGCTACACCGCGCGCCAGGCCGACGCCGGCGCGGCACCGCCGTTCGACGCCGGCGCCGGCGACCTGCGCGGTCCGCTCGATTTCGGCTATGCGCTGACCCGGCTCTCGCCCAGCCCGGCGCAGAACCAGCAGCGCGTGGTGGTGATCGGCGACGGCGATTTCCTCTCCAACAGCTTTCTCGGCAACGGCGGCAACCGCGCCTTCGGCGAGCGCGTGTTCAACTGGCTGCTCGGCGACGACGCGCTGGTGGCGATGCCTGCGCGCGGCGCGCCTGATCGCCATCTGGCGCTGGGCCAGCATGGACTCGACGCGCTGGCAGTGATCTTCCTGATCGCCCTGCCGCTGGTGCTGGCGGGCTTCGGCGCGGCCCTGGCCTGGCGCCGGCGGCGGCGCTGATGCGGCGGCCGGCACGCCGCCTGCTGCTGGCCGGCGCGGTCGCGCTGCTGGCGGCGCTGGTACTGCTGCAGCTGCGTCACGAGCGCGTGCAGCAGCCTGGGCCGCTGCTGGCGCTGGATCCTGCCGCGATCACCCGCATCGCGGTGCAGGTCAGCGGCGGCCCGTTGCGGCGTTTCATCAAGCGCGATGGTGCCTGGTGGATGCTGGCGCCGCAGCAAGGTCGCGCCGATGCCGCGCATCTGGCTGATCTGGCCGCGATCGCTTCCGCGCCGGTCGCGCGCTGGCTGCCGGCCGGCGGTTTCGATCCGCGCCAGCTCGGCCTCGATCCGCCGTCGGCGACACTGACCCTGGACGACACGCGGCTGGCCTTCGGCACCCTCGACGCGCTGCAGCCGCTGCGCTACATCGAGGTCGACGGCCGCGTCGCGCTGGTGCCGGACCGTTTTGCGCCGTTCCTGTCGATGGCGCCGCAGCTCGAGCTGGCCGCGTCCGCGCGCACAGCGTCGCGCTGACTAATCCGATGCCTGAGCTGCCGGAAGTCGAAACCACCCGTCGCGGCCTCGCACCGCACGTCGAAGGTCGGCGCGTGGTGGCGGTGACACTGCGCCGGCGCGACCTGCGCTGGCCGATTCCGCGCGCGCTGTCGACGCGGCTGCCCGGCCAGCGCATCGATGCGGTCGAACGACGCGCGAAATATCTGCTGCTGCACACCGCGGCCGGCAGCGCCCTGCTGCATCTCGGCATGTCCGGCATGCTGCGCGTGCTGGCGCCCGACACGCCGCTGGGCGCGCATGACCACTACGATCTGGTGCTCGACAGCGATCGCGTGCTGCGCTTCACCGACCCGCGCCGCTTCGGCTGCCTGCTGTGGCAGGCGCCCGGTGCGCTGCATCCGCTGCTGGCCGGGCTCGGTCCGGAGCCGCTGTCGGATGCCTTCGACGGCGATCTGCTCTGGCATCGCTCGCGTGGCCGGCGTGCGCCGGTCAAGGCGTTCCTGATGGACCAGGCGATCGTGGTCGGCGTCGGCAATATCTACGCCGCCGAGGCGCTGTTCGCCGCCGGCATCCGCCCGCTGCGCGCCGCCGGTGCGGTGTCGCGTGCGCGCTACGCGCTGCTGGCCGCCGCGGTCAAGCGCATCCTCGCCCACGCGATCACGCGCGGCGGCACCACCCTGCGCGATTTCCTCGCGCCCGACGGCGCACCGGGCTACTTCGAGCAGGAACTGTTCGTCTACGGCCGTGCCGGCGAGCCCTGCCGGATCTGCGGCACGCCGATCCGGGTGCTCCGCGTCGGCCAGCGCTCGACGTTCGACTGTCCGCGTTGCCAGCGCTGACGTGGCACGATCGCAGCCTGCGCCTTTCCCGGCGCAGGCAAACGCTGACGGCGCCGGCCTTTACGGTCGTGAGGCAGTGCAGCATGCGCCCGCGTACGGATTGGATTACCGTGCCGCGGCGGTACGGCCCATGCAGCGCAGTCGCTGCCGTGCCTCGATCTATCACAACACGCAAGCACCAATTCCAAGGAGATCGTCCCATGCTACGTACCCGAACCCTCGCCGTGGCCATTGCCGGTGCGCTTGCCCTGGGCACGGTCGTCACCGCCGAGGCGGCGCCGTTTGACAACATCTTCGTGTTCGGCGATAGCCTGAGCGACAACGGCGATCTGTCGCTGGCGCTGGGCGGCCCGCGCTCGCGCTTCACCACCAACCCGGGCACGGTGGCGGTCGAGAACATCGCCAGCTATTACGGGCTGGCGCTGAATCCGTCGGTCCTCGGCGGCGGCGACTTCGCCTTCGGCGGCGCCGGCATCATCAACAACTCGCCGGGCACGCCGTCCAGCGTGCCGCTGCTGCCGCTGCAGCTGGCGCAGTACCTGGCCGCCACCGGCGGCAAGGCCGACCCCAACGCGCTGTACTCGGTGTGGGGCGGCGCCAACGACATCTTCTACAACGCCTACGTCGCCGGCATCGGCGGCCAGACGGCGGCGCAGGCGCAGGCCGCCATCATCGCCGCCGCACAGGGCGAGATCGGCATGCTCGCGCAGCTGCAGGGCGCAGGCGCGCGCTACGTGCTGGTGTTCAACCTGCCCAACATCGGCCTGACCCCGTCGGGCACGGCCCAGGGACCAGCCGGCGCCGCCGCGCTGACCGGCCTGTCGGTCACCTTCAACAGCGCGCTGAACACCGGGCTGGCGCAGTATTCGGGCCCGCTCAACATCATCCCGGTCAACGCCTTCGCCGTGCTCAACGAGATCATGGCCAATCCGCAGGCCTACGGCTTCACCAACGTCACCACGCCGGCCTGCGGCGCCAACTCCAGCTCCCTGCAATGCGGCCCGGCGGGGTCGGGCGCACCCTACACCTACGCGGCCGGCACCCAGAACACCTACCTGTTCGCCGACGGCGTGCACCCGACCACGGCCGCGCATGCGGCGCTGGCGCAGTACGTCGAGTCGATCATCAACGCTCCGGGCCAGCAGTCGCTGCTGGCCGAGGCGCCGCTGGCGCTGTATGACGCGCACCAGCGCGCCATCGACGGCCAGCTGATGGCCGACGGCAGCGGCTCGGCGCCTTCGGGCGTGCGCTTCTTCGCCAATTACGACTATGCCCATCAGCGCTTCAATGCCGGCTCCAACAATCCCCGCGCCAGCGCCAACGACAGCGTGCTGACGCTGGGCGCCGATGCACGGGCCAGCGACGCGCTGTCGGTCGGGTTTGCCTTGGGCGTTGCCAACCAGAACGTCGGCGACAGCGGCGCGGGCGGCTTCAAGACCCAGGACCTGCTGCTGAGCGGCTACGGCGCCTATCGCATGGACAACTTCTGGGTCAGCGGCAGTGCCACCTTCGGCACGCTCAACCTCAACCAGATCATGCGCAGCTTCCAGATTGGCGCCGCGCTGCGCACCGAGTCGGGCAAGACCGCCGGTTCGCAGACGGCCTTCAACGTGTCCGGTGGCTACTGGTTCGATCTCGGCGGCTTCCGCACCGGCCCGCTGCTCAGCCTGACCCGGCAGCAGGTCAAGATCGACGGCTACAACGAGAACGGCAGCGACTCCAGCGCGATGTACTTCGGTCGCATCCAGCGCACCTCCACGGTCGGCAAGATCGGCTGGCAGCTCGAAGGCCGCTACGACATGGGCGACATGAGCCTGCGTCCGTTTGCCTCGGTGGCCTATGCGCATGACGCCGACGCCAACCCGATCAACGTCTCTGCAGGCCTGCTGACCATGGCCGGAACTTTCACCCTGCCGGGCTTCACGCCGGCCCGCAACTGGTATACGGCCAATCTCGGGGTGATGGCCCGATTCAGCCCGACGCTGACCGGTTACGTCGCCTACAACGGTCGCTTCAACGACTCCAGCCAGAAGATCAACGCACTCAACCTGGGGGTCACGTTCGCCTTCTGAGCATGGGCACCGTTGGCCTGCGGCGGTGAAGTCCCCGCAGGACGCCCATCAAAAAGCCGTCCGGTTGCGGACGGCTTTTTGTTTGTCGCCAAGATCGCAGCGTACCGCTATTTCTTGCCCGCTCGCACCTGCGCGAGCATCGCCTCGGCATCGCTGCGGAGCGCCCTGGCTTGGCCCACACCGAGCGCTGAGGTCGTACCCGCGACGAGGCGACGATGCAGGATCAGGTTGCCCTGTGCGTCCCAGCCGGCGCGCACGACGCTTTCGGGCCTGCGCGCGCCGCTGTTGGCGAGCTGCTCCTGCACCACTACCCAAGGTTTGCCGTCGAGATAGGCGAAATCGGTGCGGGTATAGCCCTTGTCACCGGCATCTTCGCGCTCGCGAATGAAGCGGATGTCGCCCTTGGCGTCGCGAAAGGTCTGCCAGCCGCGCGAGACGGTCTGGGTCGCGGTCGAACCCTCGGTGTACTTCATGCCGCCGATACGGCTCTTCAGTTCCTCGAATCCGGCCAGCGCCTTGTCGCCCGCGGTCGGCTCGGCGCGCAGCTGGATGGCGATGGTGCGCGGCTGACCCTTGGTCAGCACCGGATAGGCGATCGCGGTGTCGAAGCGGCGCTCGCCGTCTTCCATCGTGGCGTGCACCACATAGAGGTCCTGCGGATTGATCTGCTGCGGGTTGAACTCGAGGCTGAAGTTCAGCGGCAGGACGCCCACCGGCGTGATGGTCTTGCTGGCGACCGCCACCTGCGGCTGCGCGCTCATGTCCACCAACGCGAGGTCGAGCCGCGCATGGGTGGACAGCGCGCGCGGCGGCTCCAGACTGACCGTGCCGGTGATGACGTTGGCCGGCTGAGCTTCCGCGCCGCCGGTCGTAGCCGATGTCGATGACGAGCCGCTGCAGCCCGCCAGCAGCAGAGCCGCGGCAGCGGCAACAGGAAGGACAAACGTGCGCATGAAATCACCTCGTGGTACTGCGGCTCGGGGGCGGAATGGCACACGCACGGACACCGATACGTGGACGCATTTCCTGATGGGGAACGATCAGGATAGCGCTGGCCCGGTTAAGTTCCAAGAAAGGCTCGGCGTGATGCCGGGCTATCGATTCCGCGACAGGGCTCCACTAGGCTTGGCCGTCGCTCACTGCGAGATCCGCCATGACCCGTCTGCCCGGTCTTTCCCTGGTCATCCTGCTGTCACTGATCGCGCTGCCGGCCGTTGCCGGTCGGCCACCGGGCGCACCGGCCGCGACGTCTGCCCAGCGCGAAGCGGCCTGGCAGGCGCATCAGGCACTGGCCGCGGATTCGCCGTTCCGCGCCATGCACTGGCGCTCGATCGGGCCGACCGCGCAGGGCGGCCGTGTGGTCGCGATCGCCGGTGTGCCCGGACAACCGGACACGTTCTATGTCGCCTACGCCACAGGCGGCGTCTGGAAAACCACCGACAATGGCCAGCACTTCGCCCCGCTGTCGGACCGATTGCCCACGCTGGCCACCGGCGCGATCGCGGTCGATCCCGAGCATCCCGACACGCTGTGGGTGGGCACCGGCGAGGCCAACTCCTCGCGCTCGTCCTACGGCGGCATGGGCCTGTTCCGCAGCGACGACGGCGGCAAGACGTTCACTGCGATGGGCCTGGCCGGTTCCGATCGCATCGCCCGCATCGTCGTCGACCCCAGGGACTCGAACACGATCTACGTCGCCGTGCTCGGCAAGCTCTATTCCACCGGCGGCGAGCGCGGTGTGTATCGCTCGCACGACGGCGGCAAGACCTGGCAGCAGGTGCTGGCAGGCAGCACACCCTGGACCGGCGCGATCGACCTCGCCATGGATCCGCGCAACCCGGACGTGCTCTATGCCGCGCTCTGGGATCGCGAGCGCACGCCCTGGAACTTCCGCGGCGACGGCCCCGGCTCGGGCATCTGGAAGTCCAGCGACGGCGGTGACCACTGGACGCGGCTGACCGACGGCTTCCCGGTCGGCGCCACGGTCGGTCGCATCGGCCTCGCGATCGCGCCCAGCCAGCCCGATGTGGTCTACGCCAGTGTCGACAACTGGGCCAAGCTGCCCGCGTCCGAGCGCGATCTCGGCGGCAGTCCGCTGTCGCCGGATCGGCTGCAGACCATGACCAAGGCCGAGTTCCTGCGCCAGAGTCCGCAGGCGATCGAGGCCTTCATCCGCAACAACGACCTCGACACGGCGCTGACCGCCAAGACCCTGATCGCGGACGTGAAGAGCGGCAAGGTCACCCTCGAACAGCTGCGCGACAAGCTGCGCGACGCCAACGCCGACCTGTTCGCCACCGACATCCGCGGGCTCGAGGTCTACCGTTCCGACGACGCCGGCGTGCATTGGGTGCGCGCCAACGAAAAGCCGTTGCGCGACGTCTACTACACCTACGGCTACTACTTCGGCCAGATCCGCGTCGCCCCCGATGACGCCAACCGCGTCTACGCCGAGGGCCTGCCGCTGATCACCTCCAGCGACGGCGGCAAGACCTGGCATGGCCTCAATGCTCCCAACGTGCACGTCGACTACCACGAGCTGGTGATCGATCCCGCCAATCCGCAGCGGATGATCGCCGGCAACGACGGCGGCGTTGCCATCACCTATGACGGCGGCAAGCACTGGACCAACCTCAATCACCAGGCAGTCGGGCAGTTCTACAGCGTCACCTACGACTTCGCCAAACCGTTCAACGTCTACGGCGGCCTGCAGGACAACGGTGCGATGATGGGCTCGAGCGCCACCAACCTCGCCGTCGGCGACGACTGGAAGAGCATCGGCGGTGGTGACGGCATGTACGTGCAGGTCGATCCGCACGACGCCAAGCGCGTCTACACCGGCTATCAGTTCGGCTGGTACCAGCGCAGCGGCCCGCACGGCGTGCACGAGGTGCGGCCGCGACCGCCGCTCACGGCGCCGCCGCTGCGTTACAACTGGACCACGCCGATCGAGCTGTCGCCGCACAACGCCGACGTGGTCTATTTCGGCAGCAATCGGCTGTACCGTTCCATGGATCGCGGCGACACCTGGCAGGTGATCAGCCCCGACGTCACCACGTCGACGAAGCGCGGCAACGTGCCCTACGCGACCATCACCACGCTGGCCGAGTCGCCGGCGAAGTTCGGCCTGATCTGGGTCGGCACGGACGACGGCAACGTCTGGGTGACGCCGGACGGCGGCGTCACCTGGAATCACGTCGATGCCGGTCTGCCGCAGCGCTGGGTCAGCCGCGTCGAGCCCTCGCACGTCGACCCTGAGCGCGCCTACGTCGCGCTCAACGGCTACCGCGATGATGACATCACGCCCTATCTCTACCGCACCGACGATCTCGGCAAACACTGGACCGACATTGCCAGAGGCCTGCCCGCCGAGGCCATCCATGTCGTGCGCGAGGACCCGATCAATCCTGACGTTATCTACGTCGGAACCGATCGCGGCGTGTACGTCTCGCTGGACCGCGGTGATCACTGGCAGTCGCTGCAGGCGAATCTGCCTGACGTGCCGGTGCACGATCTTGCGATCCAGCCGCGCGACCGCGACCTGATCGCCGGCACCCATGGCCGCAGCGTGTGGATCCTCGACGCACTGCCGATCGAGGAGCTGACGCCGGCGCTGATGCGCGAACCGCTGCATCTCTACCCGGTGGCCGACATGCAGGCGCAGCGCGATTGGTGGAGCCGACCGGCGCGCTGGTTCGACGAAACGCCCGGATTGCCGCAGCTCAGCGGCAGCTACTGGTCGGCCGCGCCGGGCACGGTCACTTTCCGTGTGCTCGACGTCGCCGACCAGCCAGTGCAGACGTGGACGGCGACCGCCATCCGCGGCGTCAATCGCTGGCGCTGGGATCTGCTGCTGGACCCGAAACTGGCGCTGGCCGCCGAGAACGCACGGCTGGCGCGCAAACACCTCGATCCGGCCACGGTCAACTGGTCGGAGCGACCCGTGGCGCAAGCCATTGAGCTGGACCAGCGGTTGTACGTGACGCCGGGCAAGTACACGCTGGAGATCACGCGTGGCGGCACGACCTCGCGCTCCGCATTCGTGATCAAGCCTCCCGAACCCTACAAGCCGCGCGTCAAACCGCCGTATGAGCCGCGCCGGACCGACCGCTGGCTGCCGCGCATCGATGCTGCGGGCCCAACGCCTGCCGCCGCCGAGGGTGCCATGGAGGCCGTCGGGCACTGACGTACGGGCCGGACTCTGCGAAACGCCGCCGAGTCCGGGGGTCTCGATCAGGATTTTTCGCTTGCTGCGTCGGCGCATCGCCCCACGAGCGCCCGGGTTGCTGTGACCCATCGGCAGGTTGTGCCAGTTGATGCGCAAGGGTGGTGCAAAAGCCAAGGGCCGATCGGTGAGGATCGGCCCTTGGGGGTAAAGCCCTTGGCGGTGACCTACTCTTGCATGGCTAGAGCCACACTACCATCGGCGCAGGTGCGTTTCACTTCCGAGTTCGGGATGGGATCGGGTGG
>DATLSL010000028.1:0-7124 GCA_035534135.1 Rhodanobacteraceae bacterium | reverse complement strand
ACGATCAGGCAGAAGATGCGCTCGCCGCGGCCCATCCGCTTGAATGCAAGTACTTCCTCATCGACCCAGCGCGAGGCCGCCGATCGCGGCGAGCAGATCACGATCAGGTTCGCCGATTGCGCCAGCGCCTCGTTGACCTTGCGGTCGAGATCCGTCGCGCTCGCCAGCTCATCGCGATCGCGGAAGATCGGTGCGAGGCGTCGCGGGATCACACCGGCCGCCGTGG
This sequence comes from Rhodanobacteraceae bacterium, assembly GCA_035534135.1. Lineage (GTDB taxonomy): Bacteria > Pseudomonadota > Gammaproteobacteria > Xanthomonadales > Rhodanobacteraceae > Metallibacterium. The sequence continues at coordinate 6,898 of DATLSL010000028.1, read as the reverse complement.
TCTGGCCAACGAGCCGCCGCGGCACGACATAGGCTTCCAGCGTCCGGTGCAGCCAGTCCGCCCAGGACTTGTCCTGGTGGCTGTAACTGATGAAGGCGCGGTATCGGAAAGCTGGCGCCGCTGCGGCCGGCGTCATGACGCGCCGCACTCCAGCATGAGGTCACGCACACCCGCGCCGGAAAGTCCCCATGCATCGGACCGACGGGTAGACGCCGTCGAACGAAGACCCATGACTGACCCCCCTGCGGGGATCAAAATAGCACGCAAAATGTGATTCGCGTCACGCTTCGAGACCCCGATGCGCACGCGGCACCCGGGATGGGGCCGAAGTCCGCCCGGCCGGTCGGCGCTAAATCGCCGGCGGGAGCGGCCAGCTCAGGACCGATCAGCGCAGGCGAGCCGACGGGCCGCCCGCCACGGCGACAGGAACGAGCCAGCCAGGTGCTCACGCACCGGCAGCTGCTGCGCGAGGTGTGGGGTCCGGCGCACGTGGAATCGCCGCACTACCTGCGCATCTACATGCGTGCATTGCGCACCAAGATCGAGGACGATCCGGCGCAGCCGCGCTGGCTGCTGACCGAGATCGGCGTCGGCTATCGTTTTGCGGACGCTGACTAGCGGGCGGCGAAAAGCACCTCCCCGCAGGCGCCGCGCTGCAGACGTACCCAGGACACGCAGTCCCGATTCAACCGCACTTGCTGTAGCCGCAGTTGAGACAGGTCGCGCAGCCGTCCATCAGCACCACGGCGCTGGTGTTGCACTTGGCGCACATCGTGGCACCGGGCGGAAACGCGCCTGCGGATTCGGACTTGCGCGCGGCGCCGGCACCCGCACCGGCAAGGTCGCCCCTGATTTCAGCGTTTTTTTTTGCGCCGGCCTCGTAGGCGGCGCGCTTTTCGCTGATCAGCGCACGCTGGGCGTCGCTGATGTCGGGATCGCGGATCAGGCCGATCATCTTCATGTGCTGCTCGATCACCGCGCCCAGTTCGGCGACGATCGAGGGCATGTAGACGCCGCCGGGCTTGAAATAACCGCCACGCGGGTCGAACACGGCCTTCAGCTCCTCGACCAGAAAGGTGACGTCACCGCCCTTGCGGAACACCGCGGACATGATCCGGGTCAGCGCCACGATCCACTGGAAGTGGTCCATGTTCTTCGAGTTGACGAAGATCTCGAATGGCCGGCGCAGCTCGTGCACGGTGCCGGCGTTGAGCACGATGTCGTTGAGCGTGACGTACAGCGCGTGCTCGAACAGCGGCGACTTGATCTTGTAGGTGGAGCCGATCAGCACGTCGGGCCGTTCCACCTTTTCGTGCATCTGGATGACTTCGGCACCCGCAGGTGCGGGCATGGGCGTCATGGCTGAAGCCGGCGCCGCAGCCTTGCCCTCGGGGCGGGCCACGCTGTAACCCTTGATCTTCTTGTCGATCTTGATCGTCATGGAATGCTCAGAAACAGATAGCGCGGCCGGCGGCCGCAAAGCCGGCCCGGCCGTAGCCGGGCCGGGTGCTGCAGGCTTATTTTTTCTTGCCGCGGACGGCCTTTTTGGAAGATTTCTTCGCCGCCGGCTTGCGTGCGGCCTTGGCGCTGGCCTTGGCTTTCTTGATCGCCTTGCGCACGATCTTGCTGGCCGGTTTGGAGCTGGTCTTGGCCTTCTTGACCGCCTTGCGCACGACCTTCCTGGCTGCCACCTTTCGCCCGACCGACTTCTTCGTCGCCGTCACCTTCCCGGCGACCTTCCGGGCGGTCTTCTTGACCACCTTGCGCGCCTTCTTGACCGCCTTGGCGACCTTCTTCGCGGCCTTCCTGGCCGGCTTTTTCACAGCGGACTTCTTGGCAGTGGGCTTTCCGGCCGCTTTCTTGGCGACGGCCTTGGCTTTGCGCGCGACGGTGCGCGCCTTCCTGGCGACGGCCTGGCCGGCCGCTGCCACGCCGCCTGCTGCCGCCGCGACGGCATCCGCCGTCTTGACGGTGACCGAGGTGCCGAATTCGGCGGCGCTGTCCTTCACCGCGCTGGCGGTGCTTTCGATGGTGCTGGTTTCACTGTGCATGATGCCTCTCCGACGAGTCAGTTGGGACGTGAGCCCTGCAGGACGCGATCGCATTCCCTCGGCACTCAGAACTTGCCGTAATAGCCTTCCTTCAATGCATCAAACAGATTGGCGGCGGTGTGCGTCTCGCCGTCGTATTCCACTTCGTCATTCCCCTTGACCTCGACCACGCTACCGTCTTCCAGCTCGAAGCGGTAGTGGGTGCTTTCGAGATCGGTCTCCTTGACCAGCACGCCCTGGAACGCGGCCGGATTGAAGCGGAAAGTGGTGCAGCCCTTGAGCCCCTGCTGGTGAGCGTAGACGTAGATGTTCTTGAACTCCTCGTAGGGATAGTCGGTCGGTACGTTGGCGGTCTTGGAGATCGACGAGTCGACCCACTTCTGCGCGGCAGCCTGGATGTCGACGTGCTCCTTCGGCGAGATGTCGTCGGCAGCGATGAAGTACTCCGGCAGGCGCGCCTTGGGGTCGTCGGAGTACGGCATCGCCTCGGCGTTGATCAGCGCGCGATAGGCCAGCAGCTCGAAGCTGAACACCTCGACCTTCTCCTTGCTCTTCTTGCCCTCGCGAATCACGTTGCGCGAGTAGTGATGGGCAAAGCTCGGTTCGATGCCGTTGGAGGCGTTGTTGGCGAGGCTGAGCGAGATGGTGCCGGTGGGCGCGATCGAGCTGTGGTGGGTGAAGCGGGCACCGACCTCGGCGAGTTCGGCAACCAGCTCCGGCGCCGCCTCGGCGACACGCTGCATGTAGCGACTGTACTTCGCGTGCAGCACGCGGCCGGGAATGCGGTCGCCGATCGCAAAGCCGTCACGGGCCATCTCCGGGCGTTTGCGCAACATGTCACCGGTGACTTCGAAGTCCTGGGCCAGGATCGGCGCCGGGCCCTTCTCGCGGGCCAGGCTGAGCGCGACTTCCCAGCCCGCGACGGCCATCTCGCGAGCGACGTCCTCGGTGAACGCACAGGCCTCCGGCGCGCCGTAACGCAGCTTGAGCATCGCGAGGGTCGAGCCGAGGCCGAGAAAACCCATGCCGTGGCGGCGCTTGGATTCGATCTCCCGGCGCTGCTGCGCGAGCGGCAAGCCGTTGATCTCGACCACGTTGTCGAGCATGCGCGTGAACACGCGCACGACCTCCTTGTATTCGTCCCAGTCGAAACGCGCCTTGGGGCCGAACGGGTCGCGCACGAAGGTGGTCAGATTGACCGAACCCAGCAGACACGAGCCGTACGGCGGCAACGGCTGCTCGCCGCAGGGATTGGTCGCGCGGATGTGCTCGCACCACCAGTTGTTGTTCATCTCGTTGACACGGTCGATCAGGATGAAGCCCGGCTCGGCGTAGTCGTACGTCGAGACCATGATCATGTCCCACAGGTGCCGCGCGCGGATCTGGCCGTAGATCCTGCAGGCCACCAGGCCGTCGTCGCGCACGATGTAGTTCTCGTGCGTGGGCCATTCGCGCCAGATCACCTTGGTGGCGTCGCCGAGATCGACCTCGTTCTTTTCCTTGACGTGGATCGGAAACACCAGCGGCCAGTCGCTGTCCTCGGCGACCGCGGCCATGAACTCGTCGGTGATCAGCAGGCTGAGGTTGAACTGGCGCAGACGCCCGTCCTCGCGCTTGGCGCGGATGAACTCCTTGGCGTCCGGATGCGAGATGTCGAAGGTGCCCATCTGCGCGCCGCGGCGACCACCGGCGGAACTGACGGTGAAGCACATCTTGTCGTAGATATCCATGAACGACAGCGGGCCGGAGGTGTGTGCGCCGGCGCCCGACACGTAGGCGCCGCGCGGGCGCAGCGTCGAGAACTCGTAGCCGATGCCGCAGCCGGCCTTCAGCGTCAGCCCGGCCTCGTGCACTTTCTCGAGGATGTCATCCATGGAGTCGCGGATGGTGCCCGAGACCGTGCAGTTGATTGTGGACGTGGCTGGCTTGTGCTCCAGCGCGCCGGCGTTGGAGGTGATGCGGCCGGCGGGAATCGCGCCGCGGCGCAGCGCCCACAGGAAACGCTCGTACCAGTATTCGCGCTTCTCCGGGGTCACCTCGACATCGGACAGCGCACGCGCCACGCGCTTGTAGGTGTCGTCGACGCTGGCGTCGACGGGTTTGCCCAGCTTGCTCTTGAGGCGGTATTTCTTGTCCCAGATGTCCTGGGAAGCTGGCTGCAGAGGAATCTCTGCTGCACTCCGGATCGCCGCTTCCGCACGCACCGTGCTCATGATTGTTGTTGCCTCCCTTGTCTGCGGTTTCAGCGTGTCACGAACGCCCGATCCGGCTTCGGCGGACGCCTCACCGCGCGGCGCTCCGCCGCGTGGACGGCAGGGCGACGACGGCGGTGTGGAACGCGGCATAAATCATCTCGGAGCCTGCAACCTTCCCCGGGGCTGGCGGGCCATCGCGCCCCAGCACTTGGTGAAAAGGGGCGTCCCGGACACAACATGTTGTGATCGCGGGCGAGGTCGAACCGTACCCCTCCGCTCCCGGACTGTCAACGCCGCCAGGGCCGGTGCAACCATCCCATCCACGGGCGACGATGGTTGGAGCCGGCGGCTGATCGGCAGCCGCAAAGGATGATGCCGGGCCTGTGCGGGCCGGGCCTGTGCGGGAAGAGCGGCGCTGGGTACCGCCGCTGATCCTGGTCCCGACGCGCTGCCTGTGCCCAGCGATGACGGCAATCAGGACTTCATTCCGACCGTCGCCTCGATCAAACGTTGTCAGCGGTCTGCATCCTGGTGATATGTGATCGTCGGCGTCAACCAGCGTCGCGTGGAGGGCGTGGGCTGCGCGCGGCCCCATCATGCCAGCTGCTGCTGCCGGTGGTGCGCGACCGGCGCGGCTTTTACATCATGGCGGAATAGTGACCCTTTGCGCATGCGCGAAGAGCCATACGGGGCGATAATCCGGGCATGCGCCGTGGCCCGGTGATCGAGAAACGAACATGCGAAGCCCCATTCCGCGTCTGTGGCTGATGCTCCTGCTGGCGGCGCTGACTTACGCCACCACCGCGCAGGCCACTCCACCCCTGCGCTGGCGCGGCGACAGCACTACCGCGCGCAGCCTTGCCGAATCGCTGGCCAAGGCCTGGCAGCGCAGCGGCCAGGGCCGCATGGAGGTCCAGCCGTTCAACACCATTTCCGGCATTGACGAGGCGATCAGCGGCCAGGTCGACATTGCCGGCAGCGCGCGACCGGCCTTTGCCAAGCGCAGCCAGGAAAGCACGCTCGATTTCACCCCGGTGGCATGGGATGCACTGGTGATGATCGAGCACCCCGACAATCCGGTGCGCAACATCACGCTGCGGCAGCTGTACAACATCTACTGGGGCAAGATCACCAACTGGAGCCAATTGGGTGGTCGCGATGCGCCGATCAATCTGTACTCGATCGCCAGCCCACTGGATGGCGTCGAATACAGCCTGCGCAAGCTGCTGTATGGCAGCGGCGATGTCAACGTCGCTGCGCCGCGTCTGTATCTCAATACCCAGCAGCTCGAGGTCGCGGTTTCGCTCGATCCCGGCGGCCTCGGTGTCAGCACGCTGTCGAACGTGTTCGCCAACCCCAAGCTGCGCATGCTCGCCATCGAGGGCGTCAAGCCCAGTGTCGCCAGCCTTGCTGACGGCAGCTATCCCCTATACACCCCGCTGTATTTCGCCACCAACCCCAGCGACCCGCGTGCCGCCGAAGTCAGTCGACTGATGGCTTTCCTGAATACGCCGCGCGCGCAGGCGATCATGCGCGAGCACATGCTGATTCCCTATGCCGATGCGACCGTACTCGCCGCGCGGGAAGGACAGCGACGCAGCTGGATCGCGGCGCGGATCAGTGGCGAAGCAGCGCCTGTCGCGATGAACGGTCCGGTTGCGGCCCCCGGTGCCACTTACTCGCAGGGCGCCAGCATCGCGCCGACCTCGCCACTGACCGAAAAGGCCCGGCAGCGCATGCTCAAGCAACGCGCGCGTGACAAGGCCGCGGCCGACGACAACAGCGGCGGTTGATGCAGATCCTCGCGCTGTCGCTCGACCTCGACGACACGCTGTGGCCGGTGCTGCCGGCCATCGAGCACGCCGAACGCCAGCTCGATCATTGGCTGCGTCACTGGTGCCCGCGCGTCGCTGATGCGTTTCCAATCGCGGCCATGCGCAGCTTGCGGGAACGCATCGCCGACGAGCGGCCGGATCTCGCCCACGATTTCAGCGCCCAGCGGCGACTGACGCTGTCCACCGCATTCGCCGCCTGCGGCGAGAGCACGCAACGCGTCAACGAGGCCTTCGAGGTGTATTTCGAGGCGCGCAATCAGGTCGAACTGTATCCCGACGCGGCGCCGGCACTGGTGCGACTTGCCCGACAGCTGCCGCTGATCGGCCTGACCAACGGCAATGCGGACCTGGCCCGGATCGGCCTCGACGGGCATTTCCGCTTCTGTCTCAGCGCGCGCGAAGCGGGCTGCGCCAAGCCGACCCCGCGGATCTTCCACGCCGCCTGCCGCCGGCTCGGGGTACCGCCTGGGGCGGTGCTGCATATCGGTGACGATCCCGCGCTGGATGTGGCCGGCGCACAGTCAGCCGGGCTGCGCTCGGCCTGGATCAATCGCGATGGGCGCCTCTGGGAACACGGGCCTGCCCCAGATCTCGAGTTTTCCGATCTCGCCGCGCTGGCGGACTGGTGCGAGAAGCGCCTTGAAGCCTGAGCAGCGTGCGGGCAGGCGCAAGGGTCGTGCAAAAGCCAAGGGCCGATCGGTGAGGATCGGCCCTTGGGGGTAAAGCCCTTGGCGGTGACCTACTCTTGCATGGCTAGAGCCACACTACCATCGGCGCAGGTGCGTTTCACTTCCGAGTTCGGGATGGGATCGGGTGG
>DATLSL010000027.1:0-2938 GCA_035534135.1 Rhodanobacteraceae bacterium | reverse complement strand
GATCGACCGCGCGATCAGATCCGCCTGCCGCGGGTGCAGGCCGGGCGCCTCGAGGAAATCGCCGCGGCGCTGCCCAAGGGTGGCGTGCTGGATGCGCCGGCCGAATTGAAGACCTTCACCGCGCGCCTGCGCGAGGCGTCGCAGCATGCCAGCGATGCCGCACCGGCGGGTCTGCGCGCCGAATTGCGTGGCTACCAGCGCGAGGGCCTGCGCTGGCTGAATGCGCTGGCCGAGGCCGAGCTGGGCGGCGTGCTCGCCGACGACATGGGCCTCGGCAAGACCGTGCAGCTGATCGCGCATCTGCTGGTGTTGCAGGAATCCGGGCGCCTTGCCGCGCCGGCGCTGATCGTCGCGCCGACCAGCCTGATCCCCAACTGGGAAGCCGAGCTGGCGCGCTTTGCGCCCGGCCTGCGCCGGCTGACCCTGCACGGCGCGCAGCGCGCCGGCGACTTTGCCGCGATGGCCGCGCACGACATCGTGCTGACCAGCTATGCGCTGCTGCCGCGCGATCTCGACGCGCTGCGCGCGCAGGCGTTCACGCTGGTCGCGCTGGACGAGGCGCAGCAGGTCAAGAATCCGCGTACGCAGGCGCGGCGCGCGCTGCTGGCGCTGAATGCACCGCGCCGCATATGCCTGACCGGCACCCCGCTGGAAAACCACCTCGGCGAGCTGTGGTCGCAACTCGATCTGGCCGTGCCCGGCCTGCTCGGCGACGAGCATGCATTCCGCCGCCACTACCGGATCCCGATCGAAAAGCAGGGTGACGCCGAGGCGCAGGCGCGGCTCAATCGCCGCATCGCGCCCTTCATCCTGCGTCGCAGCAAGTCCGAGGTCGCCGCCGAACTGCCGGCCAAGACCGAGATTGTGCGCATGGTGCGGCTGGAGGGGCGCCAGCGTGAGTTGTATGAGCGCCTGCGCCTGACTCTGGCCGACGAGTTGCGCCAGGTGATCGCCGCGCGCGGCCTCGAACAGAGCGGCATCGCCGTACTTGACGCCCTGCTCAAGCTGCGCCAGACCTGCTGCGATCCACGCCTGGTCAAGCTCGAATCGGCGCGCGGCATCGCCGAGTCGGCGAAGATGGACCTGCTGATGGACATGCTGCCGGCGCTGGTGGCCGAGGGTCGGCGCGCGCTGGTGTTCAGCCAGTTCACCGAGATGCTCGGACTGATCGTGCACGAGCTCGAACGCCGGCGGCTGCCGTTCGTGATCCTGACCGGCGACACCCGCGACCGTGCCGAGCCGGTACGCCGCTTCCAGGCCGGCGAGGTGCCGCTGTTCCTGCTTTCGCTCAAGGCCGGAGGGGTCGGCCTGAACCTCACCGCCGCCGACACCGTGATCCACTACGACCCGTGGTGGAATCCCGCTGCCGAGGCGCAGGCCAGCGACCGTGCGCACCGCATTGGCCAGGACAAGCCGGTGTTCGTGTATCGGCTGGTCGCCGCCGGCACTGTCGAGGAGCGCATCGAGGCGATGAAGGAGCGCAAGGCCGAACTGGCCCGCGCCGTGCTCGACGGCGGCGGCACCCGCGATCGCCTCGCTTTCGACCAGGATGATCTCGAAGCCCTGCTGGCGCCATGAGGTGACCCGCGGCTTGCAGGCGCCTGGCGTGCGCTGATCGCGACGTGGCGGTCAATGGGGCGTCGTGAGAACCATCGCTGCTGGGCGTGAAAAAGGCCGCTCCTGGCGGAGCGGCCGCTGCGTGGTTGCCCGGGTTGCCGTCGTGACGTTGGCCGCGACGGCCGCCCGCTCAGAACTTCAGGCTGGCCTGCAGATAGGTATAGCGGCCCGGCAGATCGTAGGTGGACGCGTCGTAGCCGTTCAGCGAGCACGACAGGCACACCGGCGGATCCTTGGCGAACAGGTTGTTGATGCCGGCCGACAGCACCAGGTTCATCGCCACCGGCACGCGCCAGCTGGCGCGCACGTCGTGGTAGGTCACCGCACCCAGATAGTGGGTGTTGTTGGGGCCGTTGCAGATCGGGAAGCCGGTGGCGCCGGCGCAGTCTTCGGTCAGGCCGCTGAAGTAGCGCATGCGCCAGTCTGCTGACCACGCGCCCATCGCCCAGGTCAGGTCGTTGACCGCCGACACGCGCGGAATGCCGCTGTCGGTGACCTCGACGCCGACCTTGCGCGGATCGTACTGGCCGGGCGTGTTCTGGATCTGATAGCGGTTGACATAAGTCGCCATGAAGGCATTGCTGAAGCGGCCGATGGCGGTCTCCGGCAACTTCCAGTTGACACCGAAGTCGAAGCCGTCGGTGTCAACCCGGCCGATGTTGCGCAAGGTGTTGCTGAAGCCGTTGATGTTGCCGGTGGCATTGCGCGAGATACCCTGGCAATAGACCGAGCTCGGGCTGGCACTGGCGATGCAGTTGTTGAGCTGGGTCTGCGCGTCCACCGCCTGGATCGCGTTGCGGATGGTGATGCGGTAGTAGTTGAACGACAGATCCAGCTTGTCCGACCAGACCAGGCCCTCGGCCCAGCGCGGGCTGTAGACCGCGCCCCAGGTCAGGCTGCGCGCGGTTTCGGGTTGCAGGTTGCGGTTGCCGCCGGTGGTCACCGAGATCTGCGGATTGGGCTGCGAGTAGCTGGTGGGGACGCCCAGCGCAGCGCAGTTGGCCGCGGTCTGCGCGTTGGCGATCGGCGCCGAGCACGGATCCTGCAGCACCGCGTCGAAACGCGCGGGCGAGCCGAACAGCTCGCCGATCGACGGTGCGCGGAAGCCCTGCGCCCAGGTGCTGCGCAAGGTGAGATCCTCCAGCACCTGCCAGCGCAGGCCGAGCTTGCTGTTGGTGGTGCCGCCGAAGGTCGAGTACTTCGAGTAACGCGTGGCGGCGTCGAAATCCAGCGCCTTGACGCCCGGCAGATCCTTCAGCAGCGGCGCATTCAACTCCAGGTAGTACTCGTTGACCGAGTACTGGCCCGAGGTCGGCAGCGA
>DATLSL010000026.1:0-5161 GCA_035534135.1 Rhodanobacteraceae bacterium | reverse complement strand
CCTCGAAACCGCCGTTGGACATGAACACGACGTGGTCGCCGGGTCGCGTCTGCGCGGCGAGTTCGGCCAGCAGCGCATCGACGCCGGGCACGGCGATGCCGCGTCCGCTCAACGCGGCGATCAGCGGCGCGGTATCCCAGGCCAGCTCGGGCCGCGCCAGCAACACGACGGTATCGGCATCGGCGAGCGCCGGGACAAGTCCCTCGGCGTGCGCGCCGGCGCGCATCGAGTTGGATCGCGGCTCCAGCGCGACCACGATTCGCCCGGAGCCAATCCTGGCGCGCAGGCCGGCGAGCGTGGTCGCGATCGCGGTCGGGTGGTGGGCGAAGTCGTCGTAGACGCGCACGCCGCCGCGCACGCCGATCAGCTCCATGCGGCGCCTGACGCTTTCGAAGCCGGCGAACACCGGCAGCAGCGCCGCCGGATCGGCGCCCGCCGCGGCCGCGGCCGCCAGTGCGGCGAGCGCATTCATCACGTTGTGGCGACCGAGCAGATTCCAGCGCACCGTACCCAGCCCCGTGCCCTGTCGGCTGACGGTGAAGACCGAGCCGTCGGCAGCGATCAGACGCGCGCGCCAATCGCCGGTCTCGATGCCGAAGGTCTCCACCGGCGTCCAGCAGCCCATCGCCAGCACTTCGGCCAGTCGTGCGTCCTCGGCGTTGACGATCAGGCGGCCATGGCCCGGCACCGTACGCACCAGGTGATGGAACTGGCGCTGGATCGCGGCGACGTCGGGGAAGATGTCGGCGTGGTCGTACTCGAGGTTGTTGAGCACGGCAATGCGCGGCCGGTAATGCACAAACTTGGAGCGCTTGTCGAAAAAGGCCGTGTCGTACTCGTCGGCCTCGATGACGAAGGGCGAACCTTCCCCCAGCCGCGCCGAAACGCCGAAGTTGCCGGGCACGCCACCGATCAGAAAGCCCGGCGCCAACCCGGCAGATTCGAGCAGATGCGCCAGCAGACTGGCCGTGGTGGTCTTGCCGTGGGTGCCGGCCACCGCCAGCACATGGCGTCCGCGCAGCACGGTCTCGCCCAGCCACTGCGGCCCGGAAGCGTAGTCGAGCCCGGCATCAAGCAGGTATTCGATCGCCGGGTTGCCGCGCGACAGCGCGTTGCCGACGACGACCATGTCCGGAGCTGCGCGATCGGGCGGCGGCTGCAGGTGTTCGGCGCGATACCCCGACTTGAGCGCGATGCCCAGCGCCTCGAGCTGGGTGCTCATCGGCGGATAGACGTTGGCGTCGGAGCCTTCGACCTCGATGCCCAGCTCGCGCGCCAGCGCGGCGACGCCGCCCATGAAGGTGCCGCAGATGCCGAGGATATGGATGCGCATGCGCGCGAGGGTCAGCGCGACGCGGACGCGGCGACCGTCGGCGACAGGGCAGCGAGAAGACGCGCGAACACCTCGTCGAGGCCGCCGACGCCTTCGACGATGTGCAGGATGCCGGCGCGGGCGTAGTACCCGGCGACCGGCGCGGTCTGCTCGGCATAGATCGCCAGCCGTTTGCGCACGGTGTCGGGATGGTCGTCGGCACGACCTTCGGCCTTGAAGCGCAGCTCGGTGCGGCCGACGATCGTCTCGTTCGGCACCTTCAGCTTGATCACCGCATCCAGCGGCTGGCCGAGACGCACCAGCAGATCGTCCAGCGCCTGCACCTGGGCGAGGTTGCGCGGATAGCCGTCGAGGATGAACCCGCCCTGCGCATCTGGCTGCGCCAGGCGCTGCTCGAGCATGCCGAGCACGATGGCGTCGGAGACCAGCTGTCCGGCATCCATCACCGCCTTGGCCTTGAGCCCCAGCGGCGTGCCGGCTGCGACCGCCGCGCGCAGCAGATCGCCGGTGGAGATGTGCGGCACCCCCAGGGCGACCTTCAGCCGCGCCGCTTGGGTGCCCTTGCCCGAGCCGGGCGCGCCGAGAAGTACAAGTCGCATGGGAATCCGTGCCGATCGACCGCAGAGCGCGGGTGCGCGTCCGCTAGACTAGGGAACCGAAGCGCAAACTAGCGGCAGCGCCGCGTGCAAGTCAAACCGCGGCAGGCCGCCGCGCCAGCCGAGTCCGACCGATGACTACCCGCTCCAGGCCCGCAGGCAAACTGCTCTACGCCCAGTCCGGCGGCGTCACCGCCGTGATCAACGCCACCGCCGCTGCGGTGATCGCGACCGCGCGCGCGCAGGGCGTCAAGGTGTACGCCGCGCGCAACGGCATCCTCGGCGCGCTGCGCGAGGATCTGATCGACACCGCGAAGGAATCGCCTGCCGCGATCGCCGCTCTGGCGCACACGCCGGGCGGCGCATTCGGCTCCTGCCGATTCAAGCTCAAGGGCATCGAGCAGGATCGCGCGCACTACGAGCGCCTGATCGCGGTGCTGCGCGCGCATGACATCCGCTACTTCCTCTACAACGGCGGCAACGACTCGGCCGACACCGCGCTGAAGATCGCCGAGGTCAGCCGCGCGCTGGGCTACCCGCTCGGCTGCATCGGCGTGCCCAAGACCGTCGACAACGATCTCGCCGTCACCGACACCTGCCCCGGCTTCGGCTCGGTGGCCAAGTACACCGCGGTCGCGGTGCGCGAAGCCAGCCTCGACGTGGCCTCGATGGCGGAGTCCTCGACCAAGGTCTTCGTGCTGGAGGTGATGGGCCGCCACGCCGGCTGGATCGCCGCCGCCGCGGGCCTCGCGGGCAGGCGTCCGGATGACGCTCCGCATCTGATCCTGTTCCCCGAGATCGCCTTCGACGAGACCGACTTCCTGGCCAGGGTCAGGGCGATCGTGGCGCGCGTCGGCTGGTGCACGGTGGTCGTCTCGGAAGGCCTGAAGAACGCCGCCGGGCAGTTCCTCGCCGAGGCCGGCAGCCGCGACGCCTTCGGCCACAGCCAGCTGGGCGGCGTGGCGCCGGTACTGGCCGGCCTGGTCAAGCAGAAGCTGGGTCTCAAGGTGCACTGGGCGCTGCCGGACTATCTGCAGCGCTCGGCGCGGCATCTGGCCTCCGCCACCGACGCCGCGCAGGCGGCCGCGGTCGGCCGCGCCGCGGTCGAGTACGCGCTGGCCGGCCGCAGCGGCGTGATGCCGGTGATCGTGCGCACCGCGGATGTGCCCTATCGTTGGAAGATCGCGCCGGCACCGTTGACCCGGGTGGCCAATCACGAGAAGAAGCTGCCGAAGGGTTACATCCGCAAGGACGGCTACGGCATCACCGCCGCTGCACGCCGCTATCTGGCGCCACTGATCCAGGGCGAGGCGCTGCTGCCATACGGCCGCGACGGGCTGCCCGCCTATGTGCAGCTGAAGAACACAGCCGTCGCGCGCAAGCTGCCGACCTACGCGCCGATCAATCGTTAGCGAACCCCTCCGTCGGGGACATTCCGATCCCGCCCTGGACCGGGATGACGAATTGCCGAGCGCACGAAGCATCTGCCCGAGCAGATCCTTCGTTTGGCTCAGGATGACAAATGAGCGAGGCGCAGGCATTTGCTTTTGCGCTGCGTCAAGGCCGCGCCGCGCGGCATGCCTATACTCGACGGGACCGCCCATGCCGGACGGTCATCCATCAACACGGGAGAGGGGTCGATGCTGCAACAGTACGGTCTTGAGATCGCGCTTGCGTGCGCGGTCGTGGCGATTCTCTACGGCATCGTGTCGGCGCGCTGGGTGCTGGCGCAGCCGGCCGGCAATGCGCGCATGCAGGAGATCGCCGCGGCCATCCAGGAAGGCGCGCGCGCCTACCTCAACCGCCAGTACGCCACCATTGGAGCGGTGGGCGCGGTGCTGTTCGCGGTCATCGGCTACGCGCTGGACTGGGGCACGGCGGTCGGCTTCGCCGTCGGCGCACTGCTGTCGGGCGCCACCGGCTACATCGGCATGAATGTGTCGGTGCGCGCCAACGTGCGCACCGCCGAGGCTGCCCGCAGCGGCATCGCCAAGGCGCTGGGCGTGGCATTCCGCGGCGGTGCGATCACCGGCATGCTGGTGGTCGGACTGGGCCTGCTTGGCGTCGCCGGCTACTACAGCGTGCTGCTGCACATGGGCTACGCGGGTGACAAGGCGCTGCACGCGCTGGTGGGCCTGGCCTTCGGCGCTTCGCTGATCTCGATCTTCGCGCGTCTCGGCGGCGGCATCTTCACCAAGGGCGCCGACGTCGGCGCCGATCTGGTCGGCAAGGTTGAGGCCGGTATTCCCGAAGACGACCCGCGCAACCCGGCGGTGATTGCCGACAACGTCGGCGACAACGTGGGCGACTGCGCGGGCATGGCCGCCGACCTGTTCGAGACCTACGCGGTGACGCTGATCGCGACGATGCTGCTGGGCGGCGTGATGGCCAGCGGCAATGGCGCCGCAGCGGTGTATCCACTGGTACTGGGCGGAGCCTCGATCATCGCCTCGGTGATCGGCACGTTCTTCGTCCGCACCAGGCCCGGCGGCAAGATCATGAACGCGCTGTACGCCGGCGTGATCGTGTCCGGCGTGCTGGCGGCGATCGCGTTCTGGTTCATCACCCAACAGCTGTTTCCGCAGGGCCTGCCGATCAACGCGGGCGAGGCCGGCGCGCTGACGCTGTCGGCCAATGACCTGTTCGCCAGCGGCCTGATCGGGTTGGCGCTGACCGCGGCGATGGTGGTGATCACCGAGTACTACACCGCCACCGAATACGGTCCGGTGCGGCACGTGGCCAAGTCCTCGACCACCGGCCACGCCACCAACATCATCGCCGGGCTGGGCGTGTCGATGAAGTCCACCGCACTGCCGGTGCTGGCGGTGTGCGCCTCGATCTGGGGCGCCTACGCGTTCGCCGGCCTGTACGGCATCGCCATCGCCGCCACGGCGATGCTGTCGATGACCGGCATGATTGTCGCGCTCGACGCCTACGGCCCGATCACCGACAACGCCGGCGGCATCGCCGAGATGGCCGAACTGCCGCCCGAAGTGCGCGCAGTGACCGATCCGCTGGACGCGGTCGGCAACACCACCAAGGCGGTGACCAAGGGCTACGCGATCGGCTCGGCGGGCCTCGCCGCGCTGGTGCTGTTCGCCGACTACACGCACAACCTCAGCCAGCATTTCAACCTGCCGGTGGTCCACTTCGACCTCTCGAACCACTACGTGATCATCGGCCTGCTGATCGGCGGCCTGATCCCGTACATGTTCGGCGCGATGGCGATGGA
>DATLSL010000025.1:0-11156 GCA_035534135.1 Rhodanobacteraceae bacterium | reverse complement strand
ATCGCGACCGCTCAGTCGCGACTCCATCTCCAGCACCGTGGCCACCGGCACACCGAGATCTCTGGCCACCGTGCGCACCTCTTCGGCGTTCATCCAGCCCAGGCGTTTTTTCGACTTGCGCAGGTTGAAGAACAGCTTGCGCTGCGCCTTGGTGGTGGCGACCTTGACGATGCGCCAGTTGCGCAGGATGAACTCGTGCATCTCCGCACGGATCCAGTGCACGGCGAAGCTGACCAGACGCACGCCCTGCTCGGGGTCGAAACGCTTGACCGCCTTCATCAGGCCGATGTTGCCTTCCTGCACCAGATCGGCCAGCTGCAGGCCGTACCCGGAATAACCGCGGGCGACGTGCACCACGAAGCGCAGGTGCGACAGCACCAGCTTCTTGGCCGCCTCGAGATCGGCGTCGCTCTGATAGCGCACGGCGAGCGCGCGCTCTTCCTCGGCGCTGAGCACCGGAATGCGGTACACCGCGCCGATATAGGCGTCGATGCTGCCCATCGCGCTCAGGGCGGGGAAAGTGGCGGGAATCAGGGCTTGCGACATGCACGGACCTCCTGCAATACGGTTCAATTTTAGCACTCGGCTACTTGGAGTGCTAAGAAGGCTGCGGGTTCCCGAAGCCAATACATGAACTATATAGTACAGAAAGCTTGTCAACAAGTCGTGAGGGTGTCCCGCGGCAGCAGCGACCAGTCGATCGGCGCCGCACCACGCTGCTCCAGATAGCGGTTGCAGGCCGAGAAATGCCCGCAGCCGATGAAGCCCCGGTGGGCCGACAGCGGCGAGGGATGCGGCGCCTTCAGCACCTCGTGGCGACGCGGGTCAATCAGGCGGCCCTTGGCCTGCGCGTAGCTGCCCCAGAGCAGGAACACCACGCCCTCGCGCTGCCGATCCAGCGCCGCGATCACGGCGTCGGTGAAGCCCTCCCAGCCCTTGCCCTGATGCGCGCCAGCGCGGCCGTCCTGCACCGTCAGCACGGCGTTGAGCAGCAGCACGCCGCGCCGCGCCCACGGTGTCAGGCAGCCGTGGTCGGGGCGCGCAATGCCGAGATCCCGCTCGATCTCGCTGAAGATGTTGACCAGCGACGGCGGCACCGGCACACCCGGGCGCACCGAAAAGCACAGCCCGTGCGCCTGGCCCGGACCGTGATAGGGGTCCTGGCCGAGGATCACCGCCTTGACCGCCGGCAGCGGCGTGGCGTCGAGCGCGGCGAAGATCTCCGCACCGGGCGGATAGATGCGCTTGCCGGCAGCCTTCTCGGCGCGCAGGAAAGCCGCCAGAGCCTGCATGTCGGGACGCTCGAAGTAATCCCCGAGCGCCGCCTTCCAGCTCGGCTCGAGCCGCAGCCGGGCGTCGCTCACGTGCCGTCGCGCTGGCGCAGATGGCGGCCGACGCGCAGCTGGAACAGCAGCTTGGTGACCAGCAAACGCTCCTCGATCGGCTTTTGCACCAGATCGTTGGCGCCGGCGCGCAGCAGCGCGGCCTGGTTGCGCGGGTTGTCGTCGCCGGTCATCACCAGCACCGGCAGCCGGCCCTTGCCGTAGCCGTAGTCGTTGCGGATGCGCGCCAGCAGATCGCCGCCGTTCAGTTCGCCCTTCAGGTTGACGTCGGTCAGCACCACGTCGGCGCCGATGCCGCCGGCCGCCCTGGCAGCATCGAGCAGGGCCAGCGCATCCTCGACGCTGGCCACGTGCTGCACCGTCAGGCCTTGTTTCTCGAGCATGCGCCGGGTGGCCAGCGCGACCACGCGACTGTCCTCGACGTACAGCACGTCGCCGCTGGTCTGTCCCTGCGGCTGCACATAGCCGCGGATGAACTCGGCCAGCGCGCCAAAGCCCAGCGACTTGTCGAAGTAGTCGGTGACGTCGTCGCCCAGCGCACGCGCCTGCAAGCGCTCGTTGACATCGCCCGAGACCACCACGATCGGTATGTAAGCCTGCGGCGCATGCATGCGCACGCTGCGCGCCAGCTCCAGCCCGTCCATGTCGGGTAGCCGCAGCGCGGTGGTGACGAAGTCCACCGGCGCCTGCTCCAGCGCGGTGCGCGCCTCGGCGCCGCTGCCGCAACCGATCACGCTGACGCCGCTCAGCTCGGCGTTCAGCACCTGCTCGATCAGGCGCCGCACGACCTTCGATCCGTCCACCACCAGCACGCGCGGATGGTCGCTGACGATGTGACGGCTGATGCTGGAGTCCATCGGATCCTCGCGATTCAGTGCGGCTCGACCGCAGCCAGATGACGCGCGCCGGCGATGCGTGCGCCCAGCCAGCCCAGCAGCGCGGCGGCGAACGGCACGGCCAGCAGCAGAGCGGGCGCCAGACCGGCGAAACGCAGACCACCGCCCCAGGCTGCGGCCAGTGTCGCCACCGGGCCGATCAGTGCCAGCTCCAGCAGCAGCACCAGCGCGACCGCGACCACCCCGCTGCCGAAACCGTAGCAGATGCCGGCATAGAGGTAGGGCCGGCGCACAAAACCGGGGCTGGCGCCGACCAGCTGCAGTACTGCGACCTCCTCCGCATGAGCCTGGATATCCTGACGCACGCTGTTGCCCACCACCAGCAGCGCCGCCAGCGCCAGCAGCGCGCCCAGCAGCAGCACGACGCGGCGGCCCAGCGTCAGCAGGGCGTCCAGCCGTCCGCGCCAGGCGCTGTTGTCCTGCACCCGGTCCGCCGCCGGCAGCGCGCGCAGGGCGGCGACCAGCGCCCGGCTGGCGCGCGCATCGAGGCCGGCGTGCGGCGTCACCACCAGCACGTAGGGCAAGGGATTGTCAGCCAGCGCCGCCAGCCCCGGACCGAAGCCCTGCATCGCCGACAACTCCGCCAGCCCCTGCTGCGGCGTGCGCGTGGCCACCGCGGCGACGTCCGCGCGCGCATGCAGATCGGAGGCCAGCTCCGCCACCGCCGTCGCCGCGAGACCGGGCTTGAGAAACACGCTGATCGCCCGGCTTTCGCCAAGCGCGGCGCCGAAACGCTGCAGATTGCCCAGCGCCAGGTAGAACGCCAGCGGCAGCGCCAGCGCGAACCCCATCACCGCCAGCGTCAGCGCGGTGCCGAACGGATGCGCCGCCAGCCGTTGCAGGCTGGCGCGCAGACTCCACGCATGCTGCCCGCGCCAGGCGGCGATGCGGCCGTGCGCGGGCAGCGTCGCTGCCGACACCGGCGCGGCGCGGCGACTCACGCCACCTCCGCGGCGGCGACGTCGTCCACCAGCCGGCCATGGTCCAGCACGATCACGCGCTTGCGCATGCGCTTGATCAGAAACAGATCGTGGGTGGCGACCAGGACCGTGGTGCCGACCTGCTGGAACTCGGCGAACAGGCCCATGATTTCCACCGCCAGCTGCGGATCGAGGTTGCCGGTGGGCTCGTCGGCGATCAGCAGCGGCGGCTTGCCGACGATGGCGCGGGCGATGCCGACGCGCTGCTGCTCGCCGGCCGACAGTGCGGGCGGCAACTTTTTCTCGTGCGCCAGCAGGCCGACCTTTTCCAGCGCCGCACGCACGCGTTTGCCACGCTCGGCCGGCGGCACTCCGGCAACCACCAGCGGCAGTTCGACGTTGGCGAACACGCTGCGGTCCATCAGCAGGCGATGGTCCTGAAACACCATGCCCACCTGCCGGCGCAGGCGCGGGATGCCGCGCCGACGCACGCTGCCGAGGTTGACGCCGCCGACCGTGACCGCGCCGCGACTGGGGCGTTCCAGCAGGCCCAGCAGCTTCAGCAAGGTGCTTTTGCCGGCGCCGGAATGACCGGTGACAAAGGCCATCTCGCCAGCGCCAAGCTCGAAGCTGAGCTGGCTCAGCGCCTCATGGCCGCCGGGATAGCGCTTGCTGACCTGGTCGAAACGGATCACGGGCGCGGCGAGTTCGGAAGAGGGCGGCAGCATAACGTGCGCGCGACAGGCTGCCATCCCCTCGCACCGACACGCCCTGCTCACAGTTGCGTTCAATCAATACGACGGGGAGCCCGGATGGAGCCCCATGGGGGCGGAGTCCGGGGCTCGATGCAACATTCTTCCCGGATTCGCTGCGCTGCTTCCGGGCTGCGCGGTTTTCGTGTCTTGGTCGCGGACGGGGTATCAGCGCCGACGGAACAGGTTGCCGATGCGGCGGAAGAAGCCCGGCTTGGCATGTGCAACAGGCGCTGCAGCAGGCGTCGGCGAACCCGCCGACGCAGCCGTCACCGCAGGCGCGGTGGCGGACTCGGCCCCCTCGCGGCGTCCGCGACCACCGCGCCCGCCACGACGACGGCCGCGGCGTTCGCCGTCGGCAGAGGTCGCAGCAGCGGCCGGCACCGCGATCGCGGCGCCGGACTCGGCCGCCGGCATGGACGCGACGGCCGCATCGGTGGCTGCAGCAGGTCCGCGACCACTGCGGCGGCGACGCTTGCGCGGCGCGATGGTGGCCGCGTCGACGTCCCCGGCCGGCGCTGCCGTGACGAATGCGGAAGCACCGGGCGCTGGCATGACCGCAGCCGCTTGCGGCTTCGCGCGCGCGCGCGCTGGCTCGGCGCGAATGCGCGTCGATGCGCCGCGCCGCGGCGAACGCGGTGGCCGCGCGGCGCTGTCGTCGTCGGCCTCATCGGCGACATCCACCGGCACGGCCGCACGAGCTCGCGGCGGCACCGGCTTCAGCAGATCCATGGTGACGGCTTCCACCGGAATCTTCTGGCCGATATAGGTCTCGATCTCGGGCAGGGCCACCGCGTAGAGATCGCAGGCAAAGCTGATCGCGTCGCCGTCGGCGCCCAGGCGCGCGGTGCGCCCGATGCGATGCACGTAGTCTTCGGCGTCCTGCGGCAGGTCGTAATTGAACACGTGGCTGACGTCGGCGATGTGCAGGCCGCGCGCAGCGACGTCGGTGGCCACCAGCATCTCGATCTCGCCGCGCTGGAAACGCCCGAGCAGGGTCTCGCGCTTTTTCTGCGGCACGTCGCCGGACAGCGTGCCCACCTTCAGGCCGTGCCGCGCCAGGCGCTCGCTGACGCGCTCGGCGGCCGCCTTGGTGTTGACGAAGACGATGCTGCGCGATGGCCCGTGGCGCTCCAGCAGGTTGAGCAGCAGCGGAATCTTCTCTTCCTTGGCCGGGAAGAAGATGTGCTGGCGGACGCGGTCGGCGGTGACGTACTCGCTCTCGACTACCACCTTCTCGGGGCTGTTCATGTGCTCGTAAGCCAGCTCCAGCACGCGATAACTGAGCGTTGCCGAGTACAGCATCACCTGGCGCTGCTCGCGCGCCGGCAGGCGTCGGAACAGATAGCGCACATCGGCGATGAAGCCGAGGTCGAACATGCGATCGGCTTCATCGATCACCATCACCTCGACGGTGCCGAGGCTGAACACGTGCTGCTTGTAGTAGTCGAGCAGGCGGCCCGGCGTGGCGATGATGATGTCGCAGCCGTCCTTGAGCAGCTGGCGCTGCTTGTCGTAATCGACGCCGCCGTAGATCAGCGCCAGGCGCAGGCCGGTGTGGCGGCCGATGGCGCGCGCGTCCTTCTCGATCTGGATCGCCAGCTCGCGGGTCGGCGCGATCACCAGCGCGCGCGGATCCTCGATGCGCCGTTCGGCGAGCGCCGGCGTGGTCAGCAGCCGGTTCATCGCCGCGACCAGGAAGGCGCAGGTCTTGCCGGTGCCGGTCTGCGCCTGGCCGGCGACATCGCGCCCGCTCAGTGCCGGTGGCAGGCTCAGGGCCTGGATCGGGGTGCAGCGGGTGAAACCGCAATCGGCGAGTCCGCGCTGCAGCAGCGGATGCAGGTCGAATTGTTCGAAGAAGGTGTCGGTGAGTACGTGTTCGGCCATAGGAGTCAACAGGGCGTGCCGGCAGCGAACGCTGCGCTTGAATCGCACGCTGGATTGCGCTGGAATGAGGAACAGCCTCTCGGCTTGGCTCCAGCGACGCCGCCGCATTTGCGGGACGCGCAGTCTAACCGAACCCGCCTGCTGCGGCGACCCGCGCCGCCTTGCCCCCATGGAGAATCCCGGTGAGCGATCTGATCACGCACGTTTCCGATGCCGATTTCGAAGCCCAGGTGCTGCAGTCCGAGCAGCCGGTACTGGTGGACTTCTGGGCCACCTGGTGCGGCCCCTGCAAGGCGCTCGCGCCGGCACTGGAGGAGATCGCGAGGGACTATCAGGGCCGCGTCCGGATCGCCAAGCTCGATGTCGACCAGAACCAGAAGACCGCGATCGCCTACAGCGTGCGCAGCATCCCGATGCTGATGGTGTTCAAGGGCGGCAAGGTCGCCGCCACCCAGCTCGGCGCGGTACCCAAGAACACCATCACCCAGATGATCGACCACGCGCTCTAGGGAGCGCGTGCGCATGGCCCGTGCAGGTGGCCGGCCGGGATGGAATGGGTGAAAGTGCGCGACGGCGGCGCGGATGCAGCGGCGAGCGCACCGACAAGGCAGACCGCCCGCCCAGCCTTTGCCGATCCGGGTTGCCGGATCCCTGCGGATGAACGCAAGCAGCGCCGCGATGGACGCGGCGCAGATGCGGTGCTAGATTGATGTCACGAGCGTCTGCGAACCTTCCGGTTTCGCCCTGCGTTGTTCCTTCCCGCTCGCCCCCCTCTTTGCCACGCTACTGCGAGGCCCGTTCGTGTCAGATACCGATGTGAAAGACAATGCCGCGCCCGTGCGCCCGGCCGAACCCGCTGTCGAAGCGCCGCGCCCTGCAGCGACCGGCGAGCCGTCCGCCCCGACCGAGGGCGCTGCGCCGGCGACGCGCGAACAACAGCGCGACCGCAACAACCGTGATCGCCACGGCCGCCGTCGCGGCCGCAACGATCGCAACGAGCGCAACGAGCGCCAGCCCGGCAACGGCAACCCCAATGCCGGTGGCGGCGCGCCGCGCCAGCCGGCCGGCCTGCCGCGCGACGAGGACGACGACTACGTCGCCAGTGCGGGCGAGAACGAGCGCCTGATCAACCTGACCGAACTGCGGCGCAAGCCCGCCGCGGCGCTGCTGGAGCTGGCCGAGTCACTCGGCATCCAGGAAGGCGTCGCCCGCGCACGCAAGCAGGACGTGATCTTCAACATCCTCAAGGCGCACGCACGCAGCGGCGGCGGCATCTGGGGCGAGGGCGTGCTCGAGATCATGCAGGACGGCTTCGGCTTCATGCGCGGCGCCGACGAGTCGTATCTGGCCGGCCCCGACGACGTCTACGTCAGCCCCAGCCAGGTGCGCCGCTTCAATCTGCGCACCGGCGATTACGTCACCGGCCGCGTGCGGCCGCCCAAGGAGGGCGAACGCTACTTCGCCCTGCTCAAGGTCGACGACATCAACGGCGAAGCGCCGGAGGCGTCGAAGAACAAGATCCTGTTCGAGAACCTGACGCCGCTGTTTCCGCGCAAGGCGTTTCACCTCGAGCGCGGCAACGGCTCCAGCGAGGACATCACCGGCCGCATCCTCGACCTGATCGCGCCGGTCGGCAAGGGTCAGCGCGGCCTGATCGTGTCGCCGCCCAAGGCCGGCAAGACGATGATGCTGCAGAACATCGCCCAGGCGATCGTGCACAACCATCCCGACGCGCATCTGATGATCCTGCTGATCGACGAGCGCCCGGAAGAGGTCACCGAGATGCAGCGCTCGGTGCGCGCCGAGGTCATCTCCTCGACCTTCGACGAGCCCGCGGTGCGCCATGTGCAGGTCGCCGAGATGGTGATCGAGCGTGCCAAGCGCCTGGTCGAGCACAAGAGAGACGTGGTGATCCTGCTCGACTCGATCACCCGCCTCGCGCGCGCCTACAACACCGTGGTACCCAGTTCCGGCAAGGTGCTGACCGGCGGCGTCGACGCCAACGCGCTGCAGCGGCCCAAGCGTTTCTTCGGCGCCGCGCGCAACGTCGAGGAGGGCGGCTCGCTGACCATCCTCGCCACCGCCCTGATCGACACCGGCTCGAAGATGGACGAGGTGATCTACGAGGAGTTCAAGGGCACCGGCAACGCCGAGGTCCACCTCGACCGCCGCATCGGCGAGAAGCGCGTCTACCCGGCGATCAACATCAACCGCTCCGGCACCCGCCGCGAGGAGTTGCTGATCGACGCCGACCTGCTGCAGAAGGTGTGGATCCTGCGCAAGCTGCTGCACCCGATGGACGAGCTGTCGGCGATGGAGTTCATGCTCGACAAGATGAAGAACACCAAGACCAACGACGAGTTCTTCTCGGCGATGAAGCGCTGATCCAGGCATCCGCGTTGCACGTCAGAAAGGCCGGCCTTGCGCCGGCCTTTTTGCGTGCGTGGCCGCAAAAGTGCAGCCGTTCCCCTTGCATCGGAGCCACCGACCGATATAAGGAGAGCAAGGCCGCCGCCCGCGGCCCGGAGTGCGCGCATGGCCGCCAGCATCCTGACCGAGAGTGCCCCGACTGCGCTGTGGCTCGATCTGGTGCGCGAGTCGGCGCAACGGGCGGACGTTGTGCTCGATGAGGAACTGGAGAGTTACCTCGTCTTCGTGCTGATGCGGCATCTCGGCGACGCCGGCCTGGGCGCGCGCGTACTGGCGCTCGATTACCTCGAAGCGCTTCTGCACAGCGGCAGTCAACGCGAACAGGCGCTGCGCGAGACCGGTGATCGCTGCCTGCTGATCGCCGGCCTGTTCCCCGAGCAGGCGCAGCGACGACGCGTGTCGTCAGGCTATTTCCTCGATCTCGGCCGCGCCGCCTATACGGCCGAAGCCGAGCACGTGCGCGCGGCGCTGGCGACGCTTTATCGGCACCTCGCAGCGGCGTTCGCCGTACTGGTGCGCGCGCTGATCGCGCTGCGCCGGCTGTCCGGCGACTGGCAGGGACCGGACCCGCTGACGCGCCATGCGCTGGGGCGCGCCGACGGCCGCCAGGAGTTTCGTGGCGCGGTGCTGCTCGACGCGCCGGGGCGGGTGCAATGACACTGCCGCGACTCCGGTGCAGCCGTTAAACTGATCTTTTCTGCGATCAAAAGGTCCGTCCATGCGTATCTGCGTCTACTGCGCGTCCAGCGAGCAGACCGATCCGGCCTACCGCGCCGCGGCGCGGCAGCTGGGCGAACGGCTGGCCGACGCCGGCTGCAGCGTGATCTACGGCGGCGGTTCGGGAGGATCCATGGGCGCGCTGGCCGACGGCGCGCTGGCCCGCGGCGGTGAGGTGATCGGCATCCTGCCGCGCTTCATGGCGGACCTGGAATGGGGTCATGCGGGGCTCACGCGACTCGAGTTGGTCGAAGACATGCGCGAGCGCAAGCACCGTCTGCTGACCGGCTCCGATGCGGTCGTCGCCCTCCCCGGCGGTTGCGGCACGCTCGAAGAGCTGTTCGAGGCGATCACGCTCAAGCGTCTGGGGCTGTATTTCAATCCGATCATTCTGCTCGACACACTGGGCTTCTACGCGCCGCTAGAGGTCTTCCTGCAGCAGGTGATTGCGGCGCGTTTCATGAATCCCGAGCACGCCGCGATGTGGCAACGCGTGGCCACGCCCGAGGATGTGCTGCCGGCGATCCGCGCCACGCCGCGCTGGCGCGAGGACGCGCGCAATTACGCGGTGGTGCGCGGCTGAGGACCGTTGCGGCAACCGCCAGGTGTGGCCCGCACGGGGGATGACCCGGTCCCGATCCGGCGCTTGCAATCGATCCCCGCGGCCGCATATCCGCCTTCACCGAGCGAGGCCGCCCCCGTGTCGATCCCCAGCGCAGTGCAGGACACCCTGATCCGCGATCGGCAGATGCTGGTGGACTACATCGCCTCCGGCGAAAAGCCGCGCAGCGCCTGGCGCATCGGCACCGAGCACGAAAAGTTCGGCTTCCGCCTCGACGATCTGCACGCCCCTGCCTACGAGGGTGAGCGCGGCATCCGCGCGCTGCTCGAAGGCATCGCCGCCCGCCACGGCTGGCAGGTTCTGCGCGAGGGCGAGTTGCCGGTGGCGCTGCTGCGCGACGCCGCCTCGATCACGCTGGAGCCGGCCGGGCAACTGGAGCTCTCCGGCGCCCCGCTGGCCGATATCCACGCCACCTGCTGCGAGGTCACCGAGCATCTGCGCGAAGTGCGCGGCGTCGCCGACCCGATGGGGCTGGGGTTCCTCGGCATGGGTTTCCAGCCGAAGTGGCGGCGCGACGAGATGCCGTGGATGCCCAAGGGTCGCTACGCGATCATGCGCCGCTACATGCCGCTGAAAGGCCAGCTCGGCCTCGACATGATGACGCGCACCTGCACGGTGCAGGTCAATCTCGACTTTGCCAGCGAAGCCGAGATGGTGAAGAAGTTCCGCGTCGGACTGGCACTGCAGCCGATCGCCACCGCGCTGTTCGCCGACTCGCCGTTCACCGAGGGCAAGCCCAACGGATTCCTGTCGTTCCGCTCGCAGGTGTGGACCGACACCGATCCCGACCGCACCGGCATGCTGGATTTCGTGTTCGAGGACGGCTTCGGCTACGAGCGCTACGTCGACTACATCCTCGGCGTGCCGATGTACTTCAGCTACCGCGACGGCCGCTATCTCGATCTCGCCGGCCAGAGTTTCCGCGACTTCATGGCCGGCAAGCTGCCGGCGCTGCCGGGCGTGCTGCCGACCCTGAGCGACTTTGCCGACCATCTGACCACCGCGTTTCCCGAGGTGCGGCTGAAGAAGTATCTGGAGATGCGCGGCGCCGACGGTGGGCCGTGGAATCGCCTCTGCGCGCTGCCGGCGTTCTGGGTGGGGCTTCTGTACGACGACGCCGCGCTGGACGCGGCCTGGGATCTGGTCCGCGACTTCACCCTGGCCGAACGCCACGCGCTGCGCGACGGCGTGCCGAAGTACGCGCTGAAGCTGCCGTTCCGCGGCGGCACGCTGCGCGAGCTGGCGATCGAGGCGCTGAAGATCGCCGACGCCGGCCTCAAACGACGTGCCGTGCGTGACGCGCACGGCGCCGACGAGAGCATCTTCCTCGAGCCGCTGTTCGAGTTCGCACTGGCCAACCAGACGCCTGCCGAGCGCAAGCTGGAGCTGTTCCACGGTGCCTGGAACGGCAGCGTCGATCCGGTGTTTCGCGAGTTTGCGTACTGATCTTCGTTCGCGATCAAGACACGAAAACCGCGCAGCCCGGATGCAGCGCAGCGGAATCCGGGAACCAGGCTTTGCACGGTCCCGGATTGCGCCTCTCTCGCGGCTCCATGCGGCACAGGGTGCACTCGCCGCAAAAGTCCCGA
>DATLSL010000024.1:0-7237 GCA_035534135.1 Rhodanobacteraceae bacterium | reverse complement strand
GACTCAGTTCAGACCGCGCCACGACGAAAGGATTCCGTTGAATTTTCACTGGCTGCGAGTGGGCACTGCAACGTTGTGGAGCCAGTGGTCGCGACCGCAGTCGCGCCATCCGGCAGATGCAATGACAGACCCTTCGCTGGGCTCAGGGTGACAACGTTCGTTGTCATCCTGAGGGCGCAGCCCGAAGGATCTGACCGCCAGCCACGCTCCGATCGCGTCAATGTGCGGCCGCGAACGGCGTCGGTCGCCTGGCCCTTCGCTGCGCTCAGCAACTGACAAATGAGCACTACACACAGGATGGCAGGGCCGCGCGGTTGAGGGAGTGGGCACGAGCTCAGAAATACCGGCGATCCTCACCCGCGCCTTCCACGTTCTCGAGGCAGCGCCCGCACAGCTCGGGATGCGCGGCATGGCTGCCGACGTCGGTGCGGTGATGCCAGCAGCGCACGCACTTGGGTGCCTCGGTGCGGCGCACCTCGGTCCACAGCTGCTGATCGCCGAGGCGCAGGCCGCTGGCGGTGGCGCGTTCCGGCCGTTCCGACGCGGGGCGCAATGCAAAGTCGGAAGTGATGAAGAAAAAGCGCAGCTCGTCGGCCACGCCGGCATAGCGCCGGATGAAATCGTCGTCGGCGAAGACAGCGACCGCGATCTCGAGCGAAGCTCCGACTTCCTTCAGCGCGCGCATGGTTTCGATCTCGCCGCTGATGCGGGTGCGGATCGCCAGCAGATCGGCCCAGAACGCCGTATCGGTGGCCGCCTTTGAGACCCCTTCCAGACCCTCGTACCAGGTCTCGAACAGCACCGAGGCGTCGCGCTTCCCCGGCAGATACGGCCAGATCTCCTCGGCGGTGAAGCTGAGGATCGGCGCCAGCCAGCGCACCATCGCCTCGAGGATGCGGAACATCGCGCTCTGCGCGCTGCGCCGGCCGCGGCTGTCGGCGGGCATCGTGTACAAGCGATCCTTGGTGATGTCGAGATAGAGCGCGCCCAGCTCGTTGGTGCAGAAGTTCTGCACCCGCTGCACCACGTCCGGGAAGTCATAGCGCTCATAGGCCGCCGCCACCGCGCGCTGCAGGTCGGCCGTCTGCGCGATCGCCCACTGGTCCAGCAGCAGGCATTCGCCGACCGGCAGCAGATGGCGCACCGGATCGAAGCCGTCCAGGTTGGACAGCAGGAACCGGCAGGTATTGCGGATGCGCCGGTAGCTGTCGGTGACGCGCTGCAGGATCTGCTCCGACAGCGACATCTCGTTGCGGTAGTCGGCCGACGCGATCCACAGCCGCAGGATGTCGGCGCCGAGCCGGTTCATCACGTCCTGCGGTTCGATGCCGTTACCCAGTGACTTGGACATCTTGCGGCCCTGCGCATCGACGGTGAAGCCGTGCGTCAGCACCTGGTCGTAGGGCGCGTGGCCGGTCATCGCGGCGCGCGTCAGCAGCGACGACTGGAACCAGCCGCGGTGCTGGTCCGAGCCTTCGAGGTACATCACGCGGTAGTCGGTCTGATCGCCGCGTGCCAGCTCGGGTCGCGCATCGACCACGCAAAAGCGGCTGACGCCGGAATCGAACCAGACGTCGAGCACGTCGCTGACTTTCTCGTAGCGATCGGCCTCGTCGCCCAGCAGCTCGCGCGCCTCCAGCGCCGCCCATGCGTCGATGCCAACCTGCTCGACGCGCGCTGCGATCGCATGCAACAGTTCCACCGAGCGCGGATGCGGCTCGCCGGTGGCCTTGTCGGCGAACAGCGCGATCGGCACGCCCCAGGTGCGCTGGCGCGAGATGCACCAGTCCGGGCGCCCGGCGACCATGCCGTGGATGCGCGCCTCGCCCCATTCCGGAAACCACTCCACATCGTTCGCGATCGCGTCCAGCGCGTCGCGGCGCAGTCCGGCCGTTTCCATGCCGATGAACCACTGCGGCGTGGCGCGGAAGATCACCGGCGTCCTGTGCCGCCAGCAGTGCGGGTAGCTGTGGCGCAGGGTCGCATGCGCCAGCAGCACGCCGCGCGCGTGCAGGGTCTCGACGATGGTGGTGTTGGCCTTCCACACGTGCTGACCGGCGAACAGCCCGGTGTCGGGCAGGAACACGCCGCGGCCATCCACCGGATTCATCACCGGCAGGCCGTAGAGCTGGCCCACGGCGAAGTCTTCCTGACCGTGGCCCGGCGCGGTGTGCACGGCGCCGGTGCCGTCCTCGGCGGAGACATGCTCGCCCAGCACGATCGGCACGTGGCGGTCGTAGAACGGATGCCGCAACAGCGTCAGCGCAGCGCCGGACTGACCCGTGATAGCAGCCCCCCGCGCGCGTCCCAGTACCGTCGTTTCCGTCACGCCATAGCGCGCGAGCGCCTTGTCCACCAGCGCCGCCGCCAGCACCAGCAGCACGCGGCGACCCTCGCGCGGCGGCCCCTTGACCAGCGCGTAATCGAGCTCGGCATTCAGCGCCACGCCCTGATTGGCCGGCAGTGTCCACGGCGTGGTGGTCCAGATCGGCACGGCGACGATGGCATCGCCGGCGTCGACGCCGAAGCGCGCCGCCAGTGCCTTGCCATCGACCGCATCGAAGGCCACGTCGATCGCCGGCGAGTCCTTGTCCTGATACTCGATCTCGGCCTCGGCCAGCGCCGAGCCGCAGTCGAAACACCAGTGCACCGGCTTGAAGCCGCGGATGACGTGGCCGCGTTCGACGATGCGCGCCAACGCGCGCAGCATGTCGGCCTCGTAGCTGAAGTCCATGGTGCGGTAGGGCCGCTCCCAGTCGCCGAGCACGCCGAGGCGCTTGAAGTCGGCTCGCTGCAGGTCGATCTGGGCGGCGGCGTACTCGCGGCATTTCTGCCGGAACGCCGCGGCATCGAGCTTGTCGCCGGCCTTGCCGAATTTCTTTTCGACCGCGATCTCGATCGGCAGGCCGTGGCAGTCCCAGCCCGGCACGTAGGGTGCACGGTAGCCGGCCAGCAGCCTGGACTTGACCACCATGTCCTTGAGAATCTTGTTGACCGCGTGGCCGAGATGGATCGCGCCGTTGGCGTAGGGCGGACCGTCGTGCAGGATGAACACCTTGCCACGCGCGGCGGTCTTTTCCTGGATCTGGGCGTAGCGTCCGACCCGCTCCCACTCCGCCAGCCACGTCGGCTCGCGCCTGGGCAGATCGCCGCGCATCGGGAAATCGGTCTGGGGCAGCTGCAGGGTGGCTTTGTAATCCATGCTCACGGCGGGGGCTCAGGCGGAAACGGAAAAGGGGACACCGAGGATCGCGCGCGCTGCGGCGGCATCGCGGTGCATCTGCGCGGTCAGGGCGTCGAGGCTGGCGAATTTTTCCTCGTCGCGCAATTTGGCGACGAACTCGACCGCGAGGCGGCAGCCGTAGAGGTCACCGTCGAAATCGAACAGATGCGCTTCCAGCAGCGGCTCGCGACCGCCCACGGTCGGCCGCAACCCGAGACTCGCAACGCCGGGCAGGGATGCCCCAGTGTCGCGGGCGCAGGATGCGCCGGAGCGACCGCCGGGCAGGGATGCCCCAGTGTCGCGGGCGTGGGATGCGCCGGAGCGACCGCCGGGCAGGGCTGGGGCGCCGACGCCATGCACGCGCACCGCGAAGATGCCCTGCACCGGGCTGACGCGGCGACCGAGGCGGATGTTGGCGGTCGGATAGCCCAGCGTGCGGCCGAGCTGCTGGCCGCGCACGACGCGGCCGCCGATCGCGAACGGCCGGCCGAGCAGGCGCGCGGCGTCGGCGAAGGCGCCTGCCGCCAGGGCCGCGCGGATCGCGCTGCTCGACACCCGGTCGCCGGCGTCGTGCTGGGTATCGAACACCTGCGTGGCGAAACCGAACTCGCCGCCCATGCGTTCGAGCAGGGCGACATCGCCACGCCGGGCATGGCCGAAGCGGAAATCGGCGCCGACCCAGACCTCGCGCGCACCCGCACGTTGTACCAGCACCTCGCGCACGAAATCCTCGGCACTCATCGCCGCCAGCGCGGCGTTGAAGCGCAGCAACAGCAGCTGCGCGATGCCGGCGGCATCCATGCCCTCGAGCTTGTCGCGCACCGAGCCCAGGCGCGGCACCGGCACGCGTGCGAAGAACGCCCGCGGCAATGGCTCGAAGCTGATCGCCATCGGCAGCTGGCCGCTCGCGGCAGCACGTTCGCGCACGCGCTCCAGCAGCGCCGCATGGCCGCGGTGCAGGCCATCGAAGGCACCCACGGCCAGCACGCTGCCGCCGGGGGCCAGACAGGGCCCAGCGGCATCCCGGGAAACACTCATCATCACGCGAGTATAGCCACGGCGCCGGCGTTCAAGCCTCGTGCAGCTCGCGCAGACGGAAGCCCAGCGCGAACAGCACGGCGAGATAGGCCAGCGATGATCCGGCCAGCAGTGCGGCCAACCTGCCGATGCGCAGCCACGCGCTGTCATGGGTCCAGTCCGGCCAGTACCAGCGCCCGGCCAGCAGCACCGCCGCCATCACGGCGATCGCCACGCCCAGACGCAGCAGATTGCGGCCCCACCCCGGCTGCGCCGCATAGACTCCGGCGCGGCGCAGCGCCAGCCACAGCTGAGCCAGGTTGAGATAACCCGCCAGCGCGCTGGCCAGGCCCAACGCCATGTGCAGGCCGGGCACGTGCGCCAGCGCATCCAGCCAGCCGTAGCGCAGATCCGCTGGCGTATGCCAGCGCCAGAACAGCAGGCCGACGAAGCACACGTTGAGCACCATGTTGACCGTCATCGACACCACCGCCGCGCGCACCGGCGTCTTCGTGTCCTGGCGCGCGTAGAACGCCGGCGCCAGCACCTTGACCAGCGCGAACGCCGGCAGGCCGAGACTGAGCGTGGTCAGCGACAGCGTCGCCATCTCGGTGTCGAACGGAGTGAAGCGGCCGTGCTGGAACAGCGTCGCGATCATCGGCTTGGCCAGCAGCACCAGCGCCACCGCCGCCGGCAACGCGATCAGCAGCGCGGTGCGGATGCCCCAGTCCAGCGCGCGGCGAAAACCCTCGGTATCGGTACCGACGTGGTGGCGCGCCAGACTGGGCAGGATCACCGTGCCCAGCGCAACGCCGAACACACCCAGCGGGAACTCCATCAGGCGGTCCGACTGCGCCAGCCAGGTCTGCGAGCCGGCGATCAGGAACGAGGCAATCAGGGTGTCGAGCAGCAGATTGACCTGCGCCACCGACGAGCCGAACAGGGTCGGCAGCATCAGCTTGAGGATCTTCTGTACGTCCGGGTGACGCCAGCCCCAGCGCGGCGTATGCAGCATGCCCAGCTTGTGCAGCGCGGGCAGCTGCACCGCCAGCTGCAGCACGCCGGCCAGCAGGATCGCCCAGGCCAGCGCGGTGATCGGCACCGCCAGATGCGGCGCCAGCCACAGCGCGCCGGCGATCATGCACAAGTTGAGGATCACCGGGGTGATCGCCGACAGCGCGAAGCGGTGGTAGGCATTGAGCACGCCGCCGGCGAGCGCGGTCAGCGACACGAACAGCAGGAACGGAAAGGTGATCCGCAACATGTCCGTGGTCAGCGCGAAGCGCGCCGGATCCTCGACGATGCCGGGCGCGAACAGCCGCGTCATCCACGATGCCCCGAACACCCCCAGCGCTGTCACCAGCAGCAGGATGCCGCCGAGGGTGCCGGCGGCACGCGCCACCAGCGCCTTCAGCGCGGCCTCGTCGCCACGCTGCTTGACCTCGGTGAACACCGGCACGAAAGCCAGCGAGAAAGCGCCCTCGGCAAACAGCCGGCGCAGGAAGTTGGGAATGCGAAACGCCACCCAGAACGCGTCGGTGTAGGCGTTGGCGCCAAACACGATCGCGATCACCGTCTCGCGTGCCAGACCCAGCACGCGCGAAACGAAGGTCATCGAACTGAACGAGGCCAGCCCGCGCAGCAGGCCCGGGCGGGGAGCGCTCATGGTCGAGGGGCTCGCGGTGCGGGCAGCAACAGTGATCGAAAGGCTGGGACCCGGGACCCCTGAAGAGCCGGGACCCGGGAGCCGGGACCCGGGACCCGGGAAGCAAGAGCTTGGAGCCAAGATCCGGAACGCGGGACTTCGGGCTCTAAGGCCGAGCATGGAATTCGCCGGCACTGCTTCGGCGACGTTTGCATCTCGCTTGCGCCTCCGCCTGTTCCGGACAGCGGGCATTTGCTTTTGCCGGGTCCCGGGTCCCGGGTCCCCGGTCCCGGCTCTTGGGTCCCGAGTCCCGCTTCCGCTGTCACGGACACGTTGACCCGTCCACCGCACTCCCGCATACTTTCGCTCTTTTCCCTACCTGCGTTCGGAGTTCCCCCTTGGCCAACATCAAGTCCGCAAAGAAGCGTGCGCGCCAGTCCGAGCAGCGTCGCATGCGCAACGCCAGCGCGCGCTCCATGCTGCGCTCCACGATCAAGAAGGTAGTCAAGGCCCTGGAGGCCAAGGACAAGGCCGGCGCCGAGGCTGCCTACAAGGCCGCCGAGCCGGTGCTCGACCGCTACTCCAGCCGCGGCCTGGTTCACAAGAACAAGGCGGCGCGCCACAAGAGCCGCCTCAGCGCACACATCCGCGCCTTGGGCTGAAACAGCTCGGACCTTCGCAAAAAGGCCGGCGCGAGCCGGTTTTTTTGTTGCCCGCTCACAGGCACCCGGAGGTGGCGGCAGCATCCGGGCCGGGGCCCGAACCGGCGCCGCTCTCACGCTTCGCCCTCCGGGCGCATGCGCACGTCCGCGGCATCCGTTTCGGCGCGCTGGATCGCCGCGCGCAATCCGTCGAGGAAGGTCTGGATCTTCAGGCAGACCTCCCAGGTGCCGCTGCGTGTGGCGGCCGAGACGACGAACCAGGGCGCGCTCCAACTTAGTTCCCGCACCACCTCCACAGCGCGCGCCTGCGCTTCCTCCGGCGTCAGCAGATCGGCCTTGTTCAGCACCAACCAGCGCGGCCGCAGCGCCAGCGCGGCATCGAAACGCTGCAGTTCATGCTCGATCGTACGCACCTGCGCGGCCGGCTCGACGCCGTCAAGCGGCAGCAGATCGACCACATGCAGCAGCAGGCGGGTGCGCGCCAGGTGCTTGAGAAACTGGATGCCCAAGCCCGCACCCTCGGCGGCGCCTTCGATCAGGCCGGGGATATCGGCGATCACGAAGCTGCGGTCGGTTTCGATGCGCACCACGCCGAGATGCGGCTGCAGCGTGGTGAACGGGTAATCGGCCACCCGCGGCGTGGCCGCCGACACCGCGCGGATGAAGGTGGATTTGCCGGCGTTGGGAAAA
>DATLSL010000023.1:0-2399 GCA_035534135.1 Rhodanobacteraceae bacterium | reverse complement strand
GAGCTGTAAGGCCGGGTCTGGCGCGGTCCCGCGGGCTTGCCCGGTCGCCTCATGCCAAGTTGCGTTCAATCGATACGATGAGTAGCCCGGATGGAGCCCCATGGAGGGCGGAATCCGGGGCTCGATGAAGCATCATTCCCGAATTCCGCTGCGCTGCATCCGGGCTGCGCGGTTTTCGGGTCTTGATCGCGAACCGGTATCAGGCGTCGGCATCGCGCAGCGCTGTGGCAAACGCCTCCGGCGTCGTCAGCGGCTCGCGGCAGCTCAATCCCGAGCAGACCCAGGCCACGCCGCCCGGGCGTGAAAGGCGCTGCGCCAGCAGTCCCGGCAGCACCGCGGCGGCGTCGGGGATCAGAAACACCTCGACGTCGGCGGGCGCCGCGCGCGCCGCGGCCTGCCAGGCCGCCGCGGAGCCCGCATCGGTGCGCACCACCGCCTGCAGCGGCGGCGTGATCGCGGCACGCAGCGCGCGCAGCAGGCTGGGCGCGGCCTGCGGGTGGCGGTCGAGCACGCCCTGCGCCGCGTCCAGCGCGCGCCCGGCGGCGGCCAGGCAATCGCCATCGCCGGTCAGATGGCCCAGCCGCAGCAGGGCGCGGATCGCGATCGCGTTGCCGGCGGGCAGGCTTTCGTCCAGCCATGGTTTCGGGCGCTGGATCAGCGGCTCGGCATCGTGCGCGGTGAAGAAAAAACCGCCGCGCGGCGCATCCTCGAAGCGCGCCCGCAGCGCCGCGGCGAGCGCGAGCGCGAAGTCGAGATCGGCGTCGCGCCAGCGGCACTGCAGCAGCTCCAGCACGGCGTCGAGCAGGAAGGCGTAGTCGTCGAGGTAGCCCTCGCCGCCGGCACGCGGATCGGCCAGTGCGTGCAGGCGACCGTCGCGCCAGGCCAGACGCCGCAGGGTCGCCAGCGTGGCGTCGGCCTGCGCGATCAGCGCGGCATCATCGAGCAGACGGCCGGCGCGGGCGAGGCCGGCCATGGCGAGCGCATTCCAGGCGGTCAGGCGCTTGTCGTCGCGCGCAGGCGGCACGCGCCGGCTGCGCGCGGCCAGCAGATCACGGCGCGCGCGCTCGAGCCGGCGTTGCGCTTCATCGACGTCGAGCTGCAGCGTCGCCGCCACATCGGCCAGGGGCCGCACGCCACGCAGGTGCCAGGCCCGGCCCTCGAAGTTGGGCGGCGCGTCGAGGCCGAAGCGCAGCGTGGCCGCCGTCGCCGCGTCGGCATCGAGCGCGGTCGCAAGCTCTTCGCGCGTCCACACGTAGCAGCGGCCTTCCTCGCCCTCGCTGTCGGCGTCCAGCGCGCTGGCGTAGCCGCCGTCGGTCAGACCGAGCCCGGTCTCGAGCCACACCGCGGTGGCGCGCACGACCTCGGCAAAGCCCGGTTCGGCGAAGTGGCGCGCGGCGCGCGCATACAGCGGCAGCAGCTGCGCCTGGTCGTAGAGCATCTTCTCGAAGTGCGGGATACCCCAGTCCGCATCCACGCAGTAGCGGAAGAAACCGCTCGCGAGGTGGTCGTACAGGCCGCCCGCGGCCATGCGCTCCAGCGTCCGCCGCGCCATCGCCGCGCAAGCCGCGGGTGTCGGCGCGCCGCTGCCGCCGGCGCCCTGCGGGCGCGCGGCCTCGTCGAGCAGCAGCTCGATCTCGCCCGCATGCGGAAACTTGGGCGCGCCGCGACTGCCGCCGTACTCGGGATCGAAGCGCGCGGCGATGTCCTGCAGTGCCCTCGCGACCGGCGCCGCGTCGGCGCGCCGCGCGGCTGGCGCGGCGGCGTCGAAATCGTCCAGCCAGGCGCGCAATCGCGCATTCTGATCGCGCACCGCGCCGCGCTCGCGGTCGAAGAAGACCCGCACGCGTTGCAGCAGATCGCGAAACGCGGGCAGGCCGTGGCGCGGCGTCGGCGGAAAATAGGTGCCGGCGAAGAACGGCGTCAGGTCCTCGGGATCGAGCACCAGCGTCAACGGCCAGCCGCCGGGGCGACCGCTCAACGCCTGGTGGGCCAGCTGATAGACCTTGTCGAGATCGGGGCGCTGCTCGCGATCGACCTTGATGTTGACGTACAGCGCGTTCATCGTCGCGGCGGTGGCGGTGTCCGCGAAGCTCTCGTGCGCCATCACGTGACACCAGTGGCAGGCCGCGTAGCCGATCGAGAGCAGGATCGGCTTGCCGCTGGTGCGCGCCTCGGCCAGTGCGGCGGTGTCCCATGGCTGCCAGTGCACGGGGTTGTCCGCGTGCTGGCGCAGGTAGGGGCTGAGGGTGTCGGCGAGTCGGTTGGGCATGGCAGCGGTGCGTTGCAGGCAGGCCCCAGCCTAACGCCAGACTGCCGTGCTTGTGGCCCGGGGATGGCTCGGTTACCGTTCCGGCCCCTTCCGCAAGGCGCCGCCGTGGCCTCCGAGCCTGCCTGTCCCG
>DATLSL010000022.1:0-12214 GCA_035534135.1 Rhodanobacteraceae bacterium | reverse complement strand
TCGTTGACCAGCGCGGCCGCGGTGTACTGCACGATCATGAAGCCGGAGTCGGTGGCGTCCTCGTTGCCGGTGAGGAAGGCCGGCAGGCCGTCGTTGGTCGCGGCATCGACCAGCTTGGCGATGCGGCGTTCGGCGATCGACGCCAGCACCGGAATCGCCGCCTTGACGTAGCTCATCGCCAGCGCCAGCGGCATGCCGTGGAAATGCCCCGCGGAGACGACCTGGTCCTCGATCACCTGCGCGCCCTCGACATCGGGGAACAGCAGCGGGTTGTCGGTGACGGCGTTGAGTTCGATCTCGATGACGCGCGCGGCCTGCGCCAGCGCATCGCGCACCGCGCCGTGCACCTGCGGGATGCAGCGCAGGCTGTAGGCATCCTGCGGCTGGTGCTTCTTGCCGCCGCGGAACGGCAGGAAGCGCGTGTAGAAGGACTCGCGGCCGTGGCGCCGGTGCGCCGGCACCCAGTCCCAGGCGAGGTCGAAGTGCAGCGCCTGATCCTCGGGCTCGCGCCAGGCCTGCGCGGTCCAGGTGGCGAAGCGCGGCACCAGGTGGTAGGGGATGTCGATCAGGGTCGATCCGGCCAGCAGTCCGCGCAGGTGCGCGGCGGTCTCGACCTGGCCGGGATGCGGGCGCAGCGCGTGCACGTCGGCGCGGAAGGCGCCGCTGCGGCCGGCGAAAGCCTCCAGGGTCATCGCCGCGGCGAGATCCGCCAGCTCGACCTGCTGCTGCAGCTGATCCAGCGCCAGCGCCGCGCAGGCCAGCATCTGCGCGGTGCCGTTGTTGAGCGCGAGACCCTCCTTGTACGACAGCCGCACGGGTTCGAGCCCGGCGCGGCGCAGGGCCTCGGCGCCGGGCAGGCGCTCGCCCGCGAAGAAGGCCTCGCCGCCGCCCAGCAGCACGATCGCCAGATGCGACAGCGGGGCGAGGTCGCCGCTGGCGCCGACCGAACCCAGTTGCGGAACCACCGGCACCACGCCGCGATTGAGCATCGCGGTCAGGGCCTCCAGGGTTTGCACGCGCACGCCGGAGTGCCCGCGCATCAGGGTGTTGATGCGGATCGCCAGCATCGCGCGCACCACGTCGGGCGCGAACGGCTCGCCGACGCAGACGGCGTGGGTGACGATCAGGTTGTGCTGCAGCTCTTCCAGCAGGCTGCCTTCGCGCACCTCGGGGTTGCCGCCCGGCAGCTCGTCACGCGCGCGATGCGCGCCCAGCAGCTTGTCGGCGTTGCTGCCGAAGCCGGTGGTGACGCCGTAGATCGGCTCGCCGCAGCGCACCTTGTCGGCCAGGAAATCGGCGGTGCGGCGCACGCGCTGCAACGCATCGGGGTGCAGCGTCACCGTGGCCATATCGCGCGCGATCGTGATCAGCGCCGCGCGGGTCAGGCTCTGGCCATCCAAAAGAACCTTTTTCGTTGTCACGCTGAGTACCCCTTCGAGTCAACGTGCGGCGGCTGTACAAGAAGCCGAGGCACTTCCATGGGTTTACCCCAAGCGGTCTTGGCGATCTCGCCGAAGTGCCTCAGCACGCGTGCGCTGCGGGAATCACGGTGATGGAGCACCCAGCGAGCGACGACGACCTGGTGATCGGAATGACTCATCTCGCCGCGTGCCATGGCGTCATAGTCTCCGAGCCATGGCGCCTGCGCTTCAACTCCATCGAACTCGCAACCAGCAGCCTTGTCTCCCAGCAGGGCACCGCACTCGGCACAGATTTCCACGGGGAGTTGCCCTCAGCCCATCACCTGGGCCTGCTCCAGCTCGACGCGCAGGGTCTTGATCAGCTCGGCGCGCGGCACCTCGAACTGGTCCTGCTTGCGCATATCCTTGACCGCGACCGTGCCCTTGGCGATCTCGTCGGGGCCCAGCACGAGCACGAAGCGGATGCCGGCGCGGTCGGCGTACTTGAACTGTTTCGCCAGCTTGCCCGGCTCCATCACCACCTCGCTGGCGATGCCGCCGTTGCGCAGCTGCGTGGCCAGCTCGAGGTACGCCGGCAGCTGGGCCTCGTCCATCATGGTCACCAGCACCTGTACGGTGCTGATGGCCGGGCCCAGCAGGCCAGCCTCGCGCAGCTGCCAGAACAGCCGCGTGGCACCGATCGAGATGCCGACGCCGGGCAGGTGCGACTTGGTGTAGTGCCCGGCGAGGTTGTCGTAGCGGCCGCCGGAGCAGATCGAGCCGATCTGCGGATGCTCAGTGAGATGCGTCTCGTAGACGGTGCCGGTGTAGTAGTCGAGCCCGCGCGCGATCGAGAGATTCAGCGCGAAGTGCGACTCCGGCACGCCGAAGGCGCGGATCAGGCTCAGCACTTCCTTCAGCTCCGCCCGGCCCTGCTCGAACAGCTCGCCGCGGCCGTCGAGCGCATCGAGCTTCGCGCAGGCGTCGTCGAAGGACGTCGATCGCATCTCGACGAAGGCCATGATGCGCGCGGCGACATCATGCGACAGCCCGAACTGCGGCCCGGTCAGTGTCTCGCGCACAGGGTCGGCGCCGCGCTTGTCGAGCTTGTCGACCTCGCGCAGCACCAGCATCTGCTGATCGCTGGCCACGCCCATGCTCTCGAAGTAGCCGCGCATCAGCTTGCGGTTGTTGAGCTGGATCCGGAACGGCCCGATGCCGAGGTCACGGAACACGCTGTGGATCACCGCCGGCATCTCGGCGTCGTAGCGCACCGACAGGCTGTCCTTGCCGATCACGTCGATGTCGCACTGGTAGAACTCGCGGAAGCGCCCGCGCTGCGCGCGCTCGCCGCGATACACCCGCTGCATCTGGTAGCGGCGGAACGGGAAGCCCAGCTCGTGCTCGTGCTCGGCGACGTAGCGCGCCAGCGGCACGGTGAGGTCGAAGCGCAGGGCAAGGTCGGGCTTCTCGCCCTGCTCGAGCGTGCCGGTGGACTGCACGAAATAGACCTGACGCTCGGTCTCGCCGCCCTGCTTGGTCAGCAGGATGTCGGCGAACTCCATCACCGGCGTCTCGACCGGCAGGAAGCCGAAGCGCTCGAACGTGCGCCGGATGGTGTCGAGCATGTCCTGGAAGGCGATCTGCTCGAGCGGCAGCAGCTCGAGCACGCCGGGCATGGTGCGGGCTGGCGTCAGCGCCATGGAAAATCCTTGCAGTTCGCGGTCGCGGAGGAACGCCGGACCCGCTTGCCGGCGCGGTCCGCAGCAGCGGATCGCGCGCGGCGACGGCAGGCCGCGGCAGGCGGCAAAGGTTAGCAGATGCCTGCATCGGACAAGCCGTAACGCGCGCCGCCCTTGCGGCTGGCGCGGCGCAGCCGTTATCATGCGCGGCCTTTCCGTCGGGGTGTAGCTCAGCCTGGTAGAGCGCTACTTTCGGGAGGTAGAAGTCGCAGGTTCGAATCCTGTCACCCCGACCAGCCTGCATGACCAACGCCCGCCTCGCGCGGGCGTTTTCGCAAGTGTTCAAGTCAGCGCGCCCTGCGGCAACCGGCCTGCGCACCGCAAAACCGCCCATGCACGCGCCGCCACGTCAGCGGCTGCCGGGACGTGCGGCCTCGTAAACGGCGACATGGCAGGCCGCCGCCTCCAGCAGCGGAGCATCCACCCCGAAGGCGCGTGCGCGGCGCAGCATGTCGCCGAGGATGGCCGCGCCTTCGGTGCGCGCGCCGCGCTCGAGGTCGCGCAGCATGGATGCCTTCAACGCCGAGCCGGGATCGGCAAGAACCCGCAGCGACTCTTCGCGTTGCGCCGGCGCGATGGCGCAGTCACTGCGCTCGGCGACGTCGGTGCATTCCCGATACAGCCGTTGCGCGAGGGCGCCGCCACCTGCCGCGACGATCGCGCCGATGCTGCCGCGCAGCAGGCAGGTGATGCCTGCCAATGCGGCGATGAACGCGAATTTGGCCCACATCGCGGCATGGATATCGCCGCTCTCGATCACCTCCGAGCGCATGCCCGCAAACAGCGCGCGCAGCTGCGACAACGCCGGGTCATCGGACGTGCGCGGCCCCCAGACCAGCCGGTCGTGAACGCCCAAATGACGAATCGCTCCGTCGTCCTGCAGGGTGACCGACAGCTGGCACAGGCCGCCGAGAATGCGCCCGGCGCCGAACTCGGCATCCAGCGTGTCGAGGTGCGCCAGCCCGTTGAGCAGCGGCAACAGCCGCGTTTGCGCGCCCATCGCGGGCCGCAGTGCGGCGATCGCGGCGTCGAGATCGTAGGCCTTGCAGGCCAGCAGAACCAGGTCATGGTGGTCGTCTTCAGGCGCCGTCAGCACGCGCACCGGAGCGGCAAAGGGCTGCTTCTCGCTCAGCACCCGCAGACCGTCTCGCTGCAGGCGCGCGGCGCGCGCCGGCCGCACCAGGAACGTCACCTGCGCACCGGCCTCGATCAGTCGCGCGCCGAAGAAGCCGCCCGTGGCGCCCGCACCGAG
The DNA here is from genome assembly GCA_035534135.1 of Rhodanobacteraceae bacterium. Classification (GTDB taxonomy): domain Bacteria; phylum Pseudomonadota; class Gammaproteobacteria; order Xanthomonadales; family Rhodanobacteraceae; genus Metallibacterium. The sequence goes on along the minus strand of DATLSL010000022.1, from coordinate 7,820 downwards.
CACCAGCACGCGCACGGTCGGATCGGATCCAGCGCTCACATCGTCTGCGTCGGGCGCTCGGAGCTGAGAATGCCGGCGAGGATGGACTCGATGCGGGTGCGCGCGGATTCACCCTCGGCCGACTCGGTGAACTGCACACCGATGCCCGCGGTGCGGTTGCCCTGCGCATTGGACGGGGTGATCCAGGCCACCTTGCCTGTCACCGGCAGCCGATCCTTCTCGTCCATCAGCGCGATCAGCAGGAACACCTCGTCGCCGAGGTTGTAGGACTTGGCAGTGGGCACGAACAGGCCGCCGCCCTTGAGGAACGGCATGTAGGCGATGTAGAGCGCCGGTTTGTCCTTGATCACCACCGACAGGATGCCCTGTCGCGAAGCACCGGCATTGGTGGGTCCTACCATGGCTGCGGCATCCTCAGGTGTGCGAACGCAAAGCCAGCCTCGCCGAATCGGCAGCAGCGGTCAAGGCGCTGCCGGCGCCTTCGCTGGCCCAGCCCCAGCGATCGAAGATCCACGGCGTCGGCAGGCGGCTGACCAGCTTGACATAGAGCGGCTGCGGCCGCGTCGCCGGCAACTGCAGGCGCCAGCCACTGCCTTCGCGCAGCAGACCGGGCGCTTCGCCACGCGATCGCTCGACCCACGGCAATCGCCAACCCTGCTCGCCGAGCACCACGTGCAATTCGAACGACCGCGCCAGCAGCGTGGCGGGCCGCCATGGCAGTTCGATCGTCGATTCGGTGTTCAGCGCAGGACTGAATGCCGGCTCGACGCGATAGTGCTCGACGGCGCCGGCCAGCCGCAGCAGGCGCGTGCGGCTCAACGCCAGCTGGCTGGCGTGCGCCTCCAGCGCCGCACGCTTGCACGCATGGGCAGATGCATCAAGCGGCAGCGCAACGGTAGCCTGCAGGTCGCGGCCATGCACGGTGTAACCGAGCAACGTGGGCCGCTGCATGCCCGCGGGCCAACCGGCCAGTGCCAGTTCAACGAGCACCCGCGCGGCGCTGTGGTCGGGATGGCGATCAGCCAGAGTCGGTGCCGCCACCAGCGTGGGCCGCAGCGCCAGCAGACGTTCGCGCAGACTGCGCACGCTGTCGACCGTGCGCTCGAGCAGCCGCGTACTGACGCCAAGATCCTCCCAGCCGAGCGCATCCAGATGCTCGGGCAATACGCCGAGCTGGTGCAGCGCGGCGATGGCCTCGTCCCGCCGCCGTTGCGCCCAGCGCGCGCGCGTGGCGGGCCCGATGCGCAGGCGACGTTCCAGCCAGCGTTGCGGCCAGGGATTGTTGTCACCGTCAGTCAGCAACAGCACGCCGACGCGCGCACCGGCCGCGCGCGCGCGCAACAGCAGGCCGCCGGCAGCCAGTGTCTCGTCATCCGGATGCGGCGCAACCACCGCCAAAGCGGCATCTGCCGTCGAGCACAGGCGTTCAATGCTGGAAAGCGAATGCACCCGATCAACCCCGACCGTTTCCGAGATCGGCAGCGTACATCAGCGATGCGCGCGGGGCGCAGACAGGACGCCGCACGTTCAGCTCCAGCGCTGGCTGAGCAGATCCAGCAGGACCAGCTCGCCACGCAACGGTCCGCGCAACTGTTCACGGGCGCGGTTGGCCTGCGCAAACAGTGCGCCCAGGGTCGGCGCGTCGGCGCTGCCGCCCAGCGGTCCGCGCCGGCCCGACGCCCGCGCACGCAGCTCGTCGGCCAGCGCCTGCGCCGCGAACCACAGCCGTTGCGCAGGATCATCCTGCTGCCAGCTCTGCGCCAGCGCCTGCGCATTGGCACGACCGGCGGCCAGAGCGGCCAGGTCGCGACGCACCGCGTCGCGACGCTGCAATGCGCCGTCCGCGGCCTGGCGCAAGGCGAGACCGGGATTGCCGCCGGCAGCGTCGAGCGTGACGGGCGCATCCGCGAGGTCCTGTGACGCCAGCCATGCCTGCGCATCGGTGCGCGCCGGCACGCGAAACGTCAACCGCTGACAGCGGCTGCGGATCGTCGCCGGCAACCGCGACGGCACATCGGCGAGCAGCAGCAGCAGGGCATCGCGGGTCGGTTCCTCCAGCGTCTTCAGCAGCGCATTGGAGGCTGCGGCATTCAGCGCGTCGGCCGGATCCAGCAGCGCCACCTTCCAGCCGCCGAACTGGCTGGACAGCACCAGCCGGTCGCACAGGCGCCGCACCTGGTCGATCACGATCTCGCTGCGCGGCTTGCCCTCGCGATTGAGCTCGAAGCTGACACGCAGCAGGTCCGGATGCGTGCCGGCCCCATACAGCACACAGCCGCGGCAGCGGCCGCAGGCCTCGCCTTCCAGCGTCGGCGCCGTGCACAGCAGACGCCGCGCCAGGCGCTCGGCGAACGCGCGCTTGCCGAGCCCGGCCGGCCCGGCCAGCAGCAGCGCGTGCGGCATGCGGCCCGCGGCAAGACGGCCCTGCATCTGTGCCCAGGGTTCAGCGTGCCAGGGCGGCGCGATCATGCGCCGCGATCCGGCAGCAGCGATTGCAGCGCTGCGGTGGCGGCAGCAAGCACCGCGGCGGCCGGGCCACGGGCGTCGAGCACGCGAAAGCGTTGCGGCGCGGCGTCCGCGCGGGCGCGATAGGCAGCATGCACGCGCTCGAAAAAGCCGTCCTCCTCGCTTTCGATGCGGTCGGCATGGCCACGTCCGCCCCTGCGCGCACGACCCTCCTCCACGCTGAGATCGAGCAGGAAGGTCAGATCCGGCTGCAGGTCCAGCGCGGCCCAGCGCTCGAGTTCGCGGATGCGCTCGGACGGCTGACCGCGACCGCCGCCCTGGTAGGCGTAGCTGGCGTCGGTGAAACGATCGCACAGTACCCAGCGTCCATCCGCCAGCGCCGGCCGGATCACCTTGCGCACCAGTTCGGCACGCGAGGCGAACATCAGCAGCAGCTCGCTCTCGGCGCACATCCCGCGATATTGATGGTCGAGCAGGGTCGCGCGCACCGCTTCGCCCAGCGGCGTGCCGCCGGGCTCGCGAAACCGTTGCGCATCGATACCTCGCCCACGCAAGTGGGCAAGCAGACCCTCGAGCAGCGTGCTCTTGCCGGCGCCCTCGCCGCCCTCCAGCGTGATCAGGCGTCCGCGGCTCATGGCTTGTGATGCAGTTGATAGATCGCCACGGCGCGATTCTGTTCCTCGAGCGTGTCGGAGAACACGTGCGTACCGTCGCCCTTGGCGACGAAGTACAGCGATGTACCGGTGGCGGGATGCAGTACCGCCTCCAGGGCCGGCTCGCCCGGCATCGCAATCGGCGTCGGCGGCAGGCCGCCGCGGGTGTAGGTGTTGTAGGGCGTGTCGGTTTCCAGGTCCTTGCGGGTGATGTCGCCGTGATACGCCGACCCCAGGCCGTAGATCACCGCCGGATCGGTCTGCAGGCGCATGCCGATCTGCAGGCGGCGCTCGAACACGCCGGCGATGCGCGCGCGCTCGCCGGGCTGCGCGGTCTCCTTCTCGACGATCGAGGCCAGGATCAGCGCGTCATAGGGTGTCTGCAGCGGCAGGCCCTGCGCGCGCGCGGGCCACAGCCGCGCCAGCAGTGCGTTCATGGCCATATGCGCGCGCCGCAGCACGTCGAGATCACTGTCGCCCATGACGTAGGCGTAACTCTGCGGCAGGAACCAGCCTTCGGGATCGGGATGGTCAGCCGGCAGGCCGACCGCGCGCGCGATCGCGGCGTCATTCATGCCGACGCTGAGATGGCGCAGCCTGGGCGCCCGCGCCAGCGCCGCGCGCACTTCGGCAAAGGTCCAGCCGTCGACGAGCGTGAACAGATGCTGCACCACGCGGCCCTCGGCCATCTGCGTCAGCATCGCCCGCGGCGTCGTGCCCGGCGCCAGCGCGTACTCGCCGGCGTGCAACCGGCTGGACACGCCCATCGCCGTGGCCAGCAGCCGCCAGTAGGGCCATGGCGCGACCGTCAGGCGCCGCTGCTGCAGCTCGGCGACGATGCCGCGCAGACTGCTGCCGCGCGCCACATCGATGGTCTGCGCGCTGGCGCCGATCGCCAGCGGAGTTGCCGTGAACCGGCGATAGTCGTGAACCAGCCAGGCCCCGGCGGCGAGCGCCAGCGCCAGCAATCCGGCGACCGCCACCAGGCCGATGCGCCAGGCGCCGTGACGGCTCATGACACACCCGCCGGCGGCAGGCCGGGTGGGCGCCCGCGCGCCTGCAGTGCGCGCGTCACCGGTCCGATTGCGAGCGCGCATTCCGCGACCATCGTCACCGGCAACACGCCGCGCACGGCGGCAGCCAGGCCGATCTCGCCGGCGCGCTCCAGTGCGGCGGGATCGATGTCCATCTCGGCCGTCGGCACCTGCGCCATGACCTCGGCGCGAGCCACGCCGGCGACACCGCAGCGGTCGGGCCGCGGAGTGCACAAACGACCGTCGATCACCGCGAACCGATTGGCGGCGGTAGCGGCGATCACGCGCTCCTCGGTATCCAGCATCAGGCCCTCCGCGATCGCGGGATCATTCCATTCGGCGCGCCAGCACCGGCTCAAGACGGTTGCGGTACTTGATGCCCGCCAGCCGCGGCTGCGGGGCGAGGCGCGTGCTGCAGCAGCGTACCCGGATTCCCGCGGCATACCAATGCGCCGCGAGCGGGCGCGGCCGGCACCCGCGTGCTCACCCGTCGGCGCCCAGCGCGATCGCGACGCGCTGCGAACGACACTTTGCAGCGATCCGGGGCAGCGCTGCGGCTGCGCCGCCGCCAACGCCAGCAGGTCGTGGGCACCGGGCAGGCTGCGTACCAGCACATCCATGCCGGCGCACTCAGAGGCGACGGAACACCAGGGTGCCGTTGGTGCCGCCGAAGCCGAACGAATTGGACAGCGCAATGTCGATGCGCGCCTGGCGTGCCGTGTGCGGCACGAAATCGAGGTCGCAGCCTTCACCGGGCGTGTCGAGATTGATGGTCGGCGGGATCACGCCATCGTGGATGACCAGCGCGGTGAAGATCGCCTCGACGCCGCCGGCGGCACCCAGCAGGTGGCCGGTCATCGACTTGGTCGAGCTCATCATCAATCGCTTCGCGTGATCGCCGAACACGGTCTTGGCGGCATCGACCTCGCCCTTGTCGCCGAGTTGCGTCGAGGTGCCGTGGGCGTTGATGTACTGCACCTGCTGCGGGTTCACCCCGGCATCGCGGATGGCGTTGGTCATGCAGCGCGCCGCGCCCTCGCCGTTCTCGCTGGGTGCGGTGATGTGATAGGCGTCGCCGCTCATGCCGAAGCCGACCAGCTCGCAGTAGATGCGCGCACCGCGCCGTCGCGCGTGCTCGTATTCCTCCAGCAGCAGCACACCGGCACCGTCGGACAACACGAAGCCGTCGCGATCACGGTCCCACGGCCGGCTGGCCCGCTGCGGCTCGTCGTTGCGGGTGGACATCGCGCGCGCCGAACAGAAACCGCCCATCGACACGCCGGTGGTCGCGTATTCGGCGCCGCCGGCCAGCATCACGTCGGCATCGCCGTACTGGATGGTGCGCATCGCCAGGCCGATGTTGTGTGTAGCGGTGGTGCAGGCGGTGACGCAGGCGATGTTGGGGCCCTTGAGGCCCAGCATGATCGACAGGTTGCCGGAGATCATGTTGATGATCGAACTCGGCACGAAGAACGGCGAGACCTTGCGCGGCCCGCCCTCGTCCAGGATGAGACTGGTGCGCTCGATGGTGGTGATGCCGCCGATGCCGGCGCCGATCGCGACGCCGATGCGCTCGGCGTTGTCCGCACCCACCGCCAGGCCCGAGTCGCGCAGCGCCTGGATGCCCGCGGCGATGCCGTAGTGGATGAACGGGTCCATCTTCTTGACGTCCTTGGGCGGGACGTACTGCACGGGGTCGAAATCGTGCACTTCGCCGGCGATGCGTGTCGGAAAGGCGCTGGCGTCGAAGTGCGTCACCGCGCCGATGCCGCTGCGGCCGGCGACGATGCTGGCCCAGGCGCTGGCCACGTCATTGCCGACCGGCGAGATGATGCCGAGGCCGGTGACCACGATGCGTCGCTTGCTCATGCTGATCGCCTTTGCTGGGCGCCGGCTACCGTACGCCGACGCAGGTTTCCGCAGCCCAAAATGAAAGCTGCGCCGGACGGCGCAGCTTTCGGAAGTCCGTTCGGCACCCCGGCGGCCCGCAGCAGGCCACGATCACGCCGGTTCAGGCCTTGACGTGTGCCTTGATGTAATCGACCGCCTGCTGCACGGTGGTGATCTTCTCGGCTTCCTCGTCCGGGATCTCGCACTCGAATTCCTCCTCGAGCGCCATCACCAGTTCCACGGTGTCCAGCGAGTCGGCGCCGAGGTCGTCGACGAACGACGAGCCCGGGGTGACCTCCTCTTCTTTCACGCCAAGCTGCTCGACGACGATCTTCTTGACGCGCTCTTCGATGGTGCTCATGGGTACGTTGTCCTCCCGGAAAAAAACTTGCGCATTGTAGAGTGAAAGTGCAGATGCCGCCAACGCCGCGTGACAGCGCCGGGCTTTCGTCGCAGGTGCCTCGAAATCATCTCAGCAAACCCGCCCATCCGACTGTCAGGCCATGTACATGCCGCCATTGACGTGCAGGGTTTCGCCGGTGATGTAGGCCGCGGCCGGCGAGGCCAGAAAGGCGACCGCGCGGGCGACGTCGACCGGTTGCCCCAGCCGGCCCAGCGCGATCTGGCCCTCCAACCCCTGGCGCTGCTCGTCCGACAGCGCGCGAGTCATGTCGGTATCGATGAAGCCCGGCGCGACCACGTTGACGGTGATGCCGCGCGAGCCGATCTCGCGCGCCAGCGACTTCGAGAACGCGATGATACCGGCCTTGGCCGCAGCATAGTTGGTCTGTCCCGGGTTGCCGGTGACACCGACCACCGAGGCGATGTTGATGATGCGCCCCTTGCGCGCCTTGATCATCGTGCGCAGCACCGCTTTCGAGGTCCGATAGACCGAGCTGAGGTTGGTGTCGAGGATGACGTTCCAGTCCTCGTCCTTCATGCGCATCAGGAGCTGATCGCGGGTAATGCCGGCGTTGTTGACCAGGATCGAGAGCCCGCCGAACTCCTTGACGAGGCCGTCGATCAGCGCCTCGACCGCGGCGCTGTCGGTGACATCGAGCACGCGGCCGCTGCCGCCCTGCGCGGCCAGCCGGTCGCTGATCGCCTGCGCACCGGCCGCGCTGGTCGCGGTGCCGATCACGCGCGCGCCCTGCGCCGCCAGCTCGTCGGCGATCGCCGCGCCGATGCCACGACTGGCGCCGGTGACGAGCGCGATTTCGCCAGCGAGGGAGGTGTTCATGCGTGGGCTCCGTGAGATGCAAGACGCAAGGCGTGAGCGGGACTCGGGACTCGGGACTCGGGACTCGGAAAATGCTGCGGATCAGCCGCCCTGTTGCGATCCTGAGCCACAGCAGTTCTCCGCAAGCATAGCTTCGTCATCCCGACGGAAGCCGGAATCCGGTCTTTTCACAATTTTGCAGCAACCCTAGAGAAGGTCTGAACACGTTCAGACCTTCCTCAAGCCATGGATGGCTTGCCGCGCATCGAGCACGCAAGTGCTTGATGCGGCGTAGCCGAGTCCGGACCTGCGCCGGACTCGGCGCCCTCTGACAAGTCCTGGATGGACTTGTTCAGAGGCTCCCTAGATCCATGCGGCACAGGCGGCATCGAGTTCAGCCGGCATGCCCAGCGCGCGTGCGTCCAGCGCCTGGTCGATGCGTTTGGCCAGCCCGGTCAGCACCTTGCCCGGGCCGCACTCGGCCAGCCGCGTGGCACCGCCCGCGGCCAATGCCTGCACGCACTCGGTCCAGCGCACCGGCAGGTAAAGTTGCCGCCG
>DATLSL010000021.1:0-19908 GCA_035534135.1 Rhodanobacteraceae bacterium | reverse complement strand
CTGCGGAAAGCGTGAAAGCGCGCCAGCTCGCTGCCATCGAGCCGCACCGGCGTGATCACTTCGCGGCGCAGCAGCACCGGGTTGGCCTCGATGTCGGCCTGCGCGTCAGCGGCCTGGGTTTCGATGCGCAGCGGATCGATGCGCTTGCCGCTCTCCCACAGCTCGAGATACAGATGCGGCCCGGTCGACAGCCCCGAGCTGCCGACATAGCCGATCACCTGGCCCGCCCGCACGAATTCGCCGTCGCGCAGGCCGCGGGCGTAGCGTGCCATGTGGCCATAGCGAGTGCGCACGTCGGGCGCGTGACGCACCTCGACCATGCGGCCGTAGTAGCCGTGCCAGCCGACGAAGTCGACGCGGCCATCGGCGACGGCGCGGATCGGGGTGCCCATCGGCGCGGCGAAGTCGACACCCTTGTGAAACTCGGGCCGGTGCAGCACCGGATTGGTGCGCCAGCCCCAGCCCGAGGTCAGCCGCGCATCGGGTACCGGCTCGACCAGCGGCAACGGCATCACACCCTGGCCTTCGGCATCGACCAGCAGGCTGCGCCCGTGCGCGTCAGTGAAGCTGAACAGGCGATGCTCGTGGCCGGCGGCATAGATCGTCAGCTGCGCCAGCTGGGCATCGCTGGTATCGGGATTGCCGAAGAACAACGCGCTGACGATCGCGCCCGGCGGCAGCGGTGACGGCAGGCGCTGGTCACGATCCAGCCAGTCGGTGATGGCGCGCGCCAGCAGCGGCGAGACATGGTGCATCACCAGCGAGTCGGCCAGCGAATTGGCCACGGTGAAGGACAGATGCTGCGGCGTGCCCTGCGGCAGCAGCGGCGCCACGACGTCGGTCCGGGTCTGGGCGTCCTCCGCAGGCGCGGCCACTTCCGCGATCGCGCGGCGCGGCGGGCGCCGGACCACCGGTTCGCCCGTGCCCAGCACCAGCCGGCCGCGACGCTGGCCGTGCAGGATCTCGATCCGCACCAGGCGCGTTCCGTGCGTGGTGTGCGCGATGCAGCCTTCGACGCGGTCACCCGGACGCAGCGCCGCCGCAGGTTCGCGGGCCGCCACGCGGCGGCCCCACTCGAAGGCCTGACTGCGGGCAAGCCCCCAGCGCGCCAGCAGCACGTCGAGGGTTTCGCCCTTGCGCACCGTGGTCCGTGCCGGCAAGCAGCCGGCGCGGGCGGGAGCGGCAAAAACGAGGCTGCAGGTGCAGCCGACAACAACGGCGAACGCAACGGCAAGGACGCGTCGGAACGGGCGCATCAGGCGACTTCCTCTCTCGGCGCGGGCCCGTACATGGCAGGCCCGTCGCGTGTTGCGTGCCCGGATGTTTCCTTCCCCCGGGGGCAGCGTTCCTTTATACGGGCTGTCCGTTACGTGAACGTTAGATGAAGCTCACGCCCCGTTTACGATTTGTTCCCTGCCGGCATGGAGTCAGCGCGATGAGACGTACTTCTCGCGGCGCACGTGCGGCACCGGCAAGCCGGCATCCTTCAATACCGCGAAGGTCTGATCGACCATGTCGGGATTGCCGCACAGATAGGCGATGTCACCGGCCGGATCGGGCGCCAGTTCCGGCAGCACGGCCTGCACATAGCCCAGGCGGTCGTGCGGGCGCGGCTGCGGCCGTGCGCCGCGGCTGAGGCAGGGCACGAAGCGGAACCGCGGCTGCGCCCGGGCAAAGGCCTCGAATTCGTCGCCGTAGAGCAACTCCGGTTCGCTGCGCGCGCCGTACAGCAGGGCGACCTCGACGCCGCGACTGGCGATGGTCGTGGCCAGCTGCGGCAGCATCGCGCGATACGGCGTGATGCCGGTGCCGGTGGCGATCAGCAGATAGCGATGGTTGGTGTCGCCGTCCATCAGGATGAAGCGCCCGTAGGGACCGCTGGCTTCGACCGTACCACCCTCGGATAGCGCCGCCAGCAGCGCGGTCGCGGCGCCGCCGTCGACATAGCTGACCGCGATCTCGATGCGCTGCACCGGTGCGCCGGGCACGCCGGCGACGGTCGCCACCGAATAGCTGCGCTTGGTCGGTTTGCCGTCGGCGTAGTGGAAATGGATCTGCACGAACTGGCCCGGCACGAAGGTGAACGGCTGGCCGTCGGCGCGCTCGAAGGCCATGTGGCGAACGGCGGGCGCAAGCATGTGGCTGTGCGCGAGGCGCAGGGTGAAGTGATCGGCCATGGGCTGCAGGGCTGGGTGACGGGGCCGATATACTAGCGGTTTGCATTCCCGAGCCCGCCATGACCTCCGCTCCCGCGCTCGACATCCGCGACCTGCGCAAGACCTATCCCAACGGCGTCGAGGCACTGAAGGGCATCTCGCTGACGGTCGCGGCCGGCGATCTGTTCGCCCTGCTCGGCCCCAACGGCGCCGGCAAATCGACCCTGATCGGCATCCTTGCCTCGCTGGTCAACGCCAGCGGCGGCAAAGCGAGTGTGTTCGGCGTGCCGGTGCAGACACGGCGCAGCGAAGCGATGGCGCTGATCGGCCTGGTGCCGCAGGAGCTCAACCTCAACCAGTTCGAGAAGCCGCTGGACATCTGCATCAACCAGGCGGGCTTTTACGGCATCCCGCGGCGCATCGCCAGCGAGCGCGCCGAGAAGTACCTGCGCGAACTCAAGCTGTGGGACAAGGCCGAGCATTCCGCACGCATGCTCTCCGGCGGCATGAAGCGCCGGCTGATGATTGCGCGGGCGATGATGAACGAGCCGAAGCTGCTGATCCTCGACGAGCCCACCGCCGGCGTCGACATCGAGATCCGCCGCTCGATGTGGCAGTTCGTGCAGGGCATCAACCGCGCCGGCACGACGGTGATCCTGACCACGCATTACCTGGAGGAGGCCGAAAGCCTCTGCCGCAACATCGCCATCATCGACCATGGCCGCATCGTCGAGCACACCACCATGCGCGCGCTGCTGTCCAAGCTCGACGTCGAGACCTTCGTGCTCGATCTCGCCGCGCACTGCCCCGATACGCTGCCGGCCCCCGCGGGCATCACCCTGCGCCGCATCGACGACCACACCGTCGAGGCCGAACTGCCGCGCGGGCGCGATCTCAACAGTCTGTTCGCGGCACTGTCGGCGGCCGGCATCGCGGTGCGCTCGATGCGCACCAAGTCCAATCGGCTGGAGGAGCTCTTCGTGCGCCTGACCGGCCCCGGCAAGGAGGCCGCATGAACGCGCGCGAACAGTGGGTGGCGCTGGGCACCATCGTGCGCCGTGAGGTGATGCGCATCCTGCGCATCTGGGGCCAGACCCTGATGCCGCCGGCGATCACGATGACGCTGTACTTTTTGATCTTCGGCACCCTGATCGGCAGCCGCATCGGCACCCTGCACGGCTACACCTACATGCAATACATCACCCCGGGCCTGGTGATGATGAGCGTGATCACCAACAGTTACGGCAACATCACCAGCTCGTTCTTCGGCGCCAAGTTCGGCCGCTACGTCGAGGAAATGCTGGTCTCGCCGATGCCGCCGCTGGTGATCCTGGGCGGCTACGTGACCGGTGCGGTGCTGCGCGGGCTGCTGGTCGGTGCGATCGTGCTGGGCCTGTCGCTGTTCTTCACCCATCTGACCGTGGTCAACCCGTGGGTCACCGCGAGCAGCGTGCTGCTGGCCTCGGTGGTGTTCTCGCTGGCCGGTTTCATCAATGCGGTCTACGCGCGCAAGTTCGACGACATCGCCCTGGTGCCAACCTTCGTGCTGACCCCGCTGACCTACCTCGGCGGCGTGTTCTATTCGGTCGATCAACTGCCGGCTCCATGGCGCGAGATCTCGCACGTCAACCCGATCCTGTACATGGTCAGCGCGTTCCGCGACGGCATGCTCGGCGCCGGCGACATCGCGCTGGGGCCGGCCTACGCGGTGATGCTCGGCCTGATGCTGGTGCTGGGGTGGGCGGCGATCACCCTGCTCAAGCGCGGGGTCGGCCTGCGCAGCTGAGCGTCGCGGGGGAGCGGCCCGCCAGGGCCTGAAATGAAAAAGCCCCGAAGGCCAGGGGGAAGCCTTCGGGGCCGGGGATGGAACAAGACCCGGGGAGAGGTCTTGCTCCGTGCGACCGGATCCAGGGGAGGGGATCGTGGTCGCGATGGACGCCGTTGCGTGCGTCCGGAGTCTTAGATGGGCTCGCGGCGGCGAAAGTTCAACAGGCCTCTGCAAAAAATTTATTCGGCGTTCATCGGAAGGCAAATCAGCGACTTGTGCAGCGCCTGCCGCCGCTCCGGACTCAATGTGCCTGGTCCCAGTTGGCGCCCACGCCAATATCGACCACCAGCGGCACCGCGAGTTCGGCGGCCGCGCTCATGCGCGCGCTGACTTCGGCACGCACGACAGCCACGGCGTCCTCGCGCACCTCGAGCACCAGCTCGTCATGCACCTGCAGCAGCAACTGCGCGTCGTCGCGTCCGGCCAGCCAGGCATCGACCGTGATCATCGCGCGCTTGATGATGTCGGCGGCGGTGCCCTGCATTGGCGCGTTGATCGCGGCGCGCTCGGCGCCGGCGCGACTGGCGGCGTTGCGGGCACGGATGTTCTCCAGGTACAGCCGGCGCCCGAACAAGGTCTCGACGTAGCCGTCCTTCGCCGCGCTCGCGCGGGTGGCGTCCATGAAGGCGCGCACGCCGGGATAGCGCGCGAAGTAGCGGTTCATGTACTCCTGCGCCTCGCCGCGGCCGATGCCCAGCTGGCGCGCCAGCCCGAATGCACTCATGCCGTACATCAGGCCGAAGTTGATCGCCTTGGCGGCGCGGCGCTCGTTGCCATCGACCGTGTCGGGCGTCTTGCCGAATACCTCGGCGGCGGTGGCACGGTGCACATCCAGCCCGGCGCGGAACGCGCCCAGCAGACCCTCGTCACCGGAGAGGTGCGCCATGATGCGCAGCTCGATCTGCGAATAGTCGGCGGCCAGGATCACCCAGCCCGGCGGCGCGATGAAGGTCTGGCGGATGCGGCGGCCGTCGTCGGTGCGGATCGGGATGTTCTGCAGGTTGGGGTCGGACGAGCTGAGCCGGCCGGTACCGGCGACCGCCTGGTGATAGCTGGTGTGCACGCGGCCGGTCTCGGGGTTGACCATTTCCGGCAGTTTCTCGGTGTAGGTCGAGCGCAGCTTGGCCAGTCCGCGGTAGTCGAGGATCAGCCGCGGCAGCTCGTGCAGGTCGGCGATGGCCTCCAGCGCTTCCTCGTTGGTGGAGGGCTGCCCGGTCGGGGTCTTCAGCACGGCCGGCAGCTTCAGCTCGTCAAACAGCAGCGCCTGCAGTTGCCTGGGTGAGTCGAGATTGAAACTGCGCCCGGCGATCGCGTGCACGCGCTGCTCGGTCTCGTGCATGCGCCGCGCGAGGTCGGCGCTCTGGCGCTTGAGCTCAACGACGTCGATCAGCACGCCGTGTCGCTCCATGCGCGCCAGCACCGGCACCAGCGGCATTTCGATCGCGCGATAGACGCGCGCCAGTGCCGGCACGCTCTCGAGCTTCGGCCACAGGGCGCGGTGCAGGCGCAGGGTGATGTCGGCGTCCTCGGCGGCGTAGCGGCAGGCAGTCTCGAGATCAACGGCGGCGAACGGGATCTGTTTGGCGCCCTTGCCGGCGACGTCGCTGTACTTGATCGTGGTGTAGCCGAGGTAGCGCGCGGCCAGCGTGTCCATGTCGTGGCGCATCGCGGTGGCGTTCCAGATGTAGGACTCGAGCATGCTGTCGTGGGCGAGGCCCGCCAGCGCGATGCCGTGGCGGGCCAGCACGTTGAGGTCGTATTTGGCGTGCTGGCCCAGCTTGGGCCGCTGCGGATCCTCGAGGATGGGCTTGAGCGCGGCCAGCGTCGCCGCGCGATCGAGCTGCGCCGGCGCGCCGGGGTATTCATGCGCGAGCGGCACATAGGCAGCAAGGCCGGGCGCGACCGCGAAGGACACGCCGACGATCTCCGCGCGCATCGCGTCGAGGCTGGTGGTTTCGGTGTCGAAGCTGATCAGCGCCGCCGCACGCAGCTGCGCCAGCCATGCATCGAGCTGTGCCGCAGTCGTCACCAGCTCGTAGGTGCCGGCTGCGGCCAGCGCGGGGTCGGGCGGTGCGTCGCGGGAAACGGTGGAAACGGAGTCCGTTTCGCGCGACACGCGTTGGGTATCCAAGTCAGACCGCGGTGAAATGGACTCTGACCCCGATTCCGGCCGTTTTTCCGAAAATGGTGACCCCGGTTCCACCCCCCTTTCAAGCTCCTTCAGCGCCGCGTTGAAACCGTAGCGGGCATAGAGCACGCGCAGCGCCTCGGCGTCGCGCGGCCGCGGCGCGAGATCGGTGGGCGCCTGCTCCAGCGTGACGTCGGTCTTGATGGTCGCCAACTGGCGTGACAGCGGCAGCCGTGGCAGCGCCGCGCGCAGGTTTTCGCCGATCTTGCCGCCGATCGCGTCGGCGTGCGCCATCACGCCGTCCAGCGAGTCGTACAGCTGCAGCCACTTGGCCGCGGTCTTGGGGCCGCATTTCTCGACGCCCGGGATGTTGTCGACACTGTCGCCCATCAGCGCCAGCAGATCGACGATGCGTTCGGGCGGCACACCGAACTTCTCGATCACGCCGCCCCGCTCGGTGATGGTGCCGCTCATGGTGTTGACCAGGCGCACGTGCGGGCCGACCAGCTGGGCGAAATCCTTGTCGCCGGTGGAGATCGTCACCGCGATGCCGGCCGCGGCAGCCTGGGTCGCCAGCGTGCCGATGACGTCGTCGGCCTCGACCCCGGGCACGCGCAGGATCGGCAGGCCCAGCGCCGCGACGATCGTCAGCATCGGCTCGATCTGCACGCGCAGATCGTCGGGCATCGGCGCGCGGTTGGCCTTGTACTGCGCGTACAGCTCGTCGCGGAAGGTCGGCCCCGAGGCATCCATCACGAAGGCGGCGTAGTCGGGCTTGGCCGTCAGTGTCGCGCGCAGCATGTTGACCACGCCGAACAGGGCGCCGGTCGGCTCGCCCGCCGCGTTGTTCAGCGGCGGCAGCGCGTGGAAGGCGCGATAGAGGTAGGACGAGCCGTCGATCAGGGTCAGCGTGGACATGAACGGATTCTCGCACGCGATCCGCCGGCTTCGGCGCCGGGGACTACCATGAAAGACCCGCTCCGGAGTCCGCCATGAAACCCATCGCCCGATTCGCTGCCGCGCTGACCTGTGCCGTCGCCCTGCCGCTGGCGGCGCAGTCGGCGCCTCCGGCCAGCGTACCGCCGCCGCCCGGTCTCAACGACCCCGGCGTCAGTCCGGCTGCGGCCGCCGCACAGGGAAGTGCCAGTGCCGCGGGCGCAGGAAGCGCAGGAGCGGCCGCCGCACAGGGAAGTGCCAGTGCCGCGGGCGGCTCTGCACTCCCTACGAGCGCCAACGTGTTCCCGCGCGCGGCGCTGCGCCACGACGAACATGACCTGCGCGGCGAGCCGCCGCCGACCGTGGACGTGCGCAAGCGCGATGGCGACACGATTCAGGAATATCGCGTGGCGGGGCGCGTCACCATGATCCGCATCATCCCCAAGCACGGCCCGGTGCAGACCTTCTATGCCAACCCGCAGGGGCAGCTGATTCCCGATCCGCGCGAGGGCCCGGTGCAACCGGTGTACTACACGCTCTACACCTGGAAGCACTGATTCGCCGCCCATGGCCGCGCAGTGCGCGCATCCCGATGTGGTCATTGCAGCCAGACCCTTCGCTGCGCACAGGGTGACAACAAAGGTGGCGCGCAACGGCCCCGCGGCAGCCGAGCGGGCTCGCACGCAATATCGCAATCGGGAAACGCCGCAGTTGTTTCGGCTTCTCAGTGACGGAAGTGGCGCACGCCGGTGAACACCATCGCCATATCGTGCTCATCGGCCGCGGCGATCACCTCGGCGTCGCGCATCGAACCGCCGGGCTGGATCACCGCACGGATGCCGGCCGCGGCGGCGGTGTCGATGCCATCGCGAAACGGGAAAAACGCATCCGATGCCAGCACGCTGCCGCCCACCTCGAGCCCGGCTTCGGCAGCCTTGAGCGTGGCGATGCGGGCGCTGATCACCCGGCTCATCTGGCCGGCACCGATGCCGACGGTGCGACCGTCGCGGGCAAAGACGATCGCGTTGGACTTGACGAACATCGCCACGTGCCAGGCAAACAGCAGGTCGCGCAGCTCCTCGGCGTCGGGCACGCGCCGGCTGACCACCTTGAGGTCGCTCAGCAGCAGGGTGTCGCGATCGGCATCCTGCACCAGCAGGCCGCCGGCGATGCGCTTGCAATCCCGCACCGGCGCCGCCTGCTCCGGCCAGGTGCCGGTGGCCAGCAGCCGCACGTTGGGCTTCTTGGAAAACACCGCCAGGGCGGCGGGGCCGATCTCGGGCGCCAGCACCACCTCGACGAACTGACGCGCCAGGATCGCCTCGGCGGTGGCCACGTCGAGCGGCTGGTTGAAGGCGATGATGCCACCGAAGGCCGAGGTCGGATCGCAGGCGTAGGCGCGCTCGTAGGCGGTGCGGATGTCGGCACCCAGCGCCACGCCGCAGGGGTTGGCGTGCTTGACGATCACGCAGGCCGGCACCTTCTGGAACGCCTTGACGCATTCGAGCGCGGCATCGGCGTCGGCCAGGTTGTTGAACGACAGTTCCTTGCCGGCAAGCATGCGTGCGGTCGCGGCGATGCCATGCGGCGGCTGCGGCTCGAGGTAGAGCGCACCGCCCTGATGGGGGTTTTCGCCGTAACGCAGCGTCTGCGCACGGTGCAGCGCGAGATGCAGCGTCGGCGCGAACGGCTCGACGTGCTCACCGTCGCTGCGCGCCCCCAGCCAGTCGGCGATCAGACCGTCGTAACCGGCGGTGTGCGCGAACACCTTGGCCGCCAGTCGTCGGCGCAGGCCCAGGGTCGTGCCGCCCTCGCCGCGCAGCGCCTCGATCAGCGGCGCGTAATCGGCCGGATCGCACACCACCGCCACATGGACGTGATTCTTGGCCGCCGCGCGCAGCATCGCCGGGCCGCCGACGTCGATGTTTTCAATCGCCTCGTCCAGCGTGCAGTCGGGACGCACCACCGCGCGCTCGAACGGATACAGGTTGACCACCAGCAGATCGATCGGCGCGATGCCGTGCAGGTGCATCACCGCGTCGTCGACGCCACGGCGACCGAGCAGGCCGCCGTGCACCCGCGGATGCAGGGTCTTGACGCGACCGTCCATGATTTCGGGAAAACCGGTCAGGTCGCTGATCTCGCGCACCGGCACGCCGGCCTCGCGCAAGGCCTGCGCGCTGCCGCCGGTGGACAGCAGCTCGACGCCGAGCGCATCCAGCGCGCGCGCCAGGTCGGCCAGGCCGGCCTTGTCGGACACGCTCAGCAGGGCACGGCGTACCGGAGACAGGGTCGCATCGAACATCGGAGCCGCTCCGCAAAAGGCGGCAAGTATAGGACCCGCCGGCCTCAGCTGATGCCGTACGTGGCCAGCTTCTTGCGCAAGGTGGCGCGGTTGATGCCGAGCGCGGTCGCGGCGCGGCTCTGGTTGCCGCCGTGCCAGGCCATCACCTCGCGCAGCAATGGCGCCTCGGCCTCGGCCATCAGCAGCGCGTGCAGACCCGGCGCGCAGGCGGTGTCGCCGAGATCGGCCAGATAGCGCCGCACTGCGTGCGTCACGCAGACGGCGAGCGCGCTTTCCTGTGCACCCTGGGCGGGCGCAGATGGTTGCAGTTTGACTACGTTCACGACGATCAATCCCCTGGGCAGTTCTCACGCGGACGCTTGCTTGATACGCATCCGTCGCCTCCCCGCGCGCGACGGGGTGAGAAAGCATACTCCCGCCGCGTCGACATGTTGAACGACCGCGCGACACTGTAAGGGATAGGTCTGAAGAAGCCCGGCCCGCGCATCCATGAACGGGCGTTCGCGGCTGGCGCCATTCACCGGGACTCGGCTGCGCGGCATCAAGCGGTCGCACGCTTGATGTGCAAGAAGAACGTCCACGACGGTGGTGCTACTCGAAGCCGAACTCGAAAGCGACCGCATTCCTGCCCGGATCCTCGACCTCGAACACCAGCGCGGCGCTGGCGCCCGGCGCCAGCCCGCGCGCGCGCACCGCGGCGTCGCGGATGTAGTCGGACGGCCGGAACCGGCGCATCGCCACGCGGTTTTCGTCGAGGTCCGACAGGCTGACATCGACCACCGGAAACGGCTGCGCGAAAGCGGCGTCGTTGCGCAGGGTGGCGCTGATGATCAGCGCGCCAGGCACCGAGGGATGCGGACGGATATCGCGCGAGGTCAGCTTCAGCGCCGCCAGGTCCTGCACCAGCGGCAGCCGGCAGTGCAGCAGGCTGCACAGACCGGCCAGCCACGGGCGCGTCGCGCCGTTGACCACCAGCGCGTCACGCTCGGCCCAGCCCAGTTGCGCCGTCAGCAGCAGCGCCAGCGCCACGCTGCCGGCGATCCAGCGCGCGCGCTTGAGCGGCTTGCGCACGCGCGCGAAGACCGGCGGCGCGGCGGTGGCGGGCGCCACTTGGGGGAGATGCAACTGCGGCGGCGGCCGGTACACCGGCATCACCAGCTGCGGCGGATCCGGCTGCAGCGGCTGCGCGGGCAGGCTCTCGAACGGCTCCGGCGGCAGCACGTCCGACAGCGTCACCAGCGCATCGAACACCGCCGCGCAGTGCCCGCAGCGCACACTGCCGCGCGCCTGCGCCAGGGTCGCGGCATCCAGCGCGTAAACCGTCAGGCAGTCGGGGCATTGCGCGTACATGCGCGCAGTGTAGCGGCGCGACCGGCGTCAGCCGCGGCGCCCGTCGATGCGCACCCAGTCCTCGCGCACGCTCACCGTCAGCTCGACGAAACCGCATTCGGCATAGCGCGCCAGCAACTCGGATTCCTGTCCGGCGAGGATGCCCGACAGCGCGAACGGCGCGCCGGCCCTGAGCAGCGCGGCAAACGCCGGTGCCAGTTCCGCCAGCGGTCCGGCAAGGATGTTGGCCACCAGCACGTCGGCGGGCTGCGCCGGCAGCGCCGCCGGTGCATGCAGCAGCAGTTGCGCGGCGACCCCGTTGCGCGTGGCGTTGTCGGCGCTGGCAACCAGCGCCTGCGGATCGTTGTCCACGCCCCGCGCCTGCGCCGCGCCCAGTTTCAGCGCGGCGATCGCCAGCACGCCCGAACCGCAACCGTAGTCGAGCAGCGACTTGCCGGCGAGATCGAGTCCCTCCAGCCATTCCAGGCACAGCGCCGTGGTCGGATGCGTGCCGGTGCCGAAGGCCAGACCCGGATCGAGGCGCACCACCACCGCGTCATCGTCGAGTCCTGCGGGTTCGACATTCCATGGATAGATCCACAGCCGCCGGCCGAAGCGCATCGGCTGGTAGCGGTCCATCCAGGCACGCTCCCAGTCCTGGTCGGCGACCTCGCGAAACTCGAGGTGATCGGGCTCCAGCTCCGGCAGCAGTTCGGCCAGCGCGGCCGTCAGCCCGCGCCGATCGGCCGCGGACTCGAACAGCGCCAGCATGCGCACCTGCGCCCACAGCGGCGTCTCGCCCACGCCCGGCTCGAAGATCGCGCGCTCGTCCGGCGTCTCGGCGTCGGCATCGGCCAGCGTCACCGCCAGCGCACCAAGATCGGCCAGCACCGCTTCGGCGGACTCCTGCTGCGCGGCGTGGACGGTCAGGGCGAGTTCGAGGAAGGGCATGGGGAACGGGGCGTGCTTGAGGAGTGGGAGTGGGAGTCGGAGCGGAAGTCGGGAGCCAGAAGCAGGCGGCGGGGAGCCGGGGAGCGAGGATCCGAAAAAGGTGTCATCCCGAGCGAACCGAGGGATCTTTCGGGCGGAAGTCACCCGATTCGCGCAGCGCGCAGGGCCGGTAGGCTGGGCTGAAAAGCCCAGCCCATCGCCGCCGCCTCGGAGCGCTGGGCTTGGCAGCCCAGCCTGCGCCGCGGGAGCGATGCCGTCCGTCAAGGGCGCCAAGGGCTTGCAAACTCCCCCGAGCTTTGCGTGCTTGGCATCCTTTGCGGATCCACGGGCTTTCGTGGCGTTTCGGCTTCCGCGTGTGCGCATGCCGAAGGCCAAGCCTGCGGCGTTCACGACCCCAGCTTGATGCCTTTGTCCTTGCGCTCGGCGATGCGTTTTTCGAGGTAGTGGATGTTCTGCCCACCCTGGCGGAAGCCGGCGTCGGCCATGATGCGCTGCTGCAGCGGGATATTGGTCTTGATGCCCTCGATGACCATTTCGCCCAGCGCGATGCGCATGCGCGCGATCGCGGTCTCGCGGTCGATGCCGTGGGTGATCAGCTTGCCGACCATCGAGTCGTAGTTGGGCGGGATGCGGTAACCGGAATACAGGTGCGAATCGACGCGCACACCTGGGCCGCCGGGCGAGTGATACAGCGACACCGTGCCGGGTGAGGGCATGAAGCTGTCCGGATCCTCGGCGTTGATGCGGCACTCGATGGCGTGGCCGCGCAGGACGATGTCGGCCTGCTGCAGGCGCAGCTTTTCTCCGGCGGCGATCATCAGCTGCTCGCGCACCAGATCGACGCCGGTGATCAGCTCGGTCACCGGATGCTCGACCTGGATGCGGGTGTTCATCTCGATGAAGTAGAACTTGCCGTTCTCGTAGAGAAACTCGAAGGTGCCAGCGCCGCGGTAGCCGATGCGCACGCAGGCCTCGACGCAGACGCGGCCGATCTGCTCGCGCTGCGCGGCGGTCAGGCCCGGCGCCGGGGCCTCCTCGACGACCTTCTGGTGGCGGCGCTGCATCGAGCAGTCGCGCTCGCCAAGGTGGATGGCGTTGCCCTGGCCGTCGGCCAGCACCTGGATCTCGATGTGGCGCGGGTTCTCGAGAAACTTCTCCATGTACACCTGATCGTTGCCGAAGGCCGCCTTGGCCTCGGCGCGCGTGGTGGCGATGCTGTTGAGCAGCGCCGCCTCGGTGTGCACCACGCGCATGCCGCGACCGCCGCCGCCGCCGGCGGCCTTGATGATCACCGGATAGCCGATGCGCCGGGCGCTGGCCAGGCAGCCGTCGCCGTCGTCGGACAGCGGGCCGTCGGAGCCCGGCACGCAGGGCACGCCGGCCGCCTGCATGGCCTTGATCGCCTCGACCTTGTCGCCCATCAGGCGGATCACGTCGGCGGTGGGGCCGATGAAGACGAAGCCCGAGCGTTCCACCTGCTCGGCGAAGTCGGCGCGCTCGGACAGGAAGCCGTAGCCGGGGTGGATCGCCTGCGCGTCGGTGATCTCGGCGGCGGCGATGATCGCCGGGATGTTGAGGTAGCTGTCAGCGGCCGGCGCCGGGCCGATGCACACCGCCTCGTCGGCCATGGCGACGTGCTTGAGGTTGCGGTCGGCGGTGGAGTGCACGGCCACGGTCTTGATGCCCAGCGCGTGGCAGGCGCGCAGCACGCGCAGGGCGATTTCGCCGCGGTTGGCGATCAGGACTTTCTCGAGCATGTCAGCCGATCACGAACAGCGGTTCGTCGAACTCGACCGGCTGGCCGTTCTCGGCCAGGATCACCACCACGCTTCCGGCGACGTCGGCCTCGATCTGGTTGAACATCTTCATCGCCTCGATGATGCCGATGGTGTCGCCGGCCTTCACCGCCTGGCCGACCTTGACGAACGGTGCCCCACCCGGGTTGGCCGAGGTATAGAAGGTGCCGACCATCGGCGCGCGCACCACGTGGCCGGCGGGCAGGCCGCCGGCTGCCGGCGCGACTGTCGCGGGCGGCGTCGAGGCCGGCGCGGCAGCAGGGTTCTCGCGCGGCACGTGCGCCGGCGTCACCGGCGGCGCCATGGCCGCCTTGGGCACGCGCGACAGGCGCACGACTTCCTCGCCCTCCTTGATCTCCAGCTCGGCAAGGTTGGACTCTTCCAGCAGATCAATCAGCTTCTTGATTTTGCGCAGGTCCATGGCGGCCTCGTTCAAGCGAATCAGGGATGGGGTGGCGTCGCGATACGACGGGCCGGACGGACTCGCGTCAGCGCGTCAGCGCGGCACATCCGGCGTACGCAGCCGCGTGATCACCGCGGCCAGCGCCAGCCGGTAGCTGTCGGCACCGAAACCGGTGATCACGCCCAGCGCGATGTCGGAAAAGTACGAATGACGGCGAAACGGCTCGCGTGCGTGCACGTTGCTCAGATGCACCTCGACGAACGGGATCGCCACCGCCAGCAGGGCGTCGCGCAAGGCCACGCTGGTGTGGGTGTAACCGGCCGGGTTGAGCAGGATGGCGGCCACGCCCTCGCCCGCCGCGGCATGCACGCGCTCGATCAGGGCGTGCTCGGCGTTGGACTGGAAGCTGGTCAGGCTGTGGCCGGCGGCGGCGGCCTCGGCACGCAGCCCGGCATCGATCGCGGCCAGGGTGGTGCTGCCGTAATGGACCGGCTCGCGCTCGCCCAGCAGGTTGAGATTGGGGCCGTGCAGGACCAGGATCGCAGCCACGCAGTCCGTTTCCGGGCGCCGTCAGGGCGGCAGAGCGGGCAAGTCTGCGCGGCTTGGCCGTTGTTGTCCATATCGCCGCCGATCGGCGATGTTCGTTGCTGTTACAACGCCGGCTCGATCCAGCGCCGCAACTCGCCAGGCGCAAAAGCACCCAGCTTGGTGCGCAGGATCAGGCCATCGCGGCCAATCAGCACGCTGTATGGCAGCGCGCCGCGGGTGTCGCCGAAGCGCAGCGAGGGATCGGGGCTGGCGTCGAGGCCGATCAGGACCGGGTAGTCCACCGGCACCTGCGCCAGATAGGCCTTGACCGCCGCCGGCTCGTCCATGGCGATGCCGATCACGCTGAACCCGCGCGGCGCATAGGCCGTCTGCGCGTCTGACAGGATCGGCATCTCCTCGCGGCAGGGGCCGCACCAGCTGGCCCAGAAGTTCAGCAACACGAGCTTGCCGTGCCAGTGTGCCAGCGGTGTCGGCTGGCCGCGAAGATTCGGCAGGACCAGTGCGTCGGCGCGATCGCCGATGCCCAGCACCGACACGCCCCGCGGTGGTGGCGGCAAGCGCAGCTGCCACCAGCGTCCCGCGAACAACCCGCCCAGGCCGGCCAGCACGGCCAGACCCAGCACCAGCAGCAGCGCTTTACGATCCATGCGCCATGACCGCCTGCACGCGGGCGAGGAAACCGTCGGCGCCCTCCTCGCCGATCAGGCGGCGGGCACGGTCCTCGTGGCCGTCGCGGCCGAAGAACAGGAACCCCGGCGGCCCGACCAGGCCGTAGTGCGCCAGCAGCGCGCGGTCGGCCGCATCGTTCGCGGTGACATCCGCGCGCAGCAGCACGAAGCCGGACAGCGCCTGACGCACGCGCGGGTCGGCCAGGGTGCCGGCCTCCATCACCTTGCAGCTGACACACCAGTCGGCATACACGTCCAGCATCGCCGGGCGGCCCTCGGCGGCGGCGGCGGCGACGGCGCGTTCGACGTCGGCGACGGTCTTGACCGGTCGCATCGCCAGCGCTGCGGCAGGTACGGCGCTGCCGCCACGCCCGGCCGTCAGTCCGGCCAGCGGCGTCAGCAACGCATTGCCGCCCGCGGCGGCACCGATGATTTCGGCGGCGCCGGCCAGCAGCAGCAGCACGCCCAGCGCCTTCCACAGCCGGCGCCAGCCGGAAGCGCCCTCGGGCAGGCGCTCCAGCGCGCCCAGATAAACCGCCGCCGCCACCAGCAAGGCACCGGCCAGCAGCATGATCCAGCGCACGTCAAGCACGCGATCCAGCATCCAGATCGCCAGGCCCAGAAACACCACGCCGAACACCGCCTTGACCGTGTTCATCCACGCCCCGGCACGCGGCAGCAGGGCGCCGGCGGCGACGCCGAAGGCGATCAGTGGCACGCCCATGCCCAGCCCGAACAGGAACAGCGCCAGCGCGCCGAACAGCGGGCTGCCGCTCTGGCTGATGTAGAGCACGCCGGCGACCAGCACCGGGGTCACGCAGGAGGTGACGATCAGCGCCGACAGCAGGCCCATCACGGCGGCACCGGCCAGCGAACCGGCGCGCTGGCGATCGCTGGCGCCGGCCAGCCGCGTCTGCCAGCGCGCCGGCAGCTGCAGCTCGTAGAAGCCGAACATGCTCAGCGCCAGCGCCACGAACAGCAGCGCCATCGCCCAGACCACCAGCGGCTGCTGCAGCCAGGTCTGCAGATTGGTACCGACCAGGCCGGCGACCACGCCGACCGCGGCGTACACCACGCTGGCGCCCAGCACATAGGCCAGCGACAGCGCGAAGGCGCGACGCGGGGTGGCGCGCGTGCCGCCGCCGGCGATCAGGCCGGACAGGATCGGGATCATCGGCAGCACGCAGGGCGTGAACGCGATCGCCAGGCCGCCGAGGAAAAACAGCGCCAGCGCCAGCAGGCGACTGGAACCGAGCAGCCCGGCGAGATGCTGCTCGGCGGTGCCGGCAGCGCCCGTCGCGGCGGGTGTTGCCGCGGCCGCCGCTGTCGAGGCCGCCGCCACGGAGGCGCCGCCACGGTCCGCGAATGCGTTCGCCGTGGCGGCCGGCGGCGGCGGCGCGAACGCCGCGCGCACGGCATCGCCGGCCGTGGTGGCGGCCGACGGCGCGCCATCGGTCAACGCCAGGGTCAGCACGTCGGTATGCGGCGGGTAGCAGATCTTGGGATCGATCTCGTGGCAACCCTGCATGCTGACCGCCAAGATCAGCGTGCTGCCGTCACCGCGGTAAGGCAGGCTGGCGTCAAGGCGGTGGCGATAGATCACCGATGGGCCCTGATACGGATCCGGATGCACGATGCCCGCCGGCAGCGCCAGGGCGCCCAGGGTGATGCCCGGCGTTTTCGCCACGACATGGATGCGCTGGCGGTACAGGTAGTAGCCGTCAGCGATGGTCCAGTGCAGATGCACCACGCCGGGCTCGACACGGGCGCTGAGACGAAACGCCTGCGTCACCGGCAACAGGCCATCGGCCTCCTGCGCGTGCACGTGTGCGACCAGACCGGGGAGTATCAGCAACAGCAGTGCGGCGAGGCCGCGACGGATCAGGCTCACGATGAATACCCTTGCATGGTGCGCACGGGACCGGCCCGCACGCGTGGGGATTACGTCGGCGTTACCGCGGCCTGCACCCAGTCCAGATAGGGCGCATGGCCGCTGTCGATCGGCAGCGCGATCACTTCCGGCAGCGCGTAGGGGTGCAGCGCCAGCAAACGCGCCTGCAATGCCGGAAACGCGGCATGGGTGGTCTTGATCAGCAGCAGTTCCTCCGGCGCGGACTCGACCGCGTCCTGCCAGCGGTAGACCGAAGTCAGGCCCGGCACGCGGTTGACGCAGGCCGCCAGACGCTCTTCGACCAGGGCGCGCGCGATGCGTTCACCGCTGACCGCGTCCGGACAGGTAGACAGGACCAGCAGCACGCTCATGCCCACACGCCCATCGCTGACCGAGGCTAGCACAGCCGTCGTCGCAGCCGCCTGCACACCGCGCCGGCAAAACGTCACGCCAGCCCTTGAAAGCCCGGCCAGTGGCCCCACCCAGCGGGGACACGGAGCGACCCCCTTCACGCGGGGTTTTTCTGTCGCTAACATTGGCACTCACTGCTGCCGAGTGCTAACAGGGCAGGCCCCGTCCCAATTCGTCAACCCAATGGTGGAGTCATCATGAAACTGCGTCCGCTGCATGATCGTGTGATCGTCAAGCGTCTCGAGGAAGAGCGGGTTTCCGCCGGTGGCATCGTCATCCCCGACAGCGCCGCCGAAAAACCCAGCCGCGGCAAGGTCATCGCCGTCGGCGCCGGCAAGGTGCTCGATGACGGCAAGGTGCGCCCGCTGGACGTCAAGGCCGGCGACACCATCCTGTTCGGCAAGTGGTCCGGCACCGAGGTCAAGGTCGACGGCGAAGAACTCCTCGTGATGCGCGAGGAAGACATCCAGGCGGTGTTCAAGGACTGAGCGTCGGGAGTGGGAAATGGGAAGTAGAGAGTTGCCGAGCGCGTAATCGCTGCGCACGCCCCTCCATCCCATCCGCCCGCTCTCCGCTTTCCGCCTCGCCGCTTTCCGCCATTTCCCACCTCCCCATTCCCAACTTCCAAAGGTCAAGCAACCATGGCTGCCAAAGAAGTCCGTTTCAGTGAAGACGCCCGCGCCCGCATGCTGCGCGGCGTGAACATCCTGGCCAACGCGGTCAAGATCACCCTCGGCCCGAAGGGCCGCAACGTCGTGCTCGAGAAGAGCTACGGCGCGCCGACGATCACCAAGGACGGCGTGTCCGTCGCCAAGGAGATCGAGCTGGCCGACAAGTTCGAGAACATGGGCGCGCAGATGGTCAAGGAAGTCGCCTCCAAGACTTCCGACATCGCCGGCGACGGCACCACCACCGCCACCGTGCTGGCCCAGGCGATGCTGCGCGAGGGCATGAAGGCGGTCGCCGCCGGCATGAACCCGATGGATCTCAAGCGCGGCATCGACAAGGCCGTGATCGCCGCCGTGGGCGAGCTGAAGAAGCTCAGCAAGCCGTGCTCGGACGACAAGGCGATCGCCCAGGTCGGCACCATCTCGGCCAATTCCGACGAGAACATCGGCAGCATCATCGCCAACGCCATGAAGAAGGTCGGCAAAGAGGGCGTGATCACGGTCGAGGAAGGCTCGGGCCTCGAGAACGAGTTCGACGTCGTCGAGGGCATGCAGTTCGACCGCGGCTATCTGTCGCCGTACTTCGTCAACAACCAGCAGTCGATGCAGGCTGATCTGGAAGATCCGTACATCCTGCTGCACGACAAGAAGATCTCCAACGTGCGCGAGCTGCTGCCCGTGCTCGAGGCCGTGGCCAAGGCCGGCAAGCCGCTGCTGATCGTCGCCGAGGAAGTCGAAGGCGAGGCGCTGGCCACCCTGGTGGTCAACACCATCCGCGGCATCGTCAAGGTGTGCGCGGTCAAGGCGCCGGGCTTCGGCGACCGCCGCAAGGCGATGCTCGAGGACATGGCGATCCTGACCGGCGGCCAGGTGATCTCGGAAGAGGTCGGCCTGCAGCTGGAGAAGGCCACGATCAAGGACCTGGGCCGCGCCAAGAAGGTGCAGGTCTCCAAGGAGAACACCACCCTGATCGACGGCGCCGGCGACAGCAAGGCGATCCAGGCGCGCATCAAGCAGATCAAGGCGCAGATCGAGGAGACCAGCTCCGACTACGACCGCGAGAAGCTGCAGGAGCGCGTGGCCAAGCTGGCCGGCGGCGTGGCGGTGATCAAGGTCGGCGCCGCGACCGAAGTCGAGATGAAGGAAAAGAAGGCGCGCGTCGAAGACGCCCTGCACGCCACGCGTGCGGCGGTCGAGGAAGGCGTGGTGCCGGGCGGCGGCGTGGCGCTGATTCGCGCGCTGGCCGCGATCAAGGGCCTCAAGGGCGACAACGAGGACCAGGAGCACGGCATCGCGATGGCCAAGCGCGCGATGGAAGCGCCGCTGCGCGAGATCGTCGCCAACGCCGGCGAAGAGCCCAGCGTGGTGCTGAACAAGGTCGCCGAAGGCAAGGGCAACTACGGCTACAACGCCGCCACCGGCCAGTTCGGCGACATGTTCGAGATGGGCATCCTCGATCCGACCAAGGTCACTCGTACGGCGCTGCAGAACGCGGCCTCGATCGCCGGCCTGATGATCACCACCGAGGCGATGGTGGCCGAGGCGCCGAAGAAGGACGACCGGGCTGCATCCGGCGCCCCCGGCGGCATGGGCGGCATGGGCGGGATGGGCGGCATGGGCGACATGGATTTCTGATCGCGTCGCCACGATCGCTGCTGACGAAAAAGCCCCGCTCCGGCGGGGCTTTTTCTTGGGCGCGCGCGGGGGCGCACGCTCTCGCAGCCCGTCGTGCCCGGCACCGGAATGCCGGGTGTCGATTGCCACGGGCCGAAGCCGAACGACAGACGGACCCTGATCCGCGACAACGCGACAGCGGGCGCGCACGGAGCCCGCGAATCCGACTGCGTTTCTGCTCGCCGACCCCGGCCGGGACGGGGGGGGGTTGCGCG
>DATLSL010000020.1:0-2420 GCA_035534135.1 Rhodanobacteraceae bacterium | reverse complement strand
AGCACGATCGGAAAGCGCTCGCGTCCCTGTACCGTCTCGCCGATGGCGTCGCCGCCGACCGCAGTGGCCATCAGATCCTGCAGATCGGCCTGGGTCAGGCCGTAGCGCGCGGCCGCGTCGGGGCGGATGTGCACGTCGACGTAGCGGCCGCCGCTCGCGCTGTAATCGGTGGCGGCGGAACTGACGCCGGGCACGCCCCGGGCGACGCGCGCGATGGCCACGGACAGGCGCTGCAGCTCTGCCGGATCGGGGCCGGCCACCTTGATGCCGATCGGGCTTTTGATTCCGGTCGACTGCATCTCGACGCGATTGGCGATCGGCGGCACGAACAGGTTGGACAGGCCCGGCACCTGCACGGCGCGATTGAGTTCGGCCTCGATCTTCGCCATCGTCATGCCCGCCCGCCACTCGCTGCGCGGCTTGAAGGCAATCGTGGTCTCGAACATGTTCAGCGGCGCGGTATCGGTCGCGGTGTCGGCACGCCCGGCCTTGCCGAACACCGTCGCGACCTCCGGCACGGTCTTCAGCATGCGGTCCGTCTGCTGCAGCAGCTGCGCCGCCTTGCCGGTCGAGAGCGAGGTCATCGAGGTCGGCATGTACAGCAGCGTGCCTTCGCCCAGCGGCGGCATGAACTCGCTGCCCAGGCGCGACAGCGGAATGGCCGTCACCGCGAGCGCCACCGCGGCGGCCAGCAGCACCGGCAGCGGGCGCTTCAGCACGCCGTTGAGCAGCGGCCGGTAGCTCGCGATCAGCGTACGGTTGATCGGGTTGGCGTGCTCGGGGCGGATGCGCCCGCGCACCAGATAGCCCATCAGCACCGGGATCAGGGTCACGGCCAGCGCCGCGGAAGCAGCCATCGCGTAGGTCTTGGTGAAGGCGAGCGGCGCGAACAGGCGGCCCTCCTGCCCCTGCAGGGCGAACACAGGCACGAACGACAGCGCGATCACCAGCAGGCTCACGAACAGCGCCGGTCCCACTTCGGCGGCGGACGTCGCGATCACCTTCCAGCGGTCGCGGCCCTCGGGGTCGCGACCCTGCGCCTCGCGCCAGTGCTCGAATTGCTTGTGCGTATTCTCGATCATCACCACCGCGGCGTCGACCATCGCGCCGATGGCGATCGCGATGCCGCCCAGCGACATGATGTTGGCGCTGACTCCCTGGTAGTACATGACGATGAACGCCGTCAGCACGGCCACCGGCAGGGTGATCACCGCCACCAGCGAGGAGCGTAGGTGCCAGAGGAACAGCGCGCATACCGCGGCGACGACCAGGAACTCTTCGATAAGCTTTTCGCGCAGGTTGCGCACCGCCGCCAGGATCAGCTGCGAGCGGTCGTAGACCGGCACGATCTTCACCCCGTTGGGCAGGCCGCGCTGCAGTTCGGCGAGGCGCGCTTTGACCGCTTCGATCGCCTTTAGGGCGTTCTTGCCGGAACGCAGTATCGCCACGCCGCCGACCACCTCGCCCTGGCCGTCGAGTTCGCCGATGCCGTCGCGGACGGTCGGTCCCCGCCGCACCGTGGCCACGTCGCCCAACACAATCGGTATCCCATTGCCGCGGGTGACAATCGGGATGCGGTCGAAATCGGCGGGCGTGCGCAGGTAGCCGATGCTCTTGACCATCAGATCGGCCTCTCCCTGCTCGATCACCGAGCCGCCGGTGGCGCCGTTGGCGGCACGCACCGCGGCGATCACCTGCGGCACGGTCAGTCCGAATCCGGCGAGCTTCAACGGATCGACCACTATCTGCCACCCGCGCACCATGCCGCCGATGCTGGCGATTTCGGCGATATCCGGCACCGTTTTCAGGCGGTAGCTCAGAAACCAGTCCTGCAGCGCGCGCAGCTGACCGAGATCCAGCGTTCCGCTGCGGTCGACCAAGGCGTATTCGTAGACCCAGCCGAGCCCCGTCGCGTCAGGCCCCATCACCGGATTGACGCCGCGCGGCAGGCTCGCACGGATCTGATTCAGGTATTCGAGCACGCGCGAACGCGCCCAGTACAGATCGGTGCCGCCGTGAAAGATCACATAGACGATCGAGACGCCAAACGCCGAATAGGCGCGCACGGTCTTGACGTCTGGCACCGACAGCATGCTGGCGCTCACCGGATAGGTGACCTGGTACTCGATCACCTGCGGGGCTTGCCCGGGCCAGCGGGTTTGCACGATCACCTGCGTGTCGGAGAGATCGGGCAACGCATCGAGCGGCATGTGCAGCCCGGCCCATATGCCCCAACCGGCGAGCAGCAGAGCGCCCGTCAGCACGAAAAAACGATTGCGGATGGCCGCGCGGATGACCGCGGCGATCATGGCGCCTTGCCTCCCAAGGCGGCGGGCACGGCGTCATCTGCCGGCGGCTTCATGCTCGGACGGGCGGACGGCGTGGTCAGCCGCTGCAGCGCCCCGTTGAGATCGGCCTCG
>DATLSL010000019.1:0-4063 GCA_035534135.1 Rhodanobacteraceae bacterium | reverse complement strand
GACCGTTTCCAGATGCTCGAGCAGGGTCGGACCGCGATACCAGGGGAGGTGCGGGCCGCGCTGCACCAGCATGTCGCCGTGCACGGCGGCGACCGGAATGCAGGTGACCTGCGCCACGCCCAGGCGCGCCGCCAGCGCGCGGTATTCGGCCTCGATCGCGCGGAAACGGTCCTCGCGATAATCGGCGCGGTCCATCTTGTTGACCGCCAGCACCACGTGGCGGATACCGAGCAGGGCGGCGATGTAGGTGTGCCGGCGCGTCTGCGGCTTCAGGCCGGCGCCGGCATCGACCAGCACCACCGCCAACTCGCAGGCCGAGGCGCCGGTAGCCATGTTGCGGGTGTACTGCTCGTGGCCGGGGCAGTCGGCGACGATGAAACTGCGCCGCGGGGTGGCGAAGTAGCGCCAGGCGACGTCGATGGTGATGCCCTGTTCGCGCTCGTCCTGCAGGCCATCGAGCAGCAGCGCGTAGTCGAGTGCGTCGCCGCAGGTGCCGTAGCGGCGGCTGTCGCGCGCCAGCTGCTCCAGCAGATCGTCGGGCACCACCCCGGCGTCGGCCAGCAGGCGCCCGATCAGGGTGCTCTTGCCGTCGTCGACGCTGCCGCAGGTGAGCAGGCGCAGTTGCGTCAGCGGCGCGGCCATCAGAAATGCCCCTCGCGCTTCTTCTGCTCCAGCGAGGTGCCGGCGCTGTGGTCGAGCACGCGCCCGGCGCGCTCGGACTGGCGGCTGGCCTGCATCTCGGCGATCACCGCGTCCAGCGTCGTCGCGGCGGACGGAATCGCCGCGGTCAGCGGATAGCAGCCCAGCGAGCGAAAGCGCACCCTGCGCTGCTGCGGGATCTCGCCGGGGCGCAGCGGCAGGCGCTCGTCGTCGACCATGATCAGCACGCCGTCGCGCTCGACCACCGGCCGCTCGGCGGCGAAGTACAGCGGCACCACCGGGATCGCCTCGCGGCGGATGTACTGCCAGACGTCCAGCTCGGTCCAGTTCGACAGCGGGAACACGCGCACGCTTTCGCCTGGGCCGAGGCGGGTGTTGTACAGATTCCACAGCTCCGGGCGCTGATTCTTCGGATCCCAGCGATGCTGCGCATTGCGGAACGAGAACACGCGTTCCTTGGCGCGCGATTTTTCCTCGTCGCGGCGCGCACCGCCGATCGCCATGTCGAAGCCACCCTGGTCCAGCGCCTGTTTCAGCGCCGCCACCTTCATCACGTCCACGTGCACGCTGGCGCCGTGGCTGATCGGGCCGATGCCCTGGGCGCGGCCTTCTTCGTTGAGGTGCACGCGCAGCTCGACGCCGGTCTCGGCGACACGGCGATCGCGGAATTCAATCATCGCGCGGAACTTCCAGCCGGTATCGACGTGCAGCAGCGGCATGGGCGGCCGGCCGGGCCGAAACGCCTTCAGCAGCAGGTGCAGCAGCACCGAGGAGTCCTTGCCGATCGAGTACAGCAGCACCGGCCGGCGCGCGGTCGCCGCCACCTCGCGCAGGATGTGCAGGCTCTCGGCTTCGAGGCGGTCGAGGTGATCCATCACGGCAACGCGTTCAGGCCCCGCGGCCATACTTGTCCTCGAAGCGGACGATGTCGTCCTCGCCGAGGTAGCTGCCGGACTGCACCTCGATCAGCTCCAGCGGCACCATGCCCGGATTCTCCAGCCGATGACGGGTGCCCAGCGGGATGAAGGTCGATTCGTTCTCGCCGAGCAGGAACACCTCGTCGCCGCGGGTCACGCGCGCGGTGCCGCTGACCACGATCCAGTGCTCGGCACGATGGTGATGCATCTGCAGCGACAGCGTCGCACCCGGCTTGACGGTGATGCGCTTGACCTGGAAACGCTCGGCGGCGTCGATCGAGTCGTAGGCACCCCAAGGGCGGTAGACCTTGCGATGCCAGGTGGCCTCGCTGCGTTTCCCGGCCTTGATGCGCTGGACGATCTCCTTGACCTGCTGCACGCGATCCTTGCGCGCCACCAGCAGGGCGTCGTCGGTATCGACCACCACGACGTCGTCGAGGCCGATCAACGCGATCAGCCGGCGCTCGCCCCAGGCAAAGGTGTCGCGGCAGTCGAGCGCGATCACGTCGCCGCGGTGCGCGTTGCCCGCGGCATCGCGCGGAGCCACTGCCCACAGCGCCGACCAGGAGCCGACGTCGCTCCAGCCGAGGTTCACCGGCAGCACCGCGGCGTGCGTGGTCTTTTCCATCACCGCGTAGTCGATCGAATCGGCCCGACAGGCGCCGAAGGCTTCCTTGTCGAGGCGCAGGAAATCGACGTCGCGCCGGGCCTTGGCCAGCGCCTCGCGGCAGGCGGCCAGCATTGCCGGTTGCAGGCGCTCGAGTTCCTCGAGGAAGCGGCCGGCGCGGAACAGGAACATGCCGCTGTTCCAGTAGTAGCCGCCCGCGGCGAGATAACGCTCGGCGGTGGCACGATCGGGCTTCTCGACGAAGCGTTCGACCGCGCGCACGCCCTCGCCCGGCGCGGCCTTGATGTAACCGTAGCCGGTCTCGGGCGCGTCCGGGACGATGCCGAAGGTCACCAGCGCGCCCTGCTCCGCCGCCGGCAGCGCGGCGCGCACGGCGGAGCGAAAACCGTCCTCGTCGCGGATCACGTGATCGGAGGGCAACACCAGCAGCAGCGCTTCCTCGCCCCCGGTCAGCGCCTGCAGCGCCGCTACCGCGATCGCCGGTGCGGTGTTGCGGCCGATCGGTTCGAGGATCAGCGCAGCCGGCGTGCAGCCGGTTTCACGCAACTGCTCGGCGACCATGAAGCGGTGCTCTTCGTTGGCGACCACCAGCGGCGCCGCGCCGCCGAGATCACGCACCCGCGCCCAGGTCGCCTGCAGCATGGTCTGCGGCCCGGCCAGCGGCAGGAACTGCTTCGGATAGGCCTCGCGCGACAGCGGCCACAGGCGCGTGCCGGAACCGCCGGACAGCAGCACGGGGATCAGCTTCATGCGGGCCAGTCTCCAGCGGCGCGTGACGTCTCGGCGCAGTGTAACGGACGCCGCGGGCAGGGCGGATGGCCGCTGTTATCCTCATGGCACCGCCACCATCGCCTGCCGCATGACTGACGCGACCACCCGCGCCGAACAGCGCCTGCACTGGACCCGCCGCGTCCTCGGCGCACCTGCGCTGGAGCTGCAGCCGGCCTCGGCCGACGCCAGCTTTCGCAGCTACTGGCGCGGCCAGCGCGACGATGGTGGCAGCGTGATCGTGATGGACGCCCCGCCCGGACGCGAGGACATCCGCCCCTGGCTGGACGTGGATGCGCGGTTGTGCCGCGCCGGTCTGGTGGCACCGCGGGTGCTGGCGGCCGATCCGCTGCTGGGTTTCATCGCCATGCAGGACCTGGGCAGCCGCACCTACCTGCCCGAACTCAACGCGGCCAGCGTCGATATCCTCTACGCCGACGCGCTGGATGCGCTGTTGCGGATGCAGCGCGACGTCGACGCCGAGGGGCTGCCGCGCTATGACGAGCCGCATCTGGTCGCCGAGCTGGAGCTGCTGCCGCGCTGGTTTCTCGAACGCCATCTCGGTGCGCATCTCGACCGCGGAGCGTCGGACGTGCTGGAGGTCGCCTTTCGCCAGCTGGTCAACGCCGCGCTGGCACAGCCGGTCGCATTCGTGCACCGCGATTTCCACAGCCGCAACCTGCTGGTGCTGGACGCCGACGGGCCGGGCATCATCGACTTCCAGGACGCCGTGCGCGGACCGCTGACCTACGACCTCGTCTCGCTGCTGCGCGACTGCTACATCGTCTGGCCCGAGACCCGCGTCGAACGCTGGGCGCTGGATTACCGCCTGCGCCTGGTCGACGCCGGCCTGCTGGCGGCCGACGCCGGCCCGCAGGCCTTCCTGCGCAGCTTCGACCTGATGGGCCTGCAGCGGCATCTCAAGGTACTCGGCATCTTCTGCCGGCTGTGGTACCGCGACGGCAAGCGCGGCTACCTCGCCGACCTGCCGCGCGTCTACGCCTACGCCATGACCGTGGCGCGGCGCTATCCCGAACTGGCGCCGCTGGCCGCGCTGCTCGAACGCGCGGTCTCCGATCGCGATCTGACG
>DATLSL010000018.1:0-20631 GCA_035534135.1 Rhodanobacteraceae bacterium | reverse complement strand
CTGCGGCGCACGCTGCGCAGCCCCGGGCAGCAGAACCGCGGCGAACTCCTCGGCGACCGCAGCGCGATGCGCCGCGAGCGCATCCGCCAGCGGCGCCCAGTCGGGATAGCCCAGCGCCAACGCCAGCCGCAGGCGATCCTGCGCCGACTCGGGCACATCGTGGGTCTGCTGGTCGCGCAGCATCTGCACGCGATTTTCCAGCCGGCGCAGGAACAGGTAGGCCTCGCGCAGGCTACGCGCGCGCGCCACGCCAACGCGACCGCGCGATTCCAGCGCGGCCAGCGCCGGCAGCAGCCCGGGCACGCGCAACGCCGGCTCGCGACCGCCGCGGATCAGCTGTTCGAGCTGCACCAGAAACTCGATCTCGCGGATACCGCCGGGCCCGAGCTTGAGGTTGTGCGTGAGGTCCTTGCGCGCCACCTCGGCGTCGATCAGAGCCTTCATCGCGCGCAATCCGGCGAACGCGGTGTAATCGAAGTAGCGCCGATAGACGAATGGCCGCAGCTGCGCCAGCAGGCGCCGTCCGGCGACCAGATCGCCTGCCACCGGCCAGGCCTTGATCCAGGCGTAGCGCTCCCAGTCACGGCCGTCGCGCTGGTAGTACTGCTCCATCGCAGCGAACGACAGCGCCAGGCGGCCGGCGGCACCGAACGGGCGCAGGCGCAGATCCACGCGCGCCACCTGGCCGTCGGCACTGGTGTCGGCGAGCAGGCCGACCATGCGCTGGCCGAGCCGCGCGTAGTACTCGCCGGCCTCCAGCGATCGCGCGCCGTCGCTGGCGCCGTCCTCGGCGTAGGCGAGGATCAGGTCGACGTCGGAGGAAAAGTTCAGCTCGCCGCCGCCGAGCTTGCCCAGCCCCAGCACCAGCAGGCGCTGCGGCTGACCGGCGCCGTCACGGACGACGCCGTGACGCTGCGCCAGCGTGCGTTCGGCCGCAGCCAGCGCAGCCTCGATCAGGCCGACGTACAGCGCATTGGTGGCGGCGAGGGTGCCGGGCAGATCGTCGAAGTCGTTGACATCGCGAAATACCAGCCGCAGTGCCTCGGCACGGCGCAGGCGGCGCAAGGCTGAGCGTTGTGCAACCTCGTCGAGATCTGCCAGCGACAACGCCGCCGCGCGTGCGCCGGCATCACCGGGAGCGCGCAGCCAATCCAGCGCGGACGGGCTCAGCAGGGCCGGATCGCGGCGCCAGGCGTCCCAGGCGAAATCGCTGGCCAGCAGCGTGCGGCGCACACGCTCGGCGACGCCGGCGTCGTCGTGCAACGGCACGCCGGCCGCGCGGCAACGGGCAACCAGATCGGCATAGCGCTCGGCGACCAGGGCCTCGAGCGCGGGCGGCAGCGATAACGGCATGCCCGGATCATAGCCGGCGCAAAACAAGGCCCGCCGGGTTGCCCCGGCGGGCCCACCCTCCCCCGCACCCTTTGCGTGCCGCGCCCGTGTTACTCCGGCGACCTCGTCCTGTCACGCGGCGCTGCCGCGAAGGGCGGCAGACGATCTCGTACCCAATTCGCGGCAGCCACACGCTTGATCTCGCCCGCAGGAATATCCAGCTCCGCGCAATCCTGCTCCGCTTGCTCACGGCGCTCCCTCCGGCGCCGGCGTCGATGCGCCGAAGACCTCCAATGCCAGCGTGACCAGCCCCCACAGCAGCAGGGCGAAAACCACCAACCCCAGCGGCATGGCCAGCAGTATCCAGTGCTGCGTCTTGGCGACCAGCAGCAGCACCAGCAGCGCATCGAACATGAAATGCAACAGGACGCTGCCCGGCAGTCCGTAGCGCGTACGCACGTAGGCCAGCAACAGGCCGAGCCCCATCTGCGGCAGCACGAACAGCGGATGGATCCACCACGGGCTCAGCGCATCGGACTGGTAATTGCTGATGTGCGCCAGTCCGAACACCAGTGCGGAGAGCCACACCAGGCCGCGGAAGTGGCGCTCGATGAAGGCCGCTGTCGCACGCCCATAGAGCGGCCAAGCCAGATAGCCGACGACGAAGGCCACAGCGAAGGCCAGCAGGCGCTGCATCAGGCTCGGCGTGAAATCCAGCAAACGCGTCGCCATGAGGACACCGAAGAACGGCAGCGCCATCCACAGCAGCGCCACGCCGAAGCGACGCGCCGAGAGAAAACCGCGGAACACGCACTCCTCCATCGCCGCGGCGAGTGCGATCAGCAGCAGCGCCAGCGGGCTGCGCAGCAGCGGCGACTGCATCAGCAGGTTGCTCTTCGCCACGCTGAGATGCAGCGCCAGCGAAGCCGCCCCCGCGGGCAACAGCAGCAGCAGCGACGCGGCGTAACCCACGCCGACCAGGCGTAGGCCTTCCAGTGCAACCTGGCGCAGCCGTTGCGGCACGCCCATTCCCGGGGCCGTGCCGGCGACGGCTCGCGACGGCCGCAGCACGAAGTCGCGCAGCGCTCCGCGCGGCACGCGACCCTCCGTGGCATTCATGCGGGCGCCTGCGCTGATGGCATACGGCACGCTAGAGGTGAGACCCCGGACTCCGCAACCGATTGGGCCATACGTTCCGGTTACGATGCCACCTGCGTTCGGCGGCTTGAACCTTCGCACCCCCGCATGGTCGCAATTTGGACGCCCGGCGCGGGGAGCGCCGTTCGCATCCGGCGTGCTGCACCGGCATGATGCTGGTTTCACCCTAGGAGAGACGACGATGAGGAAGATCCTGCGAGGACTGCCAGCGCTGCTGGCGGCATTGCTGCTGCTGCCCGCGCTCGCGGCGGCGCAGGCGCCGCCGAAGGATGCGGTGCTGCGCGCCACCCTGCCCAACGGGCTGCGCGTGGTGATCGTGCCCGACCGGCTGGCGCCGGTGGTGACCACCGAGATCAATTACCTGGTCGGCTCGAACGAGGCGCCGACGGGTTTTCCCGGCACCGCGCATGCGCTGGAGCACATGATGTTCCGCGGCAGCCCGGGCCTGGGCAAGGACCAGCTGTCGGCGATCGCCGCGGCGATGGGCGGCGGCTTCAACGCCGACACCACGCAGACGGTGACGCAGTACTTTTTCACCGTGCCGGCGGCGGACCTCGACGTCGCCCTGCACATCGAGTCGCTGCGCATGCGCGGCCTCGACGCCGCGCCCGCGCAGTGGGCCAAGGAGCGCGGCGCGATCGAGCAGGAAGTCTCACGCGATCTGTCCAGCCCGCAGTACGTGTTCTATTCGCAGCTGCTGGCGACGATGTTCAAGGGCACGCCCTACGCGCACGACGCGCTGGGTACGCGGCCGTCGTTCGACAAGACCACCGCGGCGATGCTCAAGCACTTCCACCAGACCTGGTACGTGCCCAACAATGCGATCCTGGTGATCGTCGGCGACGTCGATCCCGCGGCGACGCTGGCGCGCGTCAAGGCGCTGTTCGGCGACATCCCGAGCCGGCCGCTGCCGGCGCGCCCGGCGGTGGATCTGCAACCGGTGTCGGCACAGACGCTGAAGCTGCCCACCGACCTGCCCGTGGGTCTGGTCGCGGTGTCCTACCGCATGCCCGGCATGACCGCCAGAGATTACGCCGCCAGCATGATTTTGTCCGACGTGCTGGGCAGCCAGCGCGGCAGCCTGTATGCGCTGGTGCCGCAGGGCAAGGCGCTGTTCGCCGGCTTCCAGTACGCGGCGTTTCCCGGCGCCGGGCTGGGCTTCGCGATCGGCGCCTTTCCCAAGGGCGGCAATGCGCAGGCGCTGCTCGCCGAGATCAACACCACGCTGGCGGCGACGCTGAAGAACGGCGTGCCGGCTGATCTGGTCGAGGCCGCCAAGCGCAATGCCATCGCCCGCCTCGAGTTCCAGAAAAACTCGATCAGCGGGCTGGCCAACGCCTGGTCGTCGGCGCTGGCTTTCGAGGGTCTGGATTCGCCGGACGCGATCAAGGGCGCGATCGAGGCGGTGACCGTGGCCGATGTCGATCGCGTCGCGCGCGCGGCACTGGACCCGCAGCACGCGATCACCGCGATCCTCACCCCGCAGAGTTCCGGCAAGCCGATCGCCGGCAAGGGCTTCGGCGGCGCCGAGTCGTTCGGCGGCGCGCCCGAGGGCGCGGTCAAGCTGCCGGCCTGGGCCGAGCGCGCGCTGGCGCGGCTGGAAGTGCCGGCCTCGACCGTGCAGCCAACGGTGACCACGCTGGCCAACGGCATCAAGCTGATCGTGCAGCCGGAGAACGTCAGCGACACCGTGCAGGTGTATGGCGCCATCCGCAGCAACGCCGACCTGCAGACGCCGCCGGGACAGGAGGGCGTCGGCAGTGTGCTGGGCGGCCTGTTCGAGTACGGCACGCAAACGCTCGACCGGCTGGCCTACCTGAAGGCGCTGGACGACATCAGCGCCAACGTCGGCGCCGGCACCTCGTTCTCGCTGGCGGTACCGGCGGCGCACTTCGCGCGCGGCATGCAACTGCTCGCCGACGACGAACTGCATCCGGCGCTGCCGCCGCAGGCGTTCGCGGTGGTGCAGATGCAGACCGCGCGCGCGCTGGCCGGTGAACTCGAGTCGCCGGGGTATCTCTATGGCCGCGCAATCACCAAAGCGCTGGTCCCGGCCCACGATCCGACCCTGCGCGAGGCCACGCCGCAGGGCGTGATGAAGCTCAGCCTCGCCGACGTCAAGGCCTACCACGCCACGGTGTTCCGTCCCGACATGACCACCATCGTGGTGATCGGCAAGATCACGCCGGCCGAGGCCGAGCGCGTGGTGACGCAATACTTCGGCAGCTGGAAGGCGCACGGTCCGAAGCCCGACGTCGAGCTGGCGCCGATCCCGCCCAACGCCCCCTCGCAGGCGGTCGTGCCGGACACGACCTCGCTGCAGGACAGCGTCGCGCTGGTGCAAAACCTCGGGCTGAACCTCAAGAGCCCGGACCGCTACGCGCTCAACCTCGGCAACCAGGTGCTGGGCGGCGGCTTCTACGCCTCGCGCCTGTACCGCGACCTGCGCGAGAAGTCGGGGCTGGTCTACACCGTCGGCACCGCGTTCAACTGGGGCCTGACGCGCAGCAACTACTCGGTGAGCTACGGCTGCGATCCGGACAAGGTCAGCCAGGCGCGTGCGCTGGTGGTGCGCGATCTGAAGCAGATGCAGGAGCAGCCGGTCACGCCCACCGAACTCACCCGCGCCAAGGCGTTGCTGATCCGCAGCATCCCGCTCGGCGAGTCCAGCACCGGCAGCATCGCCGGCCGCCTGCTGTACTACGCGCAGATGGGCTTGCCGCTGGACGAGCCGACGCGGGCCGCGCAGCACTATCTGGCGCTGACCGCGCCCGAAGTGCAGGCGGCGTTCAAGGCGTGGCTGCGACCCGCCCATCTGGCCACCGTGGTCAAGGGTCCGGCGCCGAAGTAGCCCTCGACACCACGTGCTGGAAGCGACGAAGACCGGCCTTGTGCCGGCCTTCGTTTTGGGCAGATGATGACTCCGGTGCCGGCATGACAGACCAGGAGGTCTCGATATGCGCACGGGACAGAACACCGTTGGTCGCTGGGCGATCCTGGTGGCCGCACTCAGCCTGGCCGCGTGCACGACGCCCGCGCCCAAGATTGTGGTCCGGTCGGCGCCTGAATCCCGGGGCCAGATCGTCGCGGGCAGCCTGCTCTGGCCCGATGCCCAGCCGCTGCCGCAGGGCGCGCGTGCCGAAGTGATCCTGCTCGCGGGCAGGCGCCTGCTGGCGCAGTCGGATGCACCCGCACGAAAGACCCCGCATGCCTTCGGGCTCTGGCTGAGGCCAGGCACGCTTCAGCCCGGGGAGCACTATCTGCTGCAAGCCCGCATCGTGGATGCCGCCGGGCACGTACTCTGGACGTTGCCGGCGCCGCTGCCGCTGAGCGCCGCCGACGCGGCCTCGCCGCTGGCGCTGTCTCTGCAACGACCCGCCATCCCCGTGGCTTCCGTCAAGACTCCGCCCAGCGCCGTTACCGCTGACATGACCGAGATGTTTGTCGCACGGGGTGACCGTCCCAGCCACTGGCGTGCGGCGATCCTGGGTCACGGCGCGCAACGGCAGTTGCGCGCCAATCTGGACGGCAAGGCGGTCGAGCGGCAGTACCGCGATGTCGCCCGCAAGCGACTGGCCAACGGTGCGCTGATCTTCACCGCCAATCACGGCTGGGTGAGCCTGATCCTCACGCCCGGAGCCTGTACGCAAGGCGCTTATCACTACCCGTGGCGAGCCATGCTGGAAATAACCGGCGCGACCTTTCACGGCTGTGCGCGCGGCATGTTTTAGTCGGGCATGAACCGCCAGCCATCGATCTCGACCGCCAGCTCGGCGCGGCAGATGTCGCCGGCCAGCAGCAGACGCGGTACCGCCGATGGCAGGCGCGCCGCGAGAAAACCGGAGACGCGCGCGGCCTGTGCCGGGTCGCGCAGATATACCTTCAGCGGCGAACGTGCGTCGAAGCCGCCGTCCACGCCGGCCGCCGTCAGCAGGGCATCGAGGTTGGCGAAAGTTTCCGCCAGCTGCGCGTCGAGGTCGTCGGCCGCCTGCGAGGCGTGACCGACGATGGCGGCGGTACCCGAGATCGCCAGCCCGGCGGCACCCGGCAGCCGCATGCCGCGGGCGAAACTGGGCGGCGTCGGACCGTAGGAACGCGGATAGCGCCAGGCACTCAGCTGGCGCGGATTTTCCACCCGCGTGCCCGCCACCGCCGCGGCCAGCCAGTAAACCTGCAGTCGGTCGGGCGCACGCTGCACGCCGAGCGCGGTAGCGGCGGGATAACCGGCATCGAAACCTGCGTCCATGCCGCGCGCGCGGCCGGCGCAGAAACGCTTGTAACGCTCGTCGTCGCCGGCGCCTCGATTGATCGCGCCAAAATAGTTCCAGATCCGCAGCACATGGCGTTCCGCGCGCGCGGCAACGAAAGCGGCCAGCGCACGATAGGCCGCCTCGGCAGCGCGCTCCAGGCCGCCCTGCGCGGCTTCATCGAGCTCGATGGCGCCGAACAGCCAGCCGCCGCCGACAGCGTAGCGGATCATGCCCTCGCGGCCGTGACCGACCACGGCCGCGACCTGCCAGACTTCGCTGACCGCTGGGCCGAGCGGTTGCAAAGGCAGCTGTAGCCACCGCGGATCATCCGCAGACGCAGACGCGGTACCAAAGCCGAGTACGGCCAGCGTGCCGGACGCAGCCAGCAGTTCCGCCGGCGACGCGGCGACGTAGTTCACCCGCAGCGGCACGCAGGCGGCATCGGCAGAGAGTGGCGTGGACAACGGGGCTTCGATCACCGGCGGCACGGACAGTACAAACCACAATGTTACAATGGCGCGCGATGCGGGCCGCAGTGGAGCGGCACGCAAGGACAATGGAGTTGCCCTGCGATGAACGCACAGACGTCCGCCGAGCGCGAGCTTGCCGAGTTGATCGTCACCAGTCTCAACCTTGAAGGTGTCGCCGCCGAGACGATCGCGCCGGACACCCCGCTGTTCGGCGGCGCACTGGGGCTGGATTCGATCGACGCCCTCGAAATCGCGCTCGCGGTATCCAGGCGCTACGGTTTCCAGCTGCGTTCCGACCACCCGGACAACCGCCGCATTTTCGGAAGCCTGGCCGCGCTGGCCGCGCATATCGAGCAGCAGCGCAGCGTCTCCGTGGCGTGAACGCCGCCCGCGCGCGTGCCGTAGTGGCGGGTGCGCTGATCCTGGCCTGGCCGCTGAGCACGCATTGGGCGACCGTCAACGCCGACCCGTACCTGGCTCTGCTGCCGCCGCTGGTGCTGATCAGCCTGCTGCTGTTGCCCGGACTGTGGCGGGGTCATCGGCGCAGCTGGCTGCTGTGGCTGGCCCTGGCGCTGGGCCTGTTGGCGCTGCTGCCGCTGGGCCTGGCGACGCTGCCGATGGAACTGCTGCCGGCGCTGCTGCCGGCGCTGGCCGCCGCACTGTTCGGCGCCAGCCTGCGCTGCGGTCGTGAGCCCCTGGTGGCGCGCTTCGTGCGCCTGAGCGAAGGCGACGCAGCGCCGACCGATGCGGTCACGGCGCGCTACGCGCGTGCGGTAACCGTGGCCTGGGCCCTGCTGCTGGCGGCGATGGCCACGATCGCGCTGCTGCTGGCAACGCTCGCGGTGCCGGGCGGCCTGCTGGCCATGGCCGGCGTGGCTGCGCCGTGGCCGCTGCCGCGGGCGTGGTGGAGCCTGTGGAGCAACGCCATCGCCTACGCCGTGCTGGGCATCGCGTTTGTGCTGGAATACGCCCTGCGCAGACGCCTGTTGCCGCAGACGCCACGCCGCGGCTTCGTCGCCTTCGCGCGGGCACTGGCCACGCACTGGCCCGAGTTGAAGAGGCGCGCATGAGCGAAGTCCATCGCGCGGATTTTTTGGTACCGCACACGCATCCGACCCTGCCCGGACACTTTCCAGGTCAGCCGCGCGTGCCGGGCGTGCTGTTGCTGGAGGAGGCCGCCTGCGCGCTGCGGGCGTGGCGTGGCGTCGCCGTCGCCGGCGTGATCGAGGCCAAGTTCCTGGCGCCGCTGCAGCCGGCTGCCGTGGCCACGATCGAGCTGCGCGCGGACGGCGCGCGGGTGCGCTTTGCGATACGCCAGGGCGCCACCCTGATCGCGCGCGGCCTGCTGGAACCGGCGTCGTGAACGCGCACTGGCAGGGACGTCGCGAAGGCGGCAGCCGTTTTGCACTGCGGCTGATCCGCGACATCGGTCTGCACCTCGG
Source organism: Rhodanobacteraceae bacterium (assembly GCA_035534135.1). GTDB lineage: Bacteria > Pseudomonadota > Gammaproteobacteria > Xanthomonadales > Rhodanobacteraceae > Metallibacterium. Next base: position 11,979 of record DATLSL010000018.1, on the reverse strand, counting down.
GCGGCCGATGGCGCGGCTGATCCTGTACCCGATCACGCTGTATTTCTTTTTCCGCCATGGCGTCGAGCGCCGCGCCACGCGCCAGTTCTATGCATGTCTGCAGGGGCGGCCGGCCAGCGCGTGGCAGGTCATGTGCCAGTTTCACGCCTATGCCGCGACCACGCTGGACCGGGTGTTCCTGCTGGCGCGCGGCACGCGCGGCTTTGCCATCGAGGTCGAGGGCCTGGAGGCGCTCAAGGCGATTCATGCCCAGGGTCGCGGCGTACTGCTGCTGGGCGCGCATGTCGGCAGCTTCGAGGCGCTGCGCGCGCTGGCCGGCCACTTCCCGCAGGGCCGCCTGCGGGTCCTGCTGGACAAGGCGCAGACGCCAGCCATGACTGAAATGCTGGAAGCCCTGGCGCCGGAGGTCGGTGCCGCCGTGATCGACGCCTCGCGCGATCCGACCGAGATCGTGCTGGCGCTGGCGGAGGCCACCCGCGAGGGCGCGCTGGTGGCGCTGCTGGCCGATCGCGCGCGCCGCGGCGAGGCCACCCGCACGGCACCGTTCCTGGGTATACCGGCGCCGCTGCCGACCTCGCCCTGGCTGCTCGCTGCCGCGCTCGGCGTGCCGGTGCTGCTGTGCTTTGGCCTGTATCTTGGCGGCAACCGTTACCGGCTGCTGTTCGAACCTTTCGCCGATCGCGTCGAGATTCCGCGCGCGCAGCGTGCCGCCGCGCTGGATGCGGCGCTGGCGCGATTCGCCGCGCGCCTCGAAACCATCGCCCGCACCTATCCCCGCAACTGGTTCAACTTTTATGACTTCTGGCAAACAACTGCGGATGCTGCTGTGGCTGCTGCCCCTGCTGCCCCTGCTGCCGACGCCGACCGCCGCGGCCACGCGGGTCCCTGAGCGGCTGATCGCCGGCCTGGCGCAGCCCGCGCCGGCGCGCACCGCGTTCGCCGAAGTGCGCTACGTCGGCGTGCTGGAACGTCCGCTGATCCTGCATGGCGATCTGGTCTGGCGGGGCGGCGACCGCCTCGAACGCGACGTCAGCACGCCCTATCGCGAGACCACCACCATCGACGGCGATCAGGTGCGCATCGTGCGCCCCGGGCAGCAGCCGCAGGCCTTCGACCTCGGCCGCGTGCCGGAATTGAAGGGCCTGCTGATCGGTTTTCGCGCCCTGCTGTCCGGCGACGCCGCGCTGCTGCGAGCCACGTTTGACGTCAGCGCCTCCGGCGACGCGCGCGCGTGGACGCTCGAACTCAAACCGCGCGACGCCGCGCTGGCGCGGCGGCTGACCGGCATCAGCGTCGACGGCAGCGGCCACCGCCTGCGCTGTCTGCGCATGGATCAGAGCAACGGCGATACCAGCTTCACCCTGCTCGGCGCGCTGGCGGCGACCGCATTGCCGACTGCGCCGACGCCGGCGGCACTGGCGACGCTGTGCGCGGGCGGCCCCGCGTCGTGAACGCGCGTGGGCGCCGGACGCTGCTGGCGCTGTGGCTGGCCACGCTGGCCACGCTGGGCTGGGCCGTCGCCATGCATCTGCGCGTCGAGACCGACCTGCGCGCCTTCCTGCCGCCGCCGCGTACGCCGGTGCAGCGCCTGCTGCTCGATCAGATCGGCAAGGGCCCGGGCTCGCGCCTGCTGCTGCTGGCGATCCGCGGCGCGCCGGCGACGGATCTGGCGCGCCTCAGCCAGGGTCTTGCCGCAGCGCTGACGCACGATCCGCAGTTCGTGCTCGTCGCCAACGGCGGCGAGGACCTGCTGGCCACGCTCGACCCGGCCCTGCTGCCCTACCGCTACCTGTTGACGCCGCGCTTCGATGTGCAGCCGCTCGATGCCGCCACCCTGCACACGGCACTCGAGCAGAGGCTGGCCGATCTCGGTTCACCTGCGGCAGCGCTGCTGGAACCGTTGCTGCCCAGCGATCCCACCCTGGAAACACTGGCACTGGCGCAGCGCTGGGCGCCCCCGCAGGCACCGGCGCTGCACGACGGCGTGTGGTTTTCGCCGCAGGGCGCGGCGCTGCTGGTGGCGCAGACGCGTGCGCCCGGTTTCGATCCCGCGGGCCAGGCCACCGCGCTGGCGGCGCTGCGCGCGCGCTTCGCCGCGTTGCCGGATCGCGGCGCAGCGCGGCTGGAGGTCAGCGGTCCGGGCTACTTCAGCGTGGTGGTCGATCAAGCCGTGCGCCGCAGCGTCGACCGCATCGGCGCGCTGACCACCATCGGCTTCGTGCTGCTGCTGCTGGCCGCCTACCGCAGCGTACCCAGCCTGCTGCTCGGCGCGCTGCCGGTCGCCACCGGCGCGCTGGCGGGACTGACCGCGCTGATGTTCCTCTACGGCGGCGCGCACGGCATCACGCTGGCGTTCGGTTTCACCCTGCTCGGGGTGGCCCAGGAATACCCGATCCGCGTGCTCAGCCACCGCTCGGCCGGGGTGTCGGCGGCGGCCAGCGTGCGCGCGTTGTGGCCGCTGCTGCGCACCGCGATCGTCTCCACCGCGATCGCCTATGCCGCGTTCTACGCCTCGGGCGTGCCGGGACTGCAGCAGCTCGCCGTGTTCGCCGTCGCCGGTGTGCTGGCGGCCGGACTGGCGACGCGCTGGCTGCTGCCGCCGCTGCTGCCGGCGCATGTGCGCGATGCCGCCGACACACCGGGGCTGGCGTGGCTGGCGACGCGGCTGGACGCGCTGCCGCGTCCGCGCTGGCTGCCCGCACTGCTGCTGCTCGCGGCGCTGGTGACGATCGCGCTGGCGCCCGGCCCGTTCTGGCAGAACGACCTCAGCGCACTGACGCCGGTGCCACCGGCACTGCTGGCGCGCGACGCCGCGCTGCGCCGGGCGCTGGGTGCACCGGACGTGCGTTATCAGCTGCTGCTGCAGGCACCGACGGCCGACGCCGTGTTGACCCTTTCCGAGCGCGTGGCGCCGGCGCTGCGCGATCTGGAACACCACGGCGTGCTGGGCGCGGCCGAGCTGCCCTCGCGCTACCTGCCCAGCGTTGCCGTGCAGCGCGCGCGGCAGGCGCGGCTGCCCGATCGCGCCGCGTTGACGGCCGATCTCGCCGTGGCCGAGCGCGGCCTGCCGTACCGGCCCGGCTTGTTCGCACCGTTCGTCGCCGATGTCGAGCGCGCACGCGCGCTGCCACCGCTGACGCCCGCCGCCTTCGAACGCACGCCGCTGGGCGCGCGGCTGGCGTCGATGCTGGTCACCCAGGACGGTCAATGGTACGGCCTCGGCGCGCTGGTCGATGTGCGCGATCCGCAGGCGCTGGCGCACTGGGCCTCTGCGCAGGGCGGCGGCGTGCACCTGCTCGATCTCAAGGCCACATCGGAGCAGTGGGTGGCCGCCTACCGGGCGCGCATCCTCAAGGCGCTGGCGGGCTCTGGTGCGCTGCTGGTGCTGGCGGTGACGCTGGCGCTGCGTGGTCCGCGGCGCGCCTGGCACGTACTGGCGCCGATGACACTGGCGACCCTGCTGGCGCTGGCGACGCTGCGCGCGACCGGCATCGCGCTGACGCTGTTCCATCTGGTGGCGCTGATCCTCGCCGCCGGGCTGGGCCTGCACTACGCGCTGTTCTTCGAGCGCGACAGCGACGATGCCGCCGAGCGCCGGCGCACCCTGCACGCGACCCTGGTCTGCGTGGCCGCCGCGCTGCTGGTGTTCGGCAGCCTGGCCGCCTCCAGCGTGCCGGTGCTGCGCGCGATCGGCCTGACCGTGGCGCTCGGCGTCGGCTATCACTTCGCGCTGTCGCTGCTGATGGCGCCGCACCGCCACGCAGCGGGAGCGGGCCGGTGAGCCGCGCGCTGGACCACGCCGCGATCGCGGCGCTGATCCCGCACGCCGGCGCGATGTGCCTGCTGGATGGCGTACTGGACTGGGACGCCACCTGCATCCATGCACGGAGCACGTCCCACGCGCACGCCGATCATCCGCTGCGCCGCGACGGCGCGCTGCACGCTGTGCATCTATGCGAATACGGCGCGCAGGCGGCGGCCGTGCACGGCGCGCTGATCGCCCGCGCCGCCGGTGCCATGCCGCACCCCGGCCTGCTCGCCGCGCTGCGCGAGGTGCGCCTGTACGCCACGAGCGTGGACCCGGCCGGCGGCGCGCTGGACATCGAAGCCGAGTGCCAGCTCAGCGATGCCCACGGCGCGCAGTACGCTTTCCACGTCGCCCAGGGTGGCTGCCAGCTGGCGGCGGGTCGTGCGACCATCGTTTACGCCACCGCGCCGGGCACCTGATACCCGTTCGCGATCAAGACACGAAAGCCGCGCAGCCTGGATCCAGCGCAGCGGAATCCGGGAAGGGTGCTGCATTGAGCCCCGGATTCCGCCCCCGTGGGGCTGCATCCGGGCGACCCATCGCATCGATTGAACGCAACCTCGTATGAGCCATTCGCCGCAGTCTCCTTCCATCACCGTTCGCGAGGTCGTCATGCAGCAGTCCCCACGCCGCGCCCTGGTCACCGGCGGCAGCGGCGACATCGGCAGCGCGGTCTGTCGCACGCTGGCCGCGCAGGGTTACGCGGTCATCGTGCAGGCGGTACGCGGACATGCGCGCGCCGAGGCTGTGGCGGCGGCGATCCGCGCCGAGGGCGGCATGGCCGAAGCGGTGAGCTTCGATCTCACCGACGGCACCGGCTCGCGCGCCGAGCTGGAACGCCTGCTCGTCGCGGGCCCCCTGCACGCGCTGGTGCACGCGGCGGGCATTCACGACGACGCGCCGCTGGCCGGCATGCGCGAGGAGCAGTGGTACCGCGTGATCGACGTCTCCCTGCACGGCTTTTTTCACGTCGTGCAGCCGCTGCTGCTGCCGATGGGCCGCGCGCGCTTCGGTCGCATCGTGGCGATCTCGTCGGTTGCCGCGCAACTCGGCAACCGCGGCCAGGTCAACTACGCCGCGGCCAAATCGGCCCTGCACGGCGCGGCGCGGTCGCTGGCGCGCGAGATGGCCAGCCGCGGCATCACCGTCAACGTGGTCGCGCCGGGCATCATCAGCGGTCGCATGAGCGACGGTCGCTTCGACGCCGAGCAGTTGCGCGCGCTGGTGCCGGCCGGCCGCGCCGGCACACCGCAAGAGGTCGCGGCACTGGTCGCCTTTCTGTGCTCGGAGGCGGCCGGCTACGTCAATGGTCAGGTGATCGGCGTCAACGGCGGCATGGCGTAGCGACTCATGGTCTGCGTCGCAGATGGCGGAACAAATGAAACGGATGGATTTTGGCGCAGGGCAAGGCGCGAGGAGGCGCCATAGCTCATTCTATGGCAACGACGAGCAACACCGCCCTGCGTCAAAAGACACCGTTTTATGTTTCGTTATTTGCGAAGCAGACCACTAGGCCAGCCGTGGCGCGGCGGCGGAACGCCCGGGCTCCTCCGGCGGATCGATCACCTTGGGCGGCGTCGCGCGCGCGCGCCGGATGCTGGCCCAGAGATGCCCGTAATGCAGGGCACGACCGACGGTGTACAGCGTGATACGGGTGACGTCCCTGACCGGACGGAAATGACTGAGCCGGAACTCGCCCTGATAGCGCGAGGCGATCGGCACCGAGACCGCGCCGAGGCCGCGTTCGCGCGAGGCCGCGATCAGGATCGCCGCCTCGAACACGAAGCCCTCGGCCGGCAGATCGACCAGCTCCAGCGCCGTGCGCGGGTAGTAGCGCTGGCCGCTCTGGGTGTCGGCGATCGGCTGCGCGCAAGCCACCGAAATGCCCCAGTCGGCCACCGCGTTGGCGCGCTGGCGCGCTTTCGGCTGGCGCTCGCGCTCGCGCAGGCGCGCGCCGATCACGATGTGGTCGGGATAGGCGCGCGCGGCGGCAAGCAGGCGTGGGATGTCGGCCGCCAGATGCTGGCCGTCGCCATCCATCGTCACCACCGCGTCGAAGCCCAGTCGCAGCGCCGCGCGAAAGCCGTCGCGCAGCGCCTCGCCCTTGCCCATGCGCTGCGGATGGCGGATCAGCGTCACCGGCAGCGCGCCGACGATGGCGGGCGTGGCGTCGTCGGAACCGTCGTCGACCACGATCACGTCCGGACAGACCGCCAGCGCGGACTCGACCACGTCGCGAATGGCACGCTCCTCGTTGAGCGCGGGAATCAGGATGCAGCAGCGCGGAGTGGAGCGGTCGGTCATGCCTCGATCTCGATGTCCAGGGTCAGCGCCGGCGCCAGCGCCAGCCGCAGGCGCGACGGCGCGCCACGCGCCAGCGCCTCCAGCAGCCCGAGGCTGCGGGCGCAGGGATTTTGCTTGTACCACGCCGCCGCCTGCACCTGCCGCGGCAGGCTCTCGCGGGCCTTGGCCGCGCGCGTGCGCAGGCGCAAACGGGGTGCATCGGCCGGCAGCGGCGCCAGCACCAGCGCACAGGCGAAGCTGAAAGTAGCGGGCGTGACTTCCGCCAGCGGTCCGATCGTGGCGATGTCGCTGGCAACGAACAGCAGCGGACGGTCGCCGTCGATCACCTGCAATGCGGCTTCCAGCAAGCCGGCGGCAAAGGTGGAATCTCCGGCGCACACGGCACTGCTCGGCGCATGGCAGGCAGCGGCCATGCTCCAGTGACCGGCGGCGGCGTTGAGCACCGAGTGGGTGAAGCGCGTCGGCGACACCTGCGTCGGCGCGCTGGCCAGCGTGCGCGCCAGCTCATCGGTGATCGTGCTGTCGCCGTAGGCGCTGGCGAACACGCTGGCCATGGTCGTCGCGTCCAGCCCGCTGGCCGCGATCGCCTGCGCCGCGGCCTCGACCGCCAGGCGCACCGACAGCGGTACGCGGCGACGCTCGCCGGGCGCGAGGATCTGCGCTGCCGGCGCCGTTTGCGGTTCCGGTTCAATGCCCGCCAGCAGCGCCTGCAGTGCCGGCCACGAGGGTGCCGCGGGCGTCCATACGCCGATACCGCAGACGCCGACCACGAGTGCCGCGCTCATGTCGCCTCCGCGTGCGCGAAGGCGAGGCAGGCATTGCTGCCGCCAAAGCCGAACGAGGCGCTGAGCGCGACGCGCAGCGTGCGCCATTCCGGCGCCAACGCCAGCTGCACCGCGATCGCCGGCTCCGGATCGCGGCAGCCGTGGGTGCCCGGCACCAGGCCGTGTTCCAGCGCCAGCAAGGTGATCACCGCCTCGACGATGCCGGCCGCGCCCAGGGTGTGCCCGGTGGCGCCCTTGCTGGAACTCGCGCGCAGCGTGCGCGGAAACAGCGCACCCACCAGCGCCGCCTCGACGGCGTCGTTCTGCGGGCTGGCGGTGCCGTGCAGGTTGAGATAGTCCACGTCGCGCGCGGTCAGTCGCGCGGCCGTCAGCGCCGCCGTGATCGCCTGGCGCGCACCCAGCCCCTCGGGATGCGGCGCCGACAGGTGATGCGCATCGGACGACTCGCCGCAGCCGAGCAGGCGCGGCGCCCGCACAGCCGTATCGGCATCGGCACGTTCGAGCAGCGCCAAACCCGCGCCCTCGCCGATCGACAGGCCGCGACGCGCGCGATCGAACGGCCGGCACGGCTCCGGCGCGATCAGCTCGAGCGCGTTGAAACCGAACAGCGTGCTGCCGCAGAGCGAATCCGCGCCGCCCACCAGGACCGCATCGGCGAAGCCGTGGCGCAGCAGCCGCGCGCCGGCGGCGAACACCTTGGCGCTGGAGGAGCAGGCGGTCGAGATCGTCAGCGCCGGCCCGTCCAGCTGCAGTGCGGCGCACACGAACGCGCCCAACGCGTGCGGATGATGGATCTCGCTGCGGCGCAGATCGGCGGGCATGCGGCCGTGCTCGAGCCGCGCGTAGGCTGCTTCGGTAGCGCCGATACTGGACGTGGACGTACCCAGGACGCAGGCGACGCGGCCGCGGCCATGGCGCTCGCGCGCCGCTTCCACCGCCGCGATGAAACCGTCGGCCTGCAGCGCGCGCCAGACCAACCGGTGCGTGCGACTGTCGAAGCGCGCCAGCGCCGGCGGCAGCGGCTCGCGCTCAAGCCCGTCCACGCGCCCGATCCAGCATGTCAGCGGCGTGGCGGTGAAGTCGTTGGGGCGCAAACCGCCACGGCCCGCGGCCAGTGCCTCGCGATGCGCCGCACACCCGACGCCCAGCGCGGAGGTGACGGTACAAGCCGTGATGGCGGGGGCGTGATCGGCGCGCGGCATGCGGTCGGGGGCGGGTGTCAGCGCCACAGTATAGGTGGCGGCTCGCGCCACCGCCCGCGCCGGCCGACCGGCGCCGTTGCTAAGCTGCGAGGATGAGCACGACGTCGGACACGGCCGATACCCCGCTTTCCGCGCAGGTCAGTGCCGTCGAGGCGTTTCTGCGCGCATTGCAGGACCGCATCGGCACCGAAATCGAGGCCGCTGACGGCCGCGCGCGCTTCGTCGAGGACGCCTGGCAGCGCCCGGGCGGCGGCGGCGGGCGCACCCGCGTGCTCAAGGACGGCGCCGTGTTCGAGCAGGCCGGCATCGGCTTTTCGCGCGTGCACGGCTCGCCGCTGCCGCCCAGCGCGACCGCGCACCGCCCCGATCTCGCCGGCGGCCGTTTCGTCGCCACCGGCGTGTCGCTGGTGTTGCACCCGCGCAATCCCTACCTGCCGACCACGCACATGAACGTGCGCTACTTCGAGGCGCACAAGGACGGCGCGGCGCCGGCGTGGTGGTTCGGCGGCGGCTTCGACCTGACCCCGTTCTATCCCTTCGACGAGGACGTGGTGCATTGGCACACGGTCGCGCGCGATCTCTGCCAGCCCTTCGGCACCGACGTCTATCCGCGCTGCAAGCGCTGGTGCGACGAGTATTTCTATCTCAGGCACCGCCATGAGACGCGCGGCGTCGGCGGATTGTTCTTCGATGATCTCAACGCCTGGGGCTTCGAGCGCAGCTTCGCCTTCCTGCAGGCGGTCGGCGACGGCTTTCTCGACGCCTACCTGCCGCTGGTCGCGCGCCGCAGGGACACGCCCTGGGGCGAGCGCGAGCGCGAATTCCAGCTCTATCGCCGCGGCCGCTACGTCGAGTTCAACCTGGTCTATGACCGCGGCACCCTGTTCGGCCTGCAATCGGGCGGCCGCAGCGAGTCGATCCTGATGAGCCTGCCACCGCGGCTGCGCTTCGAGTATGCCTATGCACCCGCGCCGGGCAGCGCCGAGGGCCGCCTTGAGGCCTATCTGCAGCCGCGCGACTGGCTCTGAGCGGCCGTGAATCTCCCTCGTGGCGCGCGCCAGCTGGCGTCGCGTCACGGTGCCGGCTCGGCGCGGATACGGAACCGATCGCGGTTTCGCGGGTCGCAGTCTGTGGCCCGTGCCCCGCGTGCGGCCATCCCCGTACCTGCGGAGCCTCGCCGTGAAGCCCTTGATCCTGTCGGTCGCGCTGTTCCTGTCCGCCGCGGTATTGGCCCCTGCCGCCATGGCCGCCCCTGCGCCAGCGGCAGCCGCGCACGGTCCGTTCCATCATCTGGCCTTCCGCAACCTCGGTCCGGCGGTGGCCGGCGGACGCGTGACCAGCGTGGTCGGCGTTCCCGGCGATTCCGATCTCTATTACGTCGGCGCCGCCGGCGGCGGCGTCTGGAAGACCCTCGACGGCGGCAACAGCTGGACGCCGATCTTCAACCGCGAACCGACGCAGTCGATCGGCGCACTGGCGTTGGCGGCCAACAACCCCGACTGGTTGTGGGTCGGCACCGGCGAGGCCAATCCGCGCAACGACATCCTTGACGGCGACGGTGTGTATTTCTCGCCCGACGGCGGCAAGACCTGGCAGGACAAGGGCCTGCGCGACGCCGGCCAGATCGGCGCGATCGCGGTCGACCCCGACGACGCCAACACCGTGTTCGTCTGCGCGCTGGGCAATGTCTGGAAGCCGGGCGCGACGCGCGGCGTGTTCATGAGCACCGACGGTGGTACGCACTGGCAGAAGGTGCTGTATCTCAACGACCACACCGGCTGCGCCGACCTCGCCTTCGAGCCGGGCAATCCCAAGGTGCTGATCGCCGGCATGTGGCCGCTGCAGCGGCATCCTTGGGATCTCGTCAGCGGCGGCAAGTCCGGCGGGCTGTATCGCTCCACCGACGGCGGACTGACCTGGACACGGCTGCATCACGGCCTGCCCAAGGGCGACATCGGCCGCAGCGCGATCGCCTTTGCGCCGAGCGCGCCGGAGACGGTTTATGCGGTGATCCAGGCCAAGGGCGGCGTGCTGTGGGTCTCGCACGACCTCGGCAGCCACTGGAGCAAGGTCAGCGACGACCACGACAACGACGTGCGCCCGTTCTACTTCACCCAGCTGGCGGTGATGCCCAACGACGCCAGCCGGCTGTTCCTGCTGTCGATGAAGATGATGGAGAGCAAGGACGGCGGCAAGACGGTGTTCTACGCCGACAAAGGCGTGCACGTCGACCACCACGCGATCTGGATCGATCCGAAAAATCCGCGCCGCATCATCCAGGGCAACGACGGCGGCGTGTACCTGTCGCTGGACGCCGGCAAGCACTGGCGTTATCTGGACAACCTGCCGATCGAGCAGTTCTACCAGGTGGCCGCCGGCACCACGCAGACGCCCTACCTGCTGTGCGGCGGCCTGCAGGACAACAACGCCTGGTGCGGCGCCTCCAGCGACTACCGCCGCGGTGGCGTGGTCGGCTACCAGGACTGGTTCAACGTCGCCGGCGGCGACGGCCAGTACGTGGTGCCCGCGCCCAGCGACGCCAACATCATCTACGCCACCACCGACGACGGCAACGCCACGCGCTACGACCGCGCGACCCGCCGCTCACGCTCGATCAATCCCTACCTCAAGGACATCCTCGTCGGCTCGCTGCTGTCGGGCAAGCCGGTGGCCGAGCAGAAATACCGCTTCAACTGGACCACGCCGATCGCGGTGTCGTCCAGCAACGCCAACGACATCTACCTCGGCGGCAATGTGGTCTTCCACAGCACCGACGGCGGCCAGCACTGGACGGTGATCAGCCCCGACCTGACGCGTGACATCAAGGCCAAGCAGGGCGCCAGCGGCGGCCCGGTGACCAAGGACCTGTCGGGCGCCGAGACTTACGACACCCTGCAGTCGCTGGCGCTGTCGCGACGCAATCCGCAGGTGCTCTGGGCCGGCAGCGACGACGGCCTGGTCTGGGTCACCCGCGACGGCGGCGCGCACTGGAGCAAGGTCACACCCGATGGCGCCCCGCAATGGGCGCGCGTGTACCACGTGACCGCATCGCCCTTCCACGCCGGCACCGCGTATGCGGCGTTCGATGGGCATCTGCTGGGCAATGACAAGGCTTACGCCTACCGCACCACCAACTACGGCCAGTCGTGGCAGCGCATCAGCGCCGGCCTGCCCAAGGCGTCGGTGATGGTGGTACGCGAGGACCCCGATCAGGCCGGCCTGCTGTTTGCCGGCACGATGCGTGGCCTGTATTTCTCGCGCGACAACGGCGCGCACTGGCAGCCGCTGCATGCCAACCTGCCGCGCGGTGTGGCGGTGTTCGATCTCACCTTCGTCCGCGCCAGCGACAGTCTGGTACTGGCCACGCACGGCCGCGGCCTGTGGGTGCTGGACAACCTGCGCCCAGTCGGGGCATACGTCGCAGCCGACGCCAAGGCGCCGCTGCATGTGTTCCCGGCATCCACCGGCATGCTGCTGCATGCCAGCCACACCAATGGCGTCGGGCCCAGCGCCTACCGCGCAACCAACGCGCCCAGCGGTGCGGTAATCAGCTACACGCTGGCCAAGGCGATCAAGCCGACCGCCGCCGAAAAGTCCGCACATCACACGCCGGTCAGGATCGAGATCCTCGACGCGGCGGGCCACCGGATCGACACCCTGTACGGCCCCGCCAAGGCCGGCGTCAACGAGATCGCGTGGAGCCTGCAGTACAAGGGTCCGGCGAAGCTGAGCCCGCTGCTGGGCAAGAGCGGCGCGCTGTTCGGCGCCAAGGTCGGGCCGGCGGTGCCGCCGGGCAACTACACCGCCCGCGTGACCGCCGCCGGCAGCACGCAGACCGTGCCGCTGGCAGTACGCCCCGATCCGCGTTACCACGACGACC
>DATLSL010000017.1:0-2794 GCA_035534135.1 Rhodanobacteraceae bacterium | reverse complement strand
TGCGCCAGGTTCAGCGAGCTGAAATCGTCGATGCTGGGGATGCGCACCATCGCGTGGCAGCGTGCCAGTTCGTCGTTCTCCAATCCGGTGCGCTCGTTGCCGAATACCAGGGCCACCGTTTCGCCGCGGCGCAGCGCGGTCCAGACCACGGCGGCAGCGGCGCGCGGGTCGAGTTCCGGCAGGCTGACGCCGCGCCGGCGCGCGCTCAGGCCCAGCGCCAGCGTGCAGTCGGCCAGCGCATCGGGCAGGGTGGCGTGCAAGGCCGCGGTGGCGAGCACGGCGTCTGCGCCGGCCGCCAGCGCGGTCGCCTCGGGGTCGGGGAAGCGCGCCGGCGCCACCAGCGCCAGGCGCTCGAAACCCATGGTGCGCAGGGCGCGCGCCGCCGCGCCGATGTTGCCCGGATGCGAAGGGCGGGTGAGCACGAAGCGCAAGCGCGCAAGGTCGGGATCGGCGGTGGAACGCATGGAGCAGGCTCGGGGCGGCGGCGCGGTGCGCGACAGGCTGGCATAATGCGCGAGCCGCGTCCCGCGCGGAACCGTTCTTTCGAGCCCCAGCCATGCCCAGACCCGCCGTCATCATCGCGGTGCGCGCCGCGCGCGCCGCAGGCAGCGTCATCCTGCGCTACATGAACCGCCTCGAGAGCGTGACGGTGGTGGAGAAGCAGCGGCTCGACTTCGTCAGCGAAGTGGACCGTCTCGCCGAGGCCGAGATCATCCGCGAACTGCGCCGCGCCTATCCCGACCACGGCATCGTCGGCGAGGAGTCGGGCGAGGTCAGCCGCGGCAGCAGGTTCACCTGGATGGTCGACCCGCTGGACGGCACCCACAACTACCTGCGTGGCATCCCGCATTTCTGCGTCTCGATCGGTCTGCTCGAGCGCGGCGAACCGATCCACGGCGTGGTGTTCGACCCGCTGCGCAACGAGCTGTTCACCGCCAGCAAGGGTGACGGCGCGTTTCTCAACGATCGCCGCATGCGCGTCAGTGCGCGCGAAACGCTGGATGGTGCGCTGCTGGCCACCGGCTTCCCCTGGCGCCAGCGCGCGCATCTGCAGGCTCAGCTGGGCATGACCCGCGCCCTGCTGGGCAGCGCCGAGGACCTGCGCCGCTCGGGTTCGGCCGCACTCGATCTGGCCTACGTCGCCGGCGGGCGCTACGACGGCTATTTCGAGATCGGCCTCAAGCCCTGGGACATGGCCGCCGGCTGCCTGCTGGTGCGCGAGGCCGGTGGCAGTTACGTCGATTTCGCCGGTCGCGACGGCCTGCCCGCGAGCGGCAATCTGGTCGCTGCCAACCACAAGCTGATGCAGGCGATGGTCCAGGTCATCGGTCCGCAACTGCCGCCCGAACTGCTGCGCGCCTGAGGGTGCTGCGGGGCAGGTAGGCACAAGCCGCCGATCGACGGCGCGGCGCGCGACGATTCTCACGTCGCCGTGTCGAGCTTCAAAAATCCCCGTGCAGCGCCTGCAGGGCGGCCAGCGCGGCGAGACCCGCGGTTTCGGTGCGCAGCACGCGCGGCCCCAGCCGCAATCCGGTGAAACCCGCTTGCGCCAGCAGGGCGCGGTCCGCGGGCGCCAACCCGCCCTCGGGGCCGATCGCAAGACACGCTGCGGTGAACGCGGGCAGCTCACGCGGTCCGGCGACGGCGTCGGGATCCAGGCGCAGCCGCAGACAGGCGATCGCGCCCGCATCGGCGGCCCAGTCCGCCAGCGTCCGCGGTGTCTCCAGATCAGGCAGGCGCGCGCGGCCGCACTGCTCGCAGGCGCTGGCGATCACGCCGCGCCAGTGCGCCATGCGCTTCTCGCTGCGCCCGGCGTCCAGCCTGACCTCGGTGCGTGCGGTGATCAGCGGCACGATCCGCGCCACGCCCAGCTCGGTGGCCTTCTGCAGGATCCAGTCCATCTTGTCGCCGCGCGCGATGCCCTGCGCCAGCGTGATCGCCAGCGGCGACTCCGGCGTCGCGGGCTGCAGCGCATGCACGACGGCCTTCGCGCCGCGCTTGCCGGATGTGCCCAGCGTCGCCGCATAGTCGCTGCCGTCACCGTTGAACAGCGTCACCGCCGTGCCGGCGCCCAGCCGCAGCACGCGGGTGACGTGGTCGGCCGCGGCTTGCGGCAGATCCACCTCGGCGCCGAGGGCGAGCGCGGTGTCCACGTACAGGCGGATGCGGCGCACGTCAGTCCTCCGTCGCGGCGGCGATCGCCGCCGCGGCCACGCGCACCATGTGGTCGATCTCGTCGGGAGTGATCACATACGGCGGCATGAAATAGATCACGTCGCCCAGCGGACGCAGCAGCACGCCGTGTTCGAGCGCATGCAGGTAGACGCGCAGACCGCGGCGTTCGCCGGCGGGGAAGGGCGCGCGCGCGGCCTTGTCGGCGACCAGTTCCACGGCAGCGATCAGGCCGGTCTGGCGCACCTCGGCGACGTGCGGGTGATCTGCCAGCGGCGCCAGCCGCGCGGCGAGCAGCGCGGCCAGCGTGCGGTTGCGCTGCAACACCGGTTCGTCGCGGAAAATGTCCAGTGTCGCCAGCGCGGCGCGGCAGGCCAGCGGGTTGCCGGTATAGCTGTGCGAGTGCAGGAAGGCCTTGCCGCTGGCGTATTCGGCATAGAAGGCGTCGTACACGCGCTGCGTGGTCAGCACCGCCGACAGCGGCAGGAAGCCGCCGGTCAGGCCCTTCGACAGGCACAGGAAATCGGGTGTGATCCCGGGCTTGGCGCCAGGCCGCGCAGCCGGCGCCTGCTCGCATGCGAACAGCGTGCCGGTGCGGCCGAAGCCGACCGCGATCTCGTCG
>DATLSL010000016.1:0-6065 GCA_035534135.1 Rhodanobacteraceae bacterium | reverse complement strand
GCTGATCCTGTTCGATCGCCAGAAAAAGGGTGAGCGCGCGCTGCTGGTGCTGCCGCAGGGTCGCGCCGTGGCCGATCCCGAGCGCCGCGCCACCGAGTTCGCCGATCTGGCGCGCTCGGCCGGCGCGCAGGTGATCGAGGTCATCGAGGCGCGCGTCGATGCACCCAGTCCGCGCTACTACATCGGCAGCGGCAAGGCCGGAATGATCGCGGAGCGGGTCAAGGCGCTGGAAGCCGACCTGGTGCTGGTCGACCACACGCTGTCGCCGGTGCAGGAGCGCAACCTCGAAAAGCTGGTCTGCGCGCGGGTGGTCGACCGTACCGGCCTGATCCTCGACATCTTTGCCCAGCGCGCGCGTTCGCACGAGGGCAAGCTCGAGGTCGAGCTGGCCCAGCTCAAGCACCTCGCCACCCGGCTGGTGCGCGGCTGGACCCATCTGGAGCGCCAGCGCGGCGGCATCGGCCTGCGCGGCCCTGGCGAAACCCAGCTCGAAACCGACCGCCGCCTGCTCGGCGAGCGCGTCAAGCTGCTCAACCGCCGCATCGAACGCGTGCAGACGCAGCGTGACCAGCAGCGCCGCGCGCGCCTGCGCGCGATCCTGCCGCGCGTGGCCCTGGTGGGTTACACCAATGCCGGCAAGTCCACCCTGTTCAACGCCATAACCGCGTCGGCGGTGTATGTCGCCGACCAGCTGTTCGCCACCCTCGATCCGACCGTGCGCCGCATCGACGGCCTGTTCAGCGGACCGGCGGTGCTCGCCGACACCGTCGGCTTCGTGCGCGAGCTGCCGCACGATCTGGTCGCGGCGTTTCGCGCCACCCTGGCCGAAGCGCGCGACGCCGACCTGCTGCTGCACGTCATCGACGCCTCCGATCCCGAGCGCGAGCAGCTGATCGCGGTGGTGGATGCGGTGCTGGCGGAGATCGGCGCCGGCGACGTGCCGCAGCTGCGGGTGTTCAACAAGATCGATCTGGCCGGCCGCGCGCCGGCGCTGGAACGCGACGGCAGCGGTCACGTCGAGCGCATCTGGGTGTCGGCCGCCACCGGCGCCGGACTCGACGGCTTGCGCCAGGCGCTGGGCGAACGCCTGGGCGGCGCGCGGGTGCGCGGCGAGCTGTGCCTGCCCGCCGCGGCCGGCCGCCTGCACGCGCGGCTGCGCGCGCTGGGCGTATTGTCCGCCGAACGCTTCGAGGAAGACGGCTGGCATCTGGCCGTGGACGCGCCGCGCGAATTGCTCGAGCCGCTGCTGGGTGATGGCAGCGGCGAATCCGCGCCATTGCGCGCGCTGCTTGCCGCTGCCGAATGAGCGCACCTACAATCCGCGTCTGGCTGCCCGCATCGTGCGCGCAGCGCGTGGCCCGTCATCCCACAGTTGGGCGCCGGATGCATCGCCCACCCCGCCTGCGCCGGCCGTTTGCCGCCGCGCCAGGCTCCGCAGGAGATCCGAATCATGGCCTGGAATGAACCCGGCGGCGGCCAGCGCGACCCCTGGGGCCGCAGCGGCGGCAAGGGCCCGGATCTGGATGCGCTGTTCAAGCGCCTGCGCGACCGCTTCGGCCACAGCGGCACCCCCGGCGGCATCGGCGTCATCGTGCTGGCGATCGTGCTGGCGTGGCTGGCGCTGGATTCGTGGACGGTGATCAACGCGCGCCAGGTCGGCGTGGTCACGCGCTTCGGTGCCTATGACCGCACCCTGCCCCCGGGCTTTCATTTCGTGCTGCCGCGTCCGATCGAATCGGTAAGCAAGGTCGACATGACCTCGGTGCGTTCGGTCTCCGACAAGATGCAGATGCTGACCAAGGACGAGAACATCGTCCAGGTCGATTTCAACATCCAGTACCAGGTCAACAACGCCGAGCAGTACCTGTTCTCGATGCAGAACCCCGACGAGGCGGTGCGCCAGGCCGCCGAGGCTTCGGTACGGCGCGTGGTCGGCGCCAGCACCATGGACACCATCCTGTCCGGCGAGGGCGCGGCGATGGTCGCGGCCACGCAGCAGTCGCTGCAACGGCTGCTCGACAGCTACAGCGCCGGCATCACCATCACCGAGGTCAATTTCCAGAACATCTCGCCGCCGACCGAGGTCAAGGCCGCGTTCGATGACGTCAACAAGGCGCGCGAGGACAAGCAGCGCATCGAGAACGAGGCCAAGGCCTACGCCAGCAAGGTCCTGCCCGAGGCGCGCGGCAACGCCGCCCGCATCCTCGCCGAGGCGCAGGCCTATGAGGCCACGCGCGTGGCACGCGCCCAGGGCGATTCGCAGCGTTTCCTGCTGATGCTCAAGGAATACCGGCTGGCGCCCGAGGTCACGCGCAAGCGCCTGTGGCTGGAGACGATCGAGCAGGTGATGGAAGCCAATACCAAGGTGCTCGACGAGAGCCATGGCCGCAACCTGATCTACCTGCCGTTGCCGCACTCGGGCAGCCCGGCGCCGGCCACGCCCAGGATGGTGCTGCCGGGCGTCGGCACCGAACTGCAGGCGCCGGCCGATGGCAGCGGTGCCGGCACGACTCCAGCCCCGAGCGCGCCCGCCAGTGCGACCAGTACCGCGCAGGGAGCCCAGTCATGAAGGTCATCATCATCGCCCTTGCCGTGCTGCTGGCACTGGCCGGTTTCAACAGCGTGTTCAGCGTGCGCCAGGATCAGAGCGCGCTGCTGCTGCAGTTCGGGCGCATCGTGCGCAGCAACTACCAGCCCGGGCTGCACTTCATGCTGCCGTTCGTGCAGCAGGACGTGAAGTTCGACAAGCGCATCCTCACCCTCGATGCCCGTCCGGAGCGCTACTTCACCGCCGAAAAGAAGGTCGTCAACGTCGATTTCTACGTCAAGTGGCGCATCGCCAATCCGGCGCTGTACTACCAGGCCACCGGCGCCGACGAGGCCCAGGCTGCTGCGCGTCTGAGTCCCATGATCAAGGATGCCCTGCGCTTCGAGTTCAGCGCGCGACCGCTGGAGGAGCTGGTTTCCGGCGGCCGCAATGACGTCACCCGGCGTGTGCGCGATCAGGCCAATACGTCGGCGATGCGCACGCTCGGCGTGCAAGTCGTCGATGTCCGCATCAAGCAGATCAACCTGCCCGAGTCGGTCAGCGAATCGGTCTTCAAGCGCATGCGTGCCGAGCGCATGAATCTGGCCAATGCGCTGCGTTCCAGCGGTGAGGAGGCTGCCACCAAAATCCGCGCCGACGCCGATCGCCAGGCGCAGGTGCTGGTGGCGCAGGCCGACAGCCAGTCCAGCGTGATTCGCGGCCAGGGCGACGCCAGTGCCGCCACCATCTACGCCCAGGCCTATGGCCAGGACGCGCAGTTCTTTGCCTTCTACCGCAGTCTCGAGGCTTATCGGCGCAGCTTCGGCCAGGGCCACGGCGTGCTGTTGCTGCAACCCGGCTCCGAGTTCCTGCGCTACTTCGACAACGGCGGCAAAAAATGATCGTTCAGCGCGGTGGCTTCGGTACCGCGCTGTGCCTGGTGGCGGTGATCGAGGGTCTGATCCTGTTTGCGGCGCCGCGCGGCTGGCAGCGCATGGCCGCCGAAGCGCAGAAAATGCCGCCGCAGCGGCTGCGTCTGGTCGGCGCGGTGGCAATCGCGCTGGGGCTGATCGGATTGCAGCTGCTGCGGTTCTGACAGCAGGCCAGATCCTTCGGCCCGCGGGCGAGCGGCGGCGTTTGCCGACTGCTACGGATAGCAGTCGGCGCCGGCGCGAGCGCCTGGCCAGGGAGGGCCGGGCAGGCGCCACGCCACAGGGATGTGTCGGAGCGCACTTGAGGCACCGATAGTGTGATCAACGGCAGTCAAGCGAGAACTTTCATGGGCAAGTCCGTAGTCATCCTCGGCGCGCAGTGGGGGCGAGCATCGGTGCTTGCGAACTGCGCAAAGCTGTTCGCGCCGATGCGAGCGCCGCAGGCAGGATGCCGGAGGCGGGGTGACTTGCCGAGCAAGGGATTGCGAGGCTAGTCACCGGCGTCGCCCCGCCCGAATATTGAATCGAAGCGAGAACATCCATGGGCAAGTCCGTAGTCATTCTTGGCGCGCAGTGGGGCGACGAAGGCAAGGGCAAGATCGTCGATCTGCTGACCGAGCAGGTCGGTGCGGTCGCGCGCTTCCAGGGTGGCCACAACGCCGGCCACACGCTGGTGATCGGCGGCAAGAAGACCGTGCTGCATCTGATCCCCTCGGGCATCCTGCGGCCCGGCGTGCTGTGTCTGATCGGCAACGGCGTGGTGCTGTCGCCGGCAGCGCTCAAGCAGGAGGTCGAGGAGCTGGAGGCGCAGGGCGTCGACGTGCGCCCGCGGCTGAAGATCAGCCCGGCGACGCCGCTGATCATGCCGTACCACATCGCCCTCGATCAGGCGCGCGAGAAGGCCTCCGGCGCCAAGGCCATCGGCACCACCGGCCGCGGCATCGGCCCGGCTTATGAGGACAAGGCCGCGCGCCGCGGCGTGCGCGTGGCCGACCTGATGTACCCGGGCGAGCTGCCGGACAAGCTGCGCGCGGTGCTCGACTACCACAACTTCGTGCTCAGTCACTGGCACAAGGCCGCGCCGGTGGATTACACACAGGTGCTGGACGAGGCGCTGGCCTACGGCGAATACATGAAGCCGATGGTGGACGATGTCAGCACCGTGCTGCACGACCTGCGCCGCGCCGGCCAGCGCGTGCTGTTCGAGGGCGCGCAGGGCTCGCTGCTGGACATCGATCACGGCACCTATCCCTACGTCACCTCGTCCAACACCACAGTCGGCGGCGCCTGCGCCGGCACCGGCGTCGGCGCGCGCGACATCGACTACGTGTTGGGCATCTGCAAGGCCTATGCGACACGCGTCGGCGGCGGCCCGTTTCCGACCGAACTCGTGGACGCCACCGGCGAACTGTTGCGCCAGCGCGGCAACGAGTTCGGCGCCACCACCGGGCGTCCGCGCCGCTGCGGCTGGATCGACCTGGTGGCGCTGAAGCGCGCGGTGCAGATCAGCGGCATCGACGGGCTGGCGATCACCAAGCTCGACGTGCTCGACGGCCTGCCGCACATCAAGGTCTGCATCGCCTACGAATACCGCGGCAAGCGCCGCGAGCTGGCACCGCTGGACGCGGCCGGCTGGGACGAATGCAAGCCGGTGTACCTGGAGTTTCCGGGCTGGCAGGAACCGACCTGCGGCGTGCGCCAGTTTCACCGGCTGCCGGCGGCGGCGCGTGCCTATCTGCGCGCGGTCGAGGAGCTGGCCGAGTGCCCGCTGGCACTGGTCGCGACCGGCGCCGACCGCGACGACACCATCGTGCTGCGCGATCCGTTCGCCTGAGCCCGCGGCCGCGCCTCCGTGACCTCCCGTCTGCATACGCTGGAGCTTCCGCGCACCGCGCTGGTGACGGGTGGCAGCCGCGGTCTGGGGCGTGCCATTGCGCTGGGCCTGGCCGAGCTTGGCTGCACGGTGGCGATCAACTACCGCGCGGACGCGGCGGCGGCGGACGCCACGCTGGCCGCGCTCGCCGATTGCGGCGTGCAGGCGCGTGCGTTCCGCGCCGACGTATCGCGCGAGGACGAGGTGCATGCGCTGGTGGCGGCGGTCGAGAGCGAGCTGGGCGCGATCGACATCCTGGTCAACAACGCCGGTATCGGCCCGCCGTGCGGCGTGTTCGAGGCCGATCTCGCGCACTGGGACGCCGTGCAGGGCGCCAACCTGCGCTCGGCGTTCCTCGTCTCGCAGGCGGTGATCGCCGGCATGGCCGCGCGCGGCTGGGGCCGGCTGCTGTTCCTGTCCTCGATCGCCGCCCACGTCGGCGGCGTGGTGTCGCCGGCCTATGCCGCATCCAAGGCCGGGATGGAAGGGCTGATGCACTTCTATGCGCTGCACCTGCGCGAGCGCGGTGTCACCGCCAACGCGATCGCGCCGGCGCTGATCGAGAGCGACATGGCGCACGCTCTGAACATCGATCCGAGCCAGCAGCCGCTGGGCCGCTTCGGACGTCCCGAGGAAGTGGCGATGCTGGTGCAGACGCTGGTCTGCAACGGCTTTCTCACCGGCCAGACCCTGCATCTCAATGCCGGCCGCTACATGACCTGAGTGGCTCCGG
>DATLSL010000015.1:0-7653 GCA_035534135.1 Rhodanobacteraceae bacterium | reverse complement strand
AAGGCGGCGCCGATCACCACGCCCACGGCCAGATCCATGACGTTGCCGCGCATGGCGAACTGCTTGAACTCGCCGAACAGACTCATGCCCCGCTCCCCGTCGCGCCGCCCCGATACGGCGACCGGACTTTAGCGCAGCCTCAAAGTCGCCGTGGACAAGACATCAGACGATGCGGCCCTCGAGCAGCGCGATGTCGCCGAGCGTCGCGCGAAAGCGGTCGCCGCGAACCAGCGCGGCGACACCGGCGGGCGTACCGGTGAAGATCAGGTCACCCGGGGCCAGCGCCCACAGTTTCGACAGCTCATGGATCGTTTCGGCGACGTTGAACACCATCGCATCGATGTCGGTGCGCTGGCGCACGGCGCCGTTGACCTCAAGCCGCAACTCGGTGTGCGCGGGATGGCCGACCGCGGCGACGGGATGCAGGGTAGACACCGGCGCCGAGTGGTCGAAAGCCTTGGCGGAGTCCCACGGCATGCCGGCCTGCTTGGCCGCGGCCTGCAGGTCGCGGCGGGTGAGGTCGAGGCCGACGCCGTAGCCGAACACGTGGCCGAGCGCGTGCTCCACCGCGATATCGCGGCCACCCTTGGCCAGCGCCACCACCATCTCGACCTCGTGGTGCAGGTCGGCGGTGGCAGGAGGGTAGGGCACGTCGGCACCGTCACTCACGAGTGCATCGGCCGGCTTGAGAAAGAACACCGGTTGCGCGCGATTGACGGTCATGCCCATTTCCCGGGCGTGATCGAGATAATTGCGGCCGATGCAGTAGATGCGATGGACCGGGAAACGTTCGCCGCGGCCGGCGATCGGCAGGCTGACGGCGGCAGACGGCTCGAACAGGTGGCTCATGGTTTGGCGGTGCTCGTTGGGGATCGCACGATGGTAGTACGCCGGAAGCGGTGAGCGGAAAGCGCATGCGCTTTGTTGTTTGATTTTTAGACTTTTCCGAGTTCCGAGTTCCGAGTTCCGAGTTCCGAGTCTGACAGCTGTCAGCAGCGATGCCTGATCCCTGACTCTCGGCGCGTTGCGGCGCGATCGGCACGCTATGGCAGACTGCCGCGGCAGCGTTGCCCGGGGAGATGGTGTGGATCAGACCGACCTGCTCAAGGAACTGCGCATCGGCAAGAACCAGCGCGAGGAGGCGACGCCACGCCCGCGCTGGCCGTGGATCGTCGGCGCGGTGATCGCGGTCGGCGTGCTGGCCGGTGGTGCCTGGATGCTGCGGAGCACGCGCAGCATGGCCGTCGAGATCGCCACCGCCGAGGCGCCGGCGGCCGACAGCGCTGGCGGCGCGGTGCTGCAGGCTACGGGTTATGTCACCGCGCGACGCGAGGCCACGGTCTCGGCGCAGATCACCGGACGCCTGACCGAGGTGCACATCGAGGAAGGCGAGCGCGTGGTCCAGGGCCAGCTGCTGGCGCGGCTCGATGACAGCCAGGCCAAGGCCGCCCTCGAGCTGGCGCGCGCGCAGCTGGGGGCGGCGCAGGCTGCGGTCGGTCAGTACCGCGCCCAGGTCGTGCTGGCACGGCAGACGCTGGTGCGCCAGCGCGAACTGGTGACGCGCGGGCTGACGCCAAAACAGAGCTATGACCAGGCCGCGGCCGGCGCCGCGAGCGCCGAAGCCGCACTGATCGGCGCCGAGCGCCAGGTGCAGGTTGCGGCGGCGCAGCGTGATGAAGCCACGGTCGGTTACGACTACACCTTCGTGCGCGCGCCCTTCGCCGGCGTGATCATCGACAAGGCCGCACAGGTCGGCGAGATCATCTCGCCGCTGTCGGCGGGCGGCGGCTTCACCCGTACCGGGGTGGCTACCATCGTCGACATGAACTCGCTCGAGGTCGATGTCGACGTCAACGAGGCCTACATCGCGCGCATCCGCCCCGACCAGCCCGCCGAGGCCGTGCTCGATGCCTATCCGGACTGGAAGATCCCCGCGCACGTGATCGCCATCGTGCCGACCGCCGACAAGAGCAAGGCCACGGTCAAGGTGCGTGTGGCACTGGAATCGAAGGATCCGCGCATCCTGCCGGACATGGGCGTGCGCGTGAGCTTTCTCGAGCAGGCGCCCAAGGCCGGATCCGCGCCGCCCAAGGGCGCGCTGGTGCCGGCGACCGCGCTGGTCAAGCGCGACGGTAGCGACGCGGTGTTCGTGGTCGCGGCCGAACGCGCGCGACTGACGCCGGTGACGGCGGGTCCGAGTTACGGCGATCTGCGCCTGATCACATCCGGACTCGCGGTCGGCGCGCGCGTGGTCGCCAAGCCGCCGTCGGATCTGGCCGATGGCGCGCGCGTGTACGCGGCCACAGTCTCCGAATGACTTCACCGACCATCACTCCCGGCAACCGAGGATCACGCCATGACTGCGCTGGTCGAAATTCGCAAGCTCAGCAAGACCTATGTGCGCGGCAAGCAGAAGGTCGAGGTGCTGCACGGCGTCGAGCTCGACATCGCCGCCGGTGACTTTCTTGCGCTGATGGGGCCTTCGGGCTCGGGCAAGACGACCCTGCTCAACCTGATCGGCGGGCTCGACACGCCCAGTGCCGGCAGCATCACGGTCGGCGGCCAGCGCATCGACCAGCTCGGCTCCGGCGCACTGGCACGCTGGCGGGCCAGTCACGTCGGCTTCGTGTTCCAGTTCTACAATCTGCTGCCGATGCTGAGCGCGCAGAAGAACGTCGAACTGCCGCTGCTGCTGACGCGGCTGTCGGCGGTGCAGCGGCGCAAGAACGCCGCCATCGCGCTGCAGCTGGTGGGGCTGCAGGATCGTGCCACCCACAAGCCGGGGGAGCTTTCGGGCGGTCAGCAGCAGCGCGTGGCGATCGCGCGCGCGTTCGTCTCCGATCCCACCCTGCTGGTCTGCGACGAGCCGACCGGCGACCTCGACCGCCAGTCCGCCGAGGAGGTGCTGACCCTGCTGCAGCGGCTCAACCGCGAACACGGCAAGACGATCGTCATGGTCACTCACGATCCCAAAGCGGCCGAGTACGCCACGCACACCCTGCATCTGGACAAGGGCGAACTGGTGGAAGCCGCGGTCATGGCGCACTGAAGACGCAGGCAGCCGGGAGAGACGACGATGAAATACCTGCATCTGGTCTGGGCCGCGCTGTTCCGGCGCAAGACGCGCACCGCGTTCACCCTGCTGTCGGTGCTGGCGGCGTTTCTGCTGTTCGGCATGCTCGATGCCGTGCGCAGCGCCTTCAACGTTGGCGATCAAATGGCCGGCTCGGGGCGCATGATCGTCAGCTCCAAGCTGTCGATCATCCAGCCGCTGCCGCTGTCACTGCTCACGCGCATCCAGGGCGTGTCCGGGGTCAAGCAGGTGGCCTGGGCCAACTGGTTTGGCGGCTACTACCAGGACCCGAGAAAGTTCTTTCCCAACTTCGCGGTGAGCCCGGATTATCTGGATGTGTACAGCGATTGGTTCGCGCTGCCCGCGGCGCAGCGCAAGGCTTTCGCCGACACCCGCGACGGCGCCGTGGTGGGCGCGGCGCTGGCGCGCCAGTTCGGCTGGAAGCTGGGCCAGCGCGTGCCCCTGACCGGCGCGATCTTTCCGCGCCGCGACGGCAGCAACGCCTGGAACTTCCAGATCGTCGGCATCTTCACGGCGAAGAATCCCAAGCTCAAGGCGGTCGAGCAGGATTTCCTGTTTCACTGGAAATACTTCGACGAGGGCAATGCCTACGAGCGCAACATGGTCGGCTGGTACGTGGTGTCGTTGGTGGATCCGGCTGCCGCCGACCGCGTGGCGCAGGCCATCGATGCATTGTCCGAAAACTCGGACCACGAGACCAAGACGCAGACCGAACAGGCTTTTCAGATGGCCTTCATCAAGCAGATCGGCGACATCGGGCTGATCGTCGGCGGCATCATGGCGGCGGTGTTCTTCACCCTGCTGTTGCTGACCGGCAACACCATGGCGCAGGCGGTGCGCGAGCGTATCCCCGAGCTGGCGGTGCTGAAGACGCTGGGTTTCCAGGACCGCACCGTGCTGGCGCTGGTGCTGGCCGAGTCGGTGCTGCTGATCGTGCTGGGCGGCGTGCTGGGCATGGCGCTGGCCGCGCTGCTGCTGCCGCTGGTCAACAGCGCGGCTGGCGGCGCCATCGTGCTGCCGCCGATGGGCGTGAATACCTGGGCGCTGGGACTGGCGCTGATGCTGGTGATCGGGCTGGCGGTCGGTGTGCTGCCGGCGCTGCGCGGCATGCGCCTCAATATTGTCGATGCGCTTGCGGGGCGCTGAGGAGACCGTATGCGATTTTTCACCGGCCTGCTGACCATCGCCCTGCTTGCCGTCGCGCTGGCGGCGTGGATCATGCTGCCCTGGTTCGTGCTGCTGGCGATCCTGATCTTGCTGGGCGTGGCGATGCTGCTGACGCGACGCGGGCGTCAGGCGCTGGCGGTGGCGCGCATGGGCGTGAGCACCTTGCCACAGCGCCTCGGCGCCAGCTCGGTGATTCTGGTCGGCATCGCCGGCGTGGTCGGCGTGCTGGTGGCGCTGCTGGCCATGGGCACCGGTCTGTCCGAGACCCTGCGCGCCACCGGCAGCAACGACGCCGCCATCGTGCTGCGCGCCGGCTCCAACTCGGAGCTGGCCTCCAACATCACGCGCGGCGAGGCCACGTTGATCGCGCAGGCGCCGGGCATCGCACGCGATGCGCAGGGCCGGCCGCTGATCTCGCCCGAACTGGTGGTGATCGTCGATCTGCCCAAGAAGAGCACCGGCACCATGGCCAATGTGCAGCTGCGTGGCGTCGGTCCCGAAGCGTGGGCGCTGTACCCGCACCTCAAGATCATCAAGGGGCGGCGCTTCACTCCGGGCCTGCGCGAGCTGGTGGTGGGCGAGGGCGCCGCCGTGCAGTTCGCCGGGCTCGGTATCGGCAGCAAGGTGCAGCTGGGACGCCAGCCGTGGAAAGTCGTCGGCGTGTTCAAAGCCGGCGACGCGCACGATTCCGAGTTGTGGGCCGATGCCGACACCGTGGCCAGCACCTACCACCGCGGCGGCTTTTCATCGGCCACCGTGCGTCTGGCCAAACCGCAGGATTTTGCCGCGCTCAAGGCCGCGCTGCTGTCCAATCCGCAGCTCAAGGTGATGGTGCAGACCACGCGCGCCTATTACGCCGCGCAGACCGAGGGTTTGACCAAGGTGATCCGCATCGTCGGTATCGCGGTCGGGCTGATCATGGCGCTGGGCGCCATCTTCGGCGCGCTCAACACCATGTACGCCGCGGTCGCGGCGCGCACGCGCGAGATCGCCACCCTGCGCGCGATCGGCTTCAGCGGCCTGCCGGTGGTCGTCTCGGTGCTGCTGGAAACCATGCTGCTGGCCCTGCTGGGCGGCCTGCTCGGCGGAGCAATCGCCTGGCTGATCTTCAACAACTACACCGTTTCGACCCTGGGCCAGAATTTCAGCCAGGTGGTGTTCCAGTTCCGCGTCACGCCGGCGCTGCTGATTGCCGGGCTGAAGTGGGCGCTGGCGATCGGCTTCGTCGGCGGGCTGTTTCCGGCGCTGCGCGCCGCGCGGATGCCGGTGACGGCGGCGCTGCGGGAGTTGTAAGGCCCTTCCGGGCTGATGCCACCCGCCCGTACCCGTTTCATGACATCGGTTCCGCTCGGTTGGTTTGGGAGCGGCACATCATTAATCCGTCGGAGATTCCATGAGTCCGTTGCCGCACCTGCTGCTGACCAATCTGATCCCGCTGCTCTGGTTGGCGTGGCTCATGTACTGGTGGCTGGGCGCCGGACAGTTGAAGGCGGTGGAGCGACGCGAATCGAGCGCACAGCGTGCCAGTCATGCCATCCCGTTGGTGTTTGCCGCGCTGTTGTTCCTGCTGCCCGCGCGGCCACTCGGCATACTCGCTGCGCCCTTCATCGCGCGCAGCGGGATCGGTTACGGCATCGGCTTGACCCTGGTCGCGCTCGGCCTTGGCTTTGCCGCTCAAGCACGCAGGCATCTGGGTGCCAACTGGAGCGCCATCGTCACGCTCAAACACGACCACAGCTTGATTCGAAGCGGCCCTTATCGGTATGTGCGCCATCCGATCTACACCGGCATGTTGATTGCCTTCGCCGGCAGTGCGCTGGCGCTCGGTGAGTGGCGCGGTCTGCTTGCCATGCTGCTGGTCGTGGCGGCGCTGGTGGTCAAGCTGCGGCGCGAGGAATGCTTGATGCTGGAGCACTTCGGCACCGCCTACGCGGACTATCGCCGCGCAAGTTGGGCGCTGCTGCCCTGGGTGTACTGACGGGCAGCCGGATCCCTGGCTGTCGATCGGGTGGACGGCGCTGGCTTGGGTACTGAAGGCCCGCAAACGATCCCGTTCTTTTTGCTTGCGAGCGTCTCCCCCGAGCGCCTGGTGTCTGGCAATTGGCGTCTTCCCGGACCTGCGGGAAGCCTGCGGACGCAACGTCCTCGGGTTTTTGCAGCATCTGCCGATGCGCTTTAACTTGGGAGCAGGTGGCACGCTCGACGTCAGCCGATTGAAATCAGGCGGTTGCCGGCGACGTGATCGAACACCGTGGCGTGGCCCCCTCACCCTGCCTCTCCCCCAACGCGGTTGGGGGAGAGGGAACAAAGCGCGATGCACTCAGCGCCGCTGCCGCGCGAGGGTGATGAAGGCGACACCGGCGAGGATCACCGCCATGCCGATCCACTCACGCGGCCCGGGATGCTCGCCGCCGAGCGCGACGCCAAGCAGGACTGCCACCGGCGGATTGACGTAGGCGTAGCTGGTGGCAAGCGCCGGGCGCACATGGCGCAGCAGGTAGATGTAGGCGCTGAAGCCGACGATCGAGCCGAACACCACCAGATAGGCGAATGCGCCCCAGGCGCGCGCGCCCGGCACGGCCGTGAAGCGTTCGCCGGCAAGCAGGGCCATCAGCGCCAAGGCCGCGCCGCCCGCCAGCATCTGCGCCGCGGTGCTCATCGCGCCGCTCGGCATGTCTTGCCGCCGGCTCCATACCGAGCCCAAGGCCCAGGCGCAAGCGGCGATCACCAGCGCCGCGGCGCCGAGCGGCGCGGCGCGCAGGTCGCCGCCGAAGTTGAGGATCAGCACGCCGGCCAGTCCGACCAGCACGCCCAGCCATTCGGAACGCCGCGGCCAGTCGCCGTAAAGCGCCGAGAACACCGCCGCGAACAGGGTCACACTGGCCACGGCGACCGCGGCGATGCCGGAAGCGACACTCTGCTCGGCGTAGCAGACCAGGCCGTTGCCGAAGCCCAGCAGCAGCACGCCGGTGAACGCGGCGTTGCGCCATTGGGTGCGGGTGGGAGCCGCCGCGCCGCGCAGGCGCAGCCAGGCGTAGAGCCCGCCGCCAGCGATCAGGAAGCGGATCGCCGCCAGCGCGAATGGCGGGAAGCCCTCCAGCGCGATGCGGATGGCGAAGTACGTCGAGCCCCAGACCAGATAGACCGCGGCAAGCGCGGCGAACACGGGCAGGCGGGGCGCGGTCGCGGCGGCCGGAGGGGAGGTCATCGCGCGTCGATCGGGAAAGAGTGGGGCGCGCAGCTTAGCGGCTGCTGCGGGCGCGCGTCGGCCTGATCGCGGGCGGGCCGCTGGCGATGGCCCGCTCGGCATCGAGCACGGCGCGTTTGCGCTCCAGGCCCCAGCGCCAGCCGCCGAGGCCGCCGTCCTCGCGGATCACGCGATGGCAGGGCAC
>DATLSL010000014.1:0-3342 GCA_035534135.1 Rhodanobacteraceae bacterium | reverse complement strand
CTTCTCGATCTCGACCGCCTCCTTGTCGCTGAGCGCGTGCAGGGTCTGGTAGGGGCCGCTGACGACCACGTCGCCGGCCTTGAGGCCCTTGTCGATCGCCTGCCAGGTATCACTGGAGATGCCGGTGACGACCTTGGTCTTGTGCGTCTTGCCGGCGCTGACGACATAGACGTAGGCGCCGCTGTCGGCCTCGATACTTTTCGCGTCGGGCTTGTTCTCGTACAGCACCGCCTGGATCGGCACCGCCAGCGTGTCGGGCGCGCTGCGGGTATAGATCTCGGCGCGGCAGCTCATGCCGGGCAGGATGTGCGGCAGGTTCTTGCCGGCCAGCGCGATCTTGACCTCGAAGTTGCGCCCGCCGGCCGCGCCGGCCGTGGTCAGCGTCTGCGTCACCGAGGAGGCGATGAAGACCACGCGCCCGGTGAGCTTGGCGTGCGGAAACGACACCGCATGGATGTCGGCCTCGGCGCCCGGCTTGACGTGCGCGATGTCGGCCTCGTCCACCTGCACGTCGGCAATGATCTCGGCGGGGTTGGCGATGTTCATCAGCGTCGCGCCGGGGATGTTGGTGCCGGCGATCACCGTCTCGCCGACCTTCACCGGCAGCCGCGTCACCACGCCGTCGGTCGGCGAGCGGATCACCGTCTTGGCCAGGTTCTGCTGCGCCTGGCTGAGCTGCGCCTGGGCGATGCGCAGCGCCTCGCGCTGGGCCTGCACCTGCACCCTGGCGATCGCCAGCTGGCTCTTGAGGTTGTCGAAGCTGTTGGCGTCCACCAGCCCGCGCTGGAACAGCGCCTGCTGGCGATGCACCTGCTGCGCCAGGTTGTCGGCGGTGAGCTGCTGGCTGGCGATGGCCGTCTGTGCCTGCATCACGCCGGCCTGCGCCTGCTCCACCGCCGCGGCGTACACCTGCGGATCGAGCCGCAGGACCACCTCGCCCTTGGTCACGCGCTGGCCGTCCTTGACCGGGATCGCGCTGATGCGGCCGATCACCTCGGGTTTGAGTTCGACCGGATCGAGATAGCTCAGCGCGCCGCCGGCAAGGATGGAACTGCGCACCGTGCGCGGTTTCACCTTGCTGACCTCGACCTTGGGGCCGCTGTCGCGGTGGCCGAGACTGCCGACCACCACCACCAGCACCACCGCGGCCACGATGCCGAAAGCGATCAGTCCCTTGCGCTTGTTGGCCATGCTCAGAGCACCTTGATCAGGATCCACACGCCGTAGATCACCACATACGGCAGCAGCACGACGAAGGCCGCATGGCCCAGGCCGCGCTTGGCCCAGCGGGCGAGGCCGAAGATCGACAGGCCGATCACCCAGAACGTGGTCAGGCGCAGACTGCTGACCATCGCGTACCAGCTGTTGTCAGGCGTCAGATGGAACAGCAGCGCATTGAGGCCGGTCAGATCGAGATCCTGGGCCAGCACCTGATGGCTGCCGCGCACGAAATAGACCAGGGCAGAGACCAGCACGCTGATCACGGCCGGAAAATTGCTCCAGCTGACGAAGCTGTACCAGCTGCCGTAACCCGGGACGTCGTAGCCGGCGACCTTGGCAGCCAGCAGGTAATACAGCGCCGCAACCGCATAAATGAGCGGCAGGATCAGCACGCTGCTGATCAGGCCGCCCACCAGCGAGCCGGTGCGCGTCGCGTTGTCGGCGATCTGCTGGATCTGTTCGGCGTTCATGCGGCTGGTGACCATCGAGTTCTGCTGCAGTGCCTGCAGCGTCATCCAGTGGATGTCCACAGTGGCGAGATACCAGCCGGTGAATGCCGCGGTGACCGCGATCATGATCAGCAGCGGCCACCACAGCCAGCGGTTGTGGCCGCGGATGTCGTCGAATGCCTGTGCGGGCGCGACGAAAATATTGCCGAGAGTGGCAAAGGGCGACGACGTGCTCATGCAACCTCCTTACGTTGAGCCAATGGGACGACCGATCCATTCCTGCCGCGCCGCCGCCGGGCGCAATGGCCCGGAACAACGAAACCCGAGGTGCATTCCCCACCCCCTCCACCCCCGCGGAGGCCGCGCCGGCCGCAAAAACCCCGGCGCCCGCAGCATGGACCTTGCGCTGCGAAAAAGATTCCCGTGACAAATGTCATCATCACAGACCCTTCGCTTACGCTCAGGGTGACAACTTCGTTGTCATCGATCGCGATCTTTCACTATGCTGAAGTGGACGCCACGGCCGGCTGGCGCGCCTTGCGCAGCAGCAGGCCGTAGTAACTCAGGTAATAGGCAAAGAACAGCGTCCGCAGCAAAGTGCCCAGCGGATCGACGTCGTAATGCGCCAGCGCCTGCTGCGCCGCATGCGCACCTGCGGCGGTCGCGGCACCGACGCTGTCGGTCACGATCCCCAGATGCTGGAACAGCCAGAACTTGTAGGCCACGCGCAGCACATAGAGCGCCAGGATCGCCGGCCCGAACAGCGCGTGCGCGCGCACCTTGAGCACCCCGGCGTCGATGCGGAACTGCGCCATGCGCGCGGCCACCACGCCCAGCCCGATGCCGCCGACGATGCCGAGCAGCAGGAACGGCAACGCCAGCATCATCGCGGCGCGCGGATCGGCAAGGCCTGCATCCACCTGCTGCGCATCGATCCACAGGATCAGCGCGAAGGCACCGGCGAGCACCAGCATGCGCGTCAGCGTGCGCCGACGATCGAACGCACGTTCGCCGATCATTCGCCTGCCCTTGCGATACAGCGAAAACGCGAGCAGCAGCGCGATGCCGGCATAGATCGCTACGTGTTGCATGACTTCCTCCCGTCGGACCTGTTGTGGATCGCCTGAAGCGTCGCTTCGACGCGGGTCACGTTGCTGCTCTGTCCCGCTCGCATGACGATCTCATGGCGTCGCCTTCAGCGCTGCAAGAACGGATGCGGGCGGCGCCGGAAGACGCGCCAGTTGGCGCGCACGCGCTGGATCGCGATCACCAGCGCCAGCGCCCAGCTTGCCGCCAGAGCGCTCGCCAGCGTGGCCGCGTGGTCATGCACGAAGGTCATGCCGGCCGCGTTGTGATGCGCCTGCAGCGCCAGAAAGTCGGTGCCGAAATTGGTTGCAAGGACCAGCGCGAACGCGAGGAATGACAACGCAAGCAGCAGCGTGACGTGCCGCCATCCGTCGCCGAGCAGTGCTCGACTGTCGAGTGCGCGCAGCATCAGCGCGACGGTCACCAGACCGGTGCCCAGGACCATCAACACGAAAACGGGCAATACGCGAACACCGCCGCCGGCGGCAAGCCACCCTGCAACGATCACTCCGGCCGCGAAGAGCAGCTGCATCAGCATCGGCCGCACGGTGGCCGCAAGCAGACGCCTACGCGCAATCGCGGGCTT
>DATLSL010000013.1:0-2908 GCA_035534135.1 Rhodanobacteraceae bacterium | reverse complement strand
AGTCCGCCCGGCGGTTCCTGGAAGCCGAGTGCAACCCAAGGCTGGTGCGGGAGATGGAGAAGGATCCGAAGGGCTATCCGCCGGAGCTGTGGCGCAAGGCGGCCGATCTCGGCTGGCAGGGCCTCGCCTTGCCGGAAGCCTATGGCGGCAGCGACATGCCGCTCGTGTATCTCGGCCTGGTGCTGGAGGAGGTGGGCCGCGCGCTGGCACCGCTGCCGCTACACAGTACCGTCGTCGCGGCGCTCGCGCTCGCCGACGCCGGCACCGAGGCGCAGCGCGCCGCCGTGCTGCCGCGCGTTGCCGCCGGCGAAACCGTGCTGACCTTCGCCTATTACGAACACGACCCGCGCCTGGTTCCCGCAGGCGTGCAGGCGCGTGCGGTCGCCGACGGCGAGGATTTCGTGCTGAACGGCAGCAAGCGTTTCGTGGACAATTTCGCCGCCGCGGATTTCTGCCTGGTGGCCTGCCGCACCGGTGACGCCGGCGCGGGGTCGGAGGGGCTGTCGCTGCTGCTGGTCGATACGCGCAGCGACGGGGTGGCCGACATCCCGCTGATCACTCTGGCGAAGGACCGGCAGAGCGAGGTCACGTTCCGCAACGTTCGCGTGCCGAAGGCAAACCTGGTGGGCACGCTCCACCAGGCCGGCCCGGCGATCGCGCGCATGCTGGACCGCGCCACCGTCCTGCTATGCGCGCAGATGCTCGGCGCGGCGCGCAAGGACATGGAGATGGCGGTTGAGTGGGCCAAATACCGCAAGGCATTCGGTCAGCCGATCGGCGCCTTCCAGTCGCTGCAGCACATCGCCGCCGACATGCTGATGTGGATCGACGGCGGCAACCTGCTGACCTATGAGGCGCTGTGGACGATGGACCAGGGCCTGCCCGCCTCCGTCGAGGTCTCCCAGGCCAAGGCGTTCTGTAACGAGAAATGCGAGGCCGTGGTCCGCTACGGCCAGATCATCCACGGCGGCATCGGGTTCATGCAGGAATTCGACCTGCAATTGTGGTTCCGCCGCGTCACCGCCTGGACCACACGTCTTGGCACCGCCTACGAGCATCGGGCCCGCATTGCCCACGCGCTGCTCGATGTGCCGGGACGCGTGGTGCTGGGCCAGCCCCTGCCGACCGCGGGCTGACCGTGGCGCAACCCAACCCCATCCGGAACGAACAGGAGAACCGACCCATGGCCCACTGCCCCGTCTGCGGCGCCGCCGTCGATGAAGCCGCGGCGCGCGCGTCCACCGGCCTGACCGCGCATGGCGCGTCGGAGACCGATCCCACCAAGGGAACGCGGCAGTTCCACGACGGGAAATGGTATTATTTCGACAGCCTGGAATGCCGCAGCAAGTTCCTGGCGCATCCGGAAACCTACGCCAAGGGATGACCGCGCGCACCTTGCGACGCCGGGCGTGCTTGCGACGCGCGGTTTCAGGCACTTTCCCCCCGGGCGAGCGCGGCGAGCAGTTCGCCGCAGTCGCGCAGGGTCTCCAGCGTCATCGTCAGTTCCACGATGCGCGCGGCGTGCGCCGGCGTCAGGCGTCTGGCTGCGAGCTTGTGGAATTTGGCGATTACGTCCTCGGTGTCGGCAAAGCTGTCCTCGCTGCCGCGCGGCGCCTCCAGCGCCTGCCGCAGGCCGGTGCCGTCGCGCAACGTCACCTCCACCCGCACCGCGTGGCGGGCGGTGCGGCCGCGCGCGGTGATGGCCGGGTCCTCGCGTACCGCGACGCGCGCGGCCAGCGCCATGCGTGCCGGGTCGGCCACCGCCGCCTCGGTGAACCGATCGACGAAGGCATCGCCTTCCAGCAGCAGCGTGGCGACGCAATAGGGCAGGTTGAGCTGCGCCGCGGTCAGCCCGTCGGGGCGGTACGGCCAGCCCACGTGATCGACCGTCACCTGCGAGCCGTAGACGGTGATCGCGCGCACATCGGCGGCACCGAACCGGTGGCGCGCCTGTAGCATCCGGATCGCGTCCAGCGTGGTGTGGTTCGAGCCGACGCAGGCGTAGAATTTCAGCGCGATCCGCAACGTTTCCCAGCGCGTGCCGAGCCCCTCGGTCAGTTGCGCGAGGTCGAACCGGTCCGTCGAGCGGGAGAAGGTGGTGCAGAACCCGCCAAAGGGTGCCTCGAACACGCCCCCGATGCCGGTGAAGCCGCGCGCGGCCAGCAGCGCCGACAGGACCCCGCTGCGCGCGGCGTGGCCGGCGTGCATGCGCTTGACCATTGCGCCGTATTGCGCCGCCATCAGCCCCGAGGACTGCGTCGCCGCCATGCCGATCGCATGCGCCGTGCGCGCGGGATCGAGACCGAGCGCCTGTGCCGCGCCGGCGACGGCGGAAAAGACGCCGACCGTGGCACCGGAGTGCCAGCCCTGGCCGATATGTTCCGGTCCCATGCACAGCCCGACGCGCGGCCCGGTCTCGTACCCGGCGATCGCGGCGGTCAGCAGGTCGCGCCCGCTCAGGCCCGGGTGGGTCTCGGCGATCGCGGAAATCGCCGGGAGGGTCACTGCGCCGACATGCAGCACGCCGACGCGGTGCACGTCGTCGAGTTCGAACCCCTGCACCAGCGTGCCGTTGACCAGCGCGGCATGCGGTGCGGACAGACGCTCCCCGGTGCCCCAGACCGCGCAGCCCGGGGTGGTATTATCGATCGCCCCCAGCGTCTCGCGCAGCAACCCGCTCC
Organism: Rhodanobacteraceae bacterium; assembly: GCA_035534135.1. GTDB lineage: Bacteria > Pseudomonadota > Gammaproteobacteria > Xanthomonadales > Rhodanobacteraceae > Metallibacterium. Next base: position 227 of record DATLSL010000013.1, on the reverse strand, counting down.
AGGGCAGGTCGGTGGCGAACAATGCGCAGCCAAAGGAATCGAGCATCAGCAGCTTGATCCGCTCGATCGCCGCGGTCGGGATGTCGTCGAAGCGCAGGCCGGCGATCCAGCCGGCCAGACCATCGGTCGGCCCGCCGCCGGGGGCGGGGTCGTGCACCTCAGGCCACCCCGGACGCCAGCGCGGCACGCAAGGTGGCGACGTCGTCCAGCTTCTCCAGCCAGGTGAG
>DATLSL010000012.1:0-17902 GCA_035534135.1 Rhodanobacteraceae bacterium | reverse complement strand
TCGCGCCGCACTGGGCGAGCGCGTGATCACGCTCGACTGCGACGTGCTGCAGGCCGACGGCGGCACCCGCTGCGCGGCGATCACCGGCGCCTACGTCGCACTGGTCGACGCCATCGCCACCCTGCTCAAGCGCGGCGCGCTCAAGCGCAATCCGCTGCACGGCGCGGTGGCGGCGGTCTCGGTGGGGCTGTGGCGCGGCACGCCGGTGCTCGACCTCGACTACGCCGAAGACAGTGCCTGCGACACCGACATGAACGTGGTGATGAACGACGGCGGCGGCATCATCGAGATCCAGGGCACTGCCGAGGGCCATGCGTTTCGCCGCGACGAGCTGGACGCCATGCTGACGCTGGCCGGCAAGGGCATCGACGAGCTGATCGCGGCGCAGCGGGCGGCGCTGGCGGGATAAGGCGGGAACCGGGAACCGGAGAAACGGTAAACGCCTGGTCGTTGCTGAGGCTGAAGGCCGAAGGATCTTTGCTGCGAAGAGGCTGATCCTGCCTCGACGTTCGCGCCCGTGTACCCGCTGGAAAGATCCCTCGCTACGCTCGGGATGACCATTTCTTCTGCTCACGCCCTCCCACCTCCGCGCCCCCATGTCCATCGACCACGGCCCGCACCAGCGCATCGTTCTCGCCAGCGGCAACGCCGGCAAGCTGGCGGAACTGCGCGAGCTGTTCGCCGGCAGCGGCATCAAGCTGGTTGCGCAGTCGGTGTTCGGCGTGCGCGACGCCGAGGAGACCGGGCTCAGCTTCGCCGAGAACGCGATCCTCAAGGCACGCCACGCTGCGCGCGCCACCGGCCTGCCGGCGCTGGCCGACGATTCCGGGCTGTGCGTGGACGCACTCGACGGCACCCCGGGGCTGAACAGCGCGCGCTACGCCGGCCGCCACGGTGACAGCGCCGCCAATATCGACAAACTGCTGGACGCGCTGCGCGCGGTACCCGACGCCCAGCGCGGCGCGCATTTCATCTGTGCGCTGGCGCTGCTGCACCACGCCGACGACCCGGCGCCGCTGCTCGCCGAGGGCCGCTGGCACGGGCGCATCCTGCACGCGCCGCGCGGCACGGGAGGCTTCGGCTACGACCCGGTATTTTTCGATCCGCGACGGGGCTGCAGCGCGGCCGAACTCGATCCCGCGCTGAAGAACCGCATCAGCCATCGCGGCCAGGCGCTGGCGGCGCTGCGCGAACAGCTTGGCGCGGGCGCCGGCGGCGGGCTGAGGCGGCCGTGAGCACGTCCGTGCCGGCTCCACTCGCGACGCGCGGCTCAGCGCACGCCGATCTCCACTCGCCGCTCGCGACTCCACCGCTGTCGCTCTACGTGCACCTGCCGTGGTGCGTGCGCAAGTGCCCGTACTGCGATTTCAATTCACATGCGCTGCGCGGCGTCGCGCCGTACGCCGAGTACGCGCAAACCCTGCTGGCCGATCTCGATGCCGACCTGCGCGCCCACACCGACGCAGTGCGCGGCCGCCCGCTGGTCAGCGTGTTCTTCGGCGGCGGCACGCCCAGCCTGTTCGCGCCCGACCGGATCGCGGCGATCCTGGACGGCGTCGCCGCGCGGCTGCCGCTGGCGGCAGACGCCGAGATCACGCTGGAGACCAATCCGGGCGCCGTCGAGCACGGCCGCTTCGACGGCTACCGCGCCGCCGGCGTCAACCGGCTGTCGTTCGGCGTGCAGAGCTTCGATGACGCCAAGCTGGCCGCGCTGGGCCGCATCCATTCCGCCGCCGAGGCCGAGCGCGCGATCAAGGAGGCGCAGGACGCCGGCTGCGCCAACCTCAACCTCGACCTGATGTATGCGCTTCCGGAACAGACGCTCGACGGCGCCCTGGCCGATCTCGAACACGCGCTGACGCTGGCACCCGCGCATGTCTCGCACTATCAGTTGACCCTGGAGCCCAACACCCTGTTCGCGGCGCACCCGCCGCCGCTGCCCGACGACGACACGGCGTACGCGATGCAGGAAGCCTGTCAGACACGCCTGGCCGCCGCGGGTTACGCGCAGTACGAGGTGTCGGCCTACGCCCGACCCGGCCGTGAGAGCACGCACAATCGCAACTACTGGGCCTTCGGCGACTATCTCGGCATCGGCGCCGGCGCACACGGCAAGATCACCGATGCGGGGACCGGCGTCATCCTGCGCAGCGCCAAGCTCAAGGTGCCGGAGCGCTATCTCGCGCGGGCCGCCAGTGGCGGCACATTCGGCAGCGTCCATGCCGTGGCTGCGGACGAGCGCGCATTCGAATTCATGCTCAACGCGCTGCGGCTGGTCGACGGCGTGCCACTGGCGCTGTTTGCGCAGCGCACCGGCCTTGATGCGGCCACCATCGCGGCGCCGCTGGCGGCGGCGCGGCGCCAGGGCTGGCTGAACGACGATCCGGCGACACTGCAACCGACGCCGCTGGGGCTGCGCTTTCACAACGATCTGCTGGCGCTGTTCCTGCATTGAGTGCCGCGATCCGCTGACGGCGCGTTCACAGCCCTGCGCGCATGCTGGGTCCGGTTGCTCCCCTGCAGGCCACCCATGCTCGAATCGCTGACCCTCGATTGCCCTTACTGCGGCGAGAACTTTGAGACCGCGGCCGATCTTTCGACCGGCGATCAGAGTTACGTCGAGGACTGCCCGGTCTGCTGCCGGCCGATCGTGATCGCATTCGGCGTTGATGCGTCCGGCGCACTGGGCTGGGTACGCACCGGACGCGAGGGCGACTGAGCGCCTTGTGAGCCGCAGCCGCGACTCGTACACTGCGCCGGCCTCAGGTGCCCCGGCCTGCAACTGCATGTCGGGGTGAAACGGGAAGCCGGTCCAATGCCGGCACTGCCCCCGCAACGGTAGGCAAGTAGAGCCGGTCCCGATGCCACTGCGCGCTGCGCGGGAAGGCGGCCCGGCGGACTCCTCGAGCGGCACGCGAGGCGTCACTTGCGAGTCCGGAGACCGGCCCGAGGACGCCGCGACGTGGCCTTCATCCACGCGTCGCGACGTGAACCAGGCGTCGCGGCGGGCGACGGTCGGGCTGACGCCGCGATCGTACGCGTCCGCTCCACCGCCACCCTGCGCCGTCTGGCCGCGGGTGAGCGACCGGAGCCTTGACCATGAACCTGAAACGTAACCTGCTCGCGACAGCCATCGTCGCCAGCGTCAGCGCCAGCGCGCACGCGCAGAGCTACCAGCAGCCCACCAAGCAGCCCGAAGTGATCGTCACCGCGGTGCGCTTTCCACAGACCAGCGCCGATACCCTCGCCGACGTCAGCGTGATCAGCCGCGCCGACATCGACCAGAGCGGCGCCAGCGACCTGCTGCAACTGCTGCGCCTGCAGCCCGGCATCGAGGTCGCCCGCGCCGGCGGGCCCGGTCAGCAGACCTCGGTATTCCTGCGCGGCACCAATTCCAACCAGGTCCTGGTGCTGGTGGACGGGGTGCGCGTGGCCTCGTCCAATACCGGCGCTTTCGCCTGGGAGGAATTGCCGCTGGACGCGATCGCGCGCATCGAGATCGTGCGCGGCCCGCGCGCCGCGCAATGGGGTTCGGACGCGATCGGCGGCGTGATCCAGATCTTCACCCGCAAGCTCGACGGCCCGCACCTGGCCAGCCGCATCGGCAGCCACGGCGACTATGCCGGCAGCGTCGGCATCGGCGACTGGGGCAAGGACGGCGGCTACAGCGTGATCGTCGGCGCACGCCACGTGCGCGGCGTGGCCGCGACCAATCCGCTGAACTACGCCTACAGCCCGCAGGCAGATGGTTTCAGCAACCAGAACCTGGCCGCGCGCGCGGCCTATCGCGTCGGCTCGCAGTGGCTGTCGGGCAGTGTGCTGCGCAGCGACAGCAACGTCGATTTCAACCAGGGCAGTTCACGCGTGATCGAGCAGGCCGCAGGCGTGGATCTGGCCGGACCGGTGCGCGGCGACTGGTCGCAGCGGTTCAGCCTCGGCAACGACCGCGAGGACCTGCTGACACCGGCCTACCAGAGCCTGTATCTGAGCCGCCGGCAGTCGGCCGGCTGGCAGAACGTGATCGGCCTCGGCGACGGCCAGCGCCTCGCGCTGGGCATCGACTGGCTGCACGAGCGCGGCGTCAACCGCGACACCGGCGCCAACAGCGACGTCTATGCAGGCAGCCGCGACAACACCGGCCTCTATGCCGGTTGGTACGGTGCGAGCGGTGCCTTCGACTGGTCGCTGGCCGGACGCCACGACCACAACAGCGTGTTCGGCAACGCCGACACCGCCTCGGCGGCGGCCGGCTGGCGCTTCAGCGACTGGGCGCGGCTGACCGCGAGCTGGGGCCAGGGCTTCCGCGCCCCGAGTCTCTCCGAGGAATTCTCGCCGGGTTACTTCGGCTACTACGCCGGCAACCCCGCACTGCGGCCGGAGCGCTCGACCAGCAGCGAGGCGGGCCTGGAGCTGACACCCGCGGCGGGGCTGCGGGTCAAGCTCGATGCCTATCACACCCGCATCAACGATCTGATCGACTTCAGCGGCGGCGCCACCTACCAGGCCGTCAACATCGCCCGTGCCACCATCGACGGCTTCGAATCGACGCTGGACTGGCGCGGCGCGGCCTGGGGCGTGCACGCCAACGCGACCTGGCTGAACGCGCGCGACGCCGACACTGGCCAGCGTCTGCTGCGCCGGCCGTCGCACGTCGGCAGCCTGGTGCTGACCCGCTACTTCAGCGCGCGCGTCAATGCCGGTCTCGAGCTGTACGGCTCCGGCCGCAGCCCCGACTACGGCGCCACCCTGGGTGGCTACGGGCTGCTCAACGCGCGCCTGAACTGGACCGTCAGCGAGGCCCTGGCGCTGCACCTGCGCCTGGACAACCTCGCCGATCACCGCTACAGCCTGGCCTACGGCTACACCACGCCGGGACGCTCGGCGTGGCTGACGCTGAGCTGGAGTCCGCGCTGATCCGGCGTCCCGCGCAGCCGACGCGAGTCGCGATCACCCGACGCGCCATGCAATCTTCGTTGCCGAGCAGATCCTGCGGCTTGCAGCCTCAGCAACGAAAGTAGCTCCTCTGGGCGCAAACGAAGGATCCGCGTCCGGCGCGCCATCCACGGGGCATCCGCCAGCAATGCTGGCCCCTCGCGCCCCAGCGTGCATAGAATGCGCGGAGACGCGAGGGGATCGCACGATGGTCGAGGGACGCGAAAGGTGGCAGGCGCCGCCGCTGGGTCTGCCGACACTGGCAGACCGCGGCGACTTGTCGCCACGCGTGCGTCAACTGCTCGAGGAGTTGATGGCGATGGCCAGTGCGCGGCTGGAACCGGCGCTGCGCGCGGTCCTGTCCGACCTCGAGCAGCAGCTGTTCAAGCTGGCCGAGCAGTCGCACAACAACACCGAACAGCAACGCTGCTTTGAAAGCCTGCGCGAGGTCAAGCGCGGCCGCGCCGATCTCACCCCGCGTTTCGTCGCCAGCCTCGAGGAACACCTGGCCAGATTCGATCGTGCACCGGTGCCGGCGGCGAAGGCCGCCCCCGACGCCGAACTGGAACTGCTGCCGGCGCAGCAGCTGGAGGATCATCTCGCCATCGCCGAGATGTCCAGCCGCGCCGAGGTGCGTGCCAGCGCCGCGCTGTTTGAACTCGGCCACCGCTTCGGCGTGCTCGCCGGCGCGCCAGTGTTCGAGGTCGAGCAGCTGCCGCTGGGCCCGCGCGCGCTCGGTGCCTCGCTCAGCCGCGCGCTGGACCAGCTCGATCTGCCGCCGGAGCATCGCCAGCTCGCCTACCGGCTGTTCGAGCGACGCGTGCTGACCACCATCGGCGGCTTCTACGACGCGGTGAACGAGCACCTGGTCACCCGCCGCATCCTGCCGCATCTGCGCGTATACGTCGCGCGCCGCAGCGCTGAGCCCGCGCCCGCGTCACGCCCCGCGACAACCGCGGGCGAGACCGGCGCGGCGACTGCCGCAGGCACACGCGGCGGCGGCACGGGCCGCGATAGCGGCTCCGCGGCGGCGACCGGCCGTGGCTACGCCAGTGACGACGAGGGCGATGAGGCCGGCGTCGGCAACGGCAATCTGTTCACCACCATGCGCGACCTGCTGGCGCAGCGGCGCAGCGTGCTCGGCCTGCCGGCCGAAGAGTCCGGCGAGGGCCGCGCGGCCGCCCCTGACGAGCTGCAGGCAGCGCTGTCCACGCTGCAGACGCGTCCGGTCGCGCCGGTGATGGTCGGCGGCAAACCGGCGCTGCGCAGCGTGCAGCATCTGCGTCAGGACATGCTGGCGCAGCTGCGGCAGATGAGCACCGACGGACGCGCACCGCGTCTGGCCGGCGAGCAGCGCGACACCGTCGAGCTGGTGTCGATGCTGTTCGACCACCTTGGCCAGGAGCTGCGCATGGGCGGCGCGGCGCAGCAGCTGCTGACCAAGCTGCAGGTACCGCTGCTGCGGGTGGCGCTGAGCGATACCGGCTTTTTCACCCGCCGCAGCCACCCGGCACGACGGCTGCTGAGCACGATCACCGAAACCGCCGCTTACTGGGTGGACAGCGCCGACGGCGAGGCCGATCCGGGCCTGGTCGAGAAGATGCAGCTGCTGGTGGATCGCGTCAGCGGCGAGTTCAACGGTGACGTCGGCCTGTTCGGCAGCCTGCTCGAGGATCTCGAACGCCACATGAGCACGCTGGCGCGCAAGGCCGACATGGTCGAGCGCCGCCACGTCGAGGCAGCGCAGGGCCGCGAACGCCTTGACGTCGCCCGCGAACGCGCCGGCAGCGTGATCGCCGAACGCATGCTCGGCACGCGCCCTACCAGCCTGGTGCGCACCCTGCTGGAGCAGGCGTGGACCGACGTACTGGCGCTGACCCTGCTGCGCCAGGGCGAGCACAGCGACGTGTTCCGGCGCCGCGTGGCGGTCGCCGACCAGCTGCTGCGGCGCGATCCCAAGGCCGACACCGAAGCGTTGCGCCAGGAGGTCGAACAGGGTCTGAGCCAGGTCGGCCTGCATCTGCCCGACGCCGGGCAGATCGCACGCAAGGTGCTCGATCAGCCGGTGGTGGATTTCCAGGGCGAGCCGGTTACCCAGACCGAGCTGGCGATGAAGCTCAAGCAGCGCCAGCGCCTCGGCAACGAGGAAACCGCGGCTGCCGCCAGCGCAGCCGCTGCCGCGCGGCGTGAGGCGGTGCCGCTGACCACCGAGGAGCAGCGCATGCTCGAGCGGCTGAAGACGGTGCCGTTCGGCACCTGGTTTGAATTCGTGCAAAACCAGCAGGGTGCCGTGGTGCGACGCAAGCTGGCATGGTTTTCGCCACTGACCGGCCGCTGCCTGTTCGTCAACCAGCGCGGCCAGCGCAGTGACGAGCGCAATCTCGAGCAGCTGGCTCGCGACGTCGTGCGCGGCCAGGTGCGGCTGGTGGTGACCCAGCAGGACTCGCTGATCGATCGCGCCTGGAGCGCGATCGTCGGCGCGCTCAAGCAGTTTTCCGGTCACGGGCCGTTGCCGCAACCCGTCGGAGCGCCCGCATGAGCCGCAGCGAGGCCAACAAACGCCGCACCGATCGCAAGCGCGTCAGCGGCGTGGTTCAGGTGATCAACGCCATCACCGGCGAGCCCATGGGCCGCATCGGCAATCTCTCCAGCTCCGGCCTGATGCTGATCAGCCAGCAGACACTGCGCGAAGACGCGCTGTACCAGCTCAGCTTCCAGCTGCCGCACAGCAGCGGCCGCGCGCACGCCATGGAAATCGGCGTGCACGAGCAGTGGAGTGAACAGGCAGCGGTGCCGGGCCAGCACTGGGCCGGCTTCCGCATCATCGACCTCAGCCCGGACGACGCCACCGCCCTGCAGGCGTGGCTGGCGCGTCCGGAAAACGCACTGGTCTGAGCCGCGCGATCAGTCGCTGCACATGAGCCCTCTGCCCGACCGTACTGCCGTCGAAGCCGCCGCCGCGCGCATCGCCGGACACGTGCGCGTCACTCCGGTGCTGGCGCTGGAGCGCGGCGCGTTCGGTTCCGGCCCGGCTTGCCAACTCGCGCTCAAGCTGGAATCGCTGCAGCACGCCGGTTCGTTCAAGCCGCGCGGCGCGCTCAACTGCGTGCTCACGGCCGGCACGCAGGCCGATGCCGGTCTGATCGCGGCCTCCGGCGGCAATCACGGCGCGGCGGTCGCCTGGGTCGCACGCATGCTCGGGGTGCCTGCGGAGATCTTCGTGCCGGCGATCGCCAGCCCCGCCAAGATCCAGCGTTTGCGCGACTTCGGCGCCATGGTGCATGTCGGTGGCGCCGACTACACCGAGGCGCTGGTGGCGTGCGAAACGCGCCGCGCCGAGAGCGGTGCGCTGGCGATCCACGCCTACGACGACGCCGACGTGGTGGCCGGCGCCGGCACGCTGGCGCGCGAATTCGAGCAGCAGACCGCTGCGCTCGACAGCGTGCTGGTCGCGGTTGGCGGCGGTGGCCTTCTGGGCGGGCTGCTGGCCTGGTGGGGAAAGCGCGTGCGCGTGATCGCGGTCGAGTCCGCGGGTTGCCCGACCTTGCACAACGCACTGGCCGCGGGGCACCCGGTCGACGTCGCCGTGTCGGGGCTGGTCGCCGACAGCCTCGGCGCGCGGCGCATCGGCGCGATCGGCTGGCAGCTGGTGCGACAGTATCCGGTTACAAGTCTGCTGGTGGACGACAATGCCATCCGCGCCGCGCAGCGCGCGCTCTGGCGCGACGTGCGCGTGGTCGCCGAACCCGGCGGCGCCACGGCGCTGGCGGCCCTGCACAGCGGCGCCTGGCACCCGGCACCCGGTGAGCGCGTCGGTGTGATCGTCTGCGGTGGCAACGCCGATCTCGCGGCGCTCGTCTGAAAGGGCATCCCGCAGAGGAGGCACGCAAACCCCGGGCTTGTCAGCCCGGCCGACAGTTGGCAACGACGCGCGCAGCGGGGCATGCTTGCGGTCTGCCGATGGATGCCCCGCCATGACCGACACGCTCGCCGGACTCTACGCCGACCATCTCGCCACCCTGACCGCGCGTGCCGACCTCGCGCTGGCCGCCGCGGGACGCGAGCACCTGGTGATCGCCGCCGGCATGCCGGCGTATTACTTTCTCGACGACCGGCCGGCCAACTTCGTCGCCAGCCCGCATTTTCTGCACTGGCTGCCGCTGGCGCGCGCGCCGGGCAGCTGGCTGTGCTGCACGCCGGGACAGCGGCCCAAGCTGATCTTCCTGCAACCGCGCGACTACTGGCACGTGGTGCCGGAAGCGCCGTCGGGCACCTGGGTCGAGCACTTCGACATCGTCACCATCCGCACGCCCGAGGAGGCTCGCGCTGAACTGCCCGCCGACGCCGCGCGCTGCGCGGTGATCGGCCCCGCCGACACCACCGGCGGCCTGCCCTGCGACAACCCGCTGGCGGTACTCGATCACCTGCATTGGGCGCGCGCCATCAAGACGCCCTACGAAACCCTGTTGATGCGCGCCGCCAGCCGCATCGGCGCGCGTGCGCACCGTGCCGCCGAGGCCGCGTTCCGCGCCGGCGCCAGCGAGTTCGAGATCCACCTCGCCTACCTCGCCGCGTCCGGGTTGAGCGAGGCCGAACTGCCCTACAGCAACATCATCGCGCTGGGCCACCACGGCGCCGTCCTGCACTACACCGACTTCGTGCGCGCACGCCCCGTCGCGCCGAAAAGCTTCCTGATCGACGCCGGCGGCCAGTACGCCGGCTACGCCAGCGACATCACCCGCACCTACGCCGCCACCGGCCACGATGCCTTCGCCGCGCTGATCGCCAGCATGGAAATGGTGCAGCAGCGCCTCTGCGACGGCGTGCGCGCCGGGCAGAGCTATCCCGAGCTGCATCTCGAAGCGCATCGTCAGATCGCCGGTGTGCTGGCTGAGCACGGCCTGATCCGCTGCAGCGCCGAAGCCGCTTTCGACCACGGCATCACCCGCACCTTCTTCCCGCACGGACTAGGCCACCTGTTGGGCCTGCAGGTGCACGACATCGGCGGCCACCAGGCCGGCCCCGAGGGCGGCACGCTGAGCAAACCGGAAGGCCATCCCTACCTGCGCCTGACCCGCACCCTGCAACCGGGCATGGTGGTGACCATTGAGCCGGGGCTGTATTTCATAGGCATGCTGCTCGACGAGCTGCGCACCACGCCGGCGGCAGCCGATGTCGACTGGAAACGCGTCGAGGCGTTCGTGCTCTATGGCGGCATCCGCATCGAGGACGACGTGCAGTGCACCACCAGTGCGCCGCTCAATCTCACCCGCGAGGCGTTTGCGGCGCCGGGGTGAGCTCATAGTCGTCTTCCGAAGGGCGAAGCCCGATTGGTCCAATGCCCCGGAGAGCCGGCCTGCTGCCACGTCACGGCGACAGTGACAGGTGGCACCTCGCGCGACAGACCCTTCGCTGGATGGCGCCCTTTGCTGGGGGCACTTTTCGCTGGGTGGCACTCTTCGCTGCGGACGCCCTTCGCTGTCATCCTGAACACAGTGAAGGATCTTCCAGTCGAGGTGTTCCCGACACACCCCTGGCTTCACTCACCTGCCGGCAAGCGCGAGCGTTCGTTCACCAAACGAGATCGCCCTGCGCCTGCGCCCGCGCGCGCCGCCCTCGCCGAGCACGCTGTCGCAGCCCTGCATCAGGCATGCGAGGAGGATTTCGATCCGGATTCGGCAGCAAGGCTGCGGATGGCGGAGCAACTTCATGGACTGCAATGCTGACCCCAGTCGCGCCACCCTGACCTGACGCGAATCAAGTGCGGCCCAGCCTGTGACCGCCCATTGCAGGCGCATTCGGTAAAACGCCCGATGGCCGCTGGGGAACCCCGCAGCGACGCCGCGGTCGGATACGCTTCGCAGCCCCGCTGCTCCGACCCCTCCCGCATGAATCTCCCACGCCATCGCCCGCTCCTGCTGCCGTTGCTCTGCGGCATCGTTTTCACCGCCGCAGCGGCGACCACAACACCACCCGTCATGCCGCCGGCTGCAGCCGCAAGCACGGCGACACTCCCGCAGCCGGCGGTTGCCGCGACCGCGATGCCAGCGCCAGCGCCGGCGCACGCCGCGACGACAAACGCCGTGCCAGCCCATGCGGCGACGACGCACAAGCCCGAGCGCATCGACCCGGCGGCAGCGCGCACCATCGAACGGCCGTTGTTCGGCGCGATCACGCTGTACGCGCCCAAGGGGCCGGTGCACGGACTGGCGCTGTTTCTCTCCGGCGACGGCGGCTGGAATCTCGGCGTCTGGCAGATGGCGCAGGAAGCCGCCGCCAGGGGCATGTGGGTGGCCGGCTTCAACACCCCGCATCTGCTGGCCGCACTCGACCACAACCCCGCGCCCTGCACCGACGCCGCCGGCGCGCTCAAGGGTCTGTCCACTGATCTCAAACTGACGCTGGGCCTGCCGCGCACGCTGCCGGTCGTCCTGATCGGCTACTCCTCCGGCGCCACCGTGGTGTACGCGGCGCTGGTGCAGGCGCAGACCGCCGAGTTCCAGGGCGGCATCAGCCTCGGCTTCTGCCCTGATCTGATCTTCCACAAACCCTACTGCCCCGGTGCCGGCGATCTGACCTGGACGCGCGCGGCCAAACCGCCGCACACGCCCTCGTTCAACCGCAACACCCATGTCGCCGCGCCGTGGACGATCCTGCAGGGCAGCATCGACGAGGTCTGTGCGCCGCACTTCACGCCGGACTTCGCCGCCGGCGTGATCGGCGCGCGCGGCGTGCTGCTGCCGCATGTCGGCCACGGCTTCGGCGTGCCGCGCAACTGGCTGCCGCAGTACCGGCAGGCGCTGGACGAGCTGCTGACCGGCCAGCCGACGCCCTGAGCGCAGACCGGCGCCGGCTGGCGCCGGAATCATGCGCCACCGAATCGTCATGGGCGGCGCGCGTTGCTGACCGGCCAGCCGACGCCATGCGACGATAGGCAGACTCCTCTCTCTGCCGAATCGTCATGGACGCCACCGAACCCGCGCCAGGACCGCCGCGACACGTCCTGCTGAGCGCCCTGCGCTGGCTGCTGCCGTTGGCGTTCCTGATCGGCACCCTCATGCTCGTCGGGCGCGAGCTGGAAAGCTTCGACCTCGCCGCGCTCGAGCGCACCCTGCTGGCAATCCCGACAATCGAGGCCGCGGCGGTGGCGCTGTTCGCTCTGGCCGCGGTCGCCTACACCGGCCTGATCGACGTCGTCGCTGCGCGCTGGCTGCGCATCGACATGCCGCTGCCGGCGCTGCTGCGGCTGTCCTTCGTCGCCAATGCGCTGGCCAACACGCTCAACCTGTCCGGCGCGGTCGGCTCCGGCGTGCGCCTGCTGGGGCTGTCGGCGCACCAGGTGCCACTCAAGCGCGGCGCCGCGCTGATCGGTCTGCAGGTGCTGGCGCTGCCGACCGGGCTGTCGGTACTGGTGATCGCCGCGCTGGCGATGGGCGCGGTGCCGCCGGCGCCCAACGCCGCCATGCACTGGCTGGCGATCGCGGTGCTGATCGCGGCTGCCCTGTATCTGCCGATCTATCTGCTGCTGACCGGCAACCGCCGGCTGATGGCCTGGCTGCCCGCCGAGCAGGGCCAGCCGCCGCTGACGCTGCGCCTGCATCTGGCCGGACTGTCGCTGGTGGACTGGATGCTGGCCGCAGCGACGCTGTGGTTCTGCCTGCATCTGGCCGGGGCCTTGGTGTCGCCGCTGCTGCTGCTGGCCGCGTTCGGTTGCGCCGCGGTGCTGGGCCTGGTCAGCCTGATTCCGGGCGGCTTCGGGGTCATGGACGGCGTGCTGCTGCTGGCGCTGACCGCGGCCGGCGTGCCGCAGGGACGCGTCGGCGCCGGATTGTTCCTGTTCCGTATCGTCTATTACCTGCTGCCGATGCTGGTCGGCCTGTGGCTGGGCGGCGGCATGCTCGCGCAGCGGGTGCCGGCGTTGGCGCGCTGGCGCGTGCGCCTTGCCGAGAATCCCCTGTTCGCGATCCTCGGCGTGCCGGCCGGCGCGCTGGCCGAGTTCGGCGTGCGCATCCTTGCCCTGCTGACCTTCGGTGCCGGCGTGCTGCTGCTGGTATCGGCGCTGCTGCCGTCGCTGCATCACCGCATGCTGCACGCCTCCAGCGCGCTGGCGCTGCCGGCGTTCGAGGGCTCGCACTGGCTGTCGGTGCTGACCGGCGTGCTGCTGCTGGGGCTGGCGCGCGGCATTGACGGCCGCGTGCGCGTCGCCTACCGGCTGGTGCAGTGGACGCTGTGGCTGAGCGCGCTGCTGGCGCTGTCGAAGGGCATGCACTGGGGCGAGGCGCTGTTCCTGCTGGCGGTATCGGGCCTGCTGCGCACGCGCCGCTCGGCATTCTCGCGCCGGGCGATGAGCCTGAGCTCGGCGCGCACGCTGGGCTGGCTGCTGGGACTGCTCAGTGTGGTCGGCGTGTTCTTCGCCATCGGCGTCGCCGAGGTGCTGGGTGACGACAGCTTCGACATGCTCGCCACCGGCGCCGAGGCGCACACCTCGCGGCTGGCGCGCGGGCTGGGCGCGGCCCTGCTCGGTCTGGTGATCTACCTGATCTGGCAGGCCTTCGCGGTGCGTCGCCCGCATCTGCCGCGTCCCGGACGCAGCGAACTGGAGCAGGCCCGTGCGCTGTACCGCGAGCATGGCGGCGGCGAATTCGCGCATCTGACCTTCATGGGCGACAAGCATCTGTTCTGGGCCGCCGATCATCGCGCATTGATCGCCTACGGCACGGTGCGCGACCGCCTGGTGGCGCTGGGCGCGCCCAGCGGCGACGAGGCCGCGCTGACGCCGGCACTGCTCGATTTCCGCCGCTTCGCCGACAGCCACGACCGCGTGCCGGTGTTCTACGAGGTGCTGGAGCCCGACCTCGCGCGCTTTCACGACCTCGGCTTCGACCTGTTCAAGCTGGGTGAACTGGCGCTGGTGCCGCTGGCCGAGTTTTCGCTGACCGGCAAGCGCTGGGAGGATCTGCGTCAGGCGGTCAACCGCGCCGGCCGCGAACGGCTCGAGTTCCGCATGGCGCAACCACCGTTCGACACCGCGCTGCAGGCCGATCTCGAGCGCGTCTCCGACGCCTGGCTGGCCGAGAGGGGCCAGGTCGAAAAAGGTTTTTCGCTGGGTCGCTTCGATCCTGCCTACTTCGCCTGGGGGCCGCTGGCACTGGTGTATCGCGACGACGAACTGATCGCCTTTGCCAACCTGCAGCCGCCCTACGGACCCCGCGGGCACGCCAGCGTCGACCTGATGCGGTACCTGCCCGACGCGCCGCGCGGGACCATGGATTTTCTCTTCGCCCACGTCCTGCAGTGGTCCAAGGCCGAGGGCCACGCGACCTTCAGCCTGGGCATGGCACCGCTGTCCAACGTCGGCGCCAATCCCTACGCGCGCCTCAACGAGCGGCTGGTCGCGCTGGCTTTCCGCTACGGCAACCGCTACTACAACTACCAGGGCGTGCGCCGCTACAAGGAAAAATTTCGCCCACAGTGGGTCGGCGCCTATCTGGCCTATCCGCGCGGGCTGAACGTGCCGGTGCTGCTGACCGATATCGCCGCGCTGGTCGCCGGCGGTTATCGGCGCTTTCTGTTCGGCTGACGCCGGGGCGCTGCGCGCTGATCTGTTCTTTCAAGACAGAGCTTCCGCGCATCGAAAGCGCGCAGCCGTTACACTAGCCGCCCGCTCCGCGCCGGCCGCCGCCGCGCCGCCGGGCGGTCCCTTGATGAGCAACCAGCGCCCCCTCCAGGTTCGTCGCCTCGGCCGCCAGCCTTATCTGCCGGTGTGGCAGGCCATGCGCGCGTTCACCGATGAACGCGGCGCGGCCACGAACGACGAACTCTGGCTGCTGCAGCACGATCCGGTGTTCACCCTCGGCCAGGCCGGCAAGCGGGAGCATGTGCTGGCGGCGGGCGATATCCCGGTGATCGCGGTCGATCGCGGCGGCCAGGTGACCTATCACGGCCCGGGCCAGATCGTGGCCTATCCACTGCTCGACCTGCGCCGGCTCGGCCTCGGCGTGCGCGAGCTGGTGCAGCGGATCGAGCAGGCGATCATCGACACGCTGGACGCCTGGAACGTGGTCGCCGTGCGCCGCGAGGGCGCCCCCGGCGTCTATGTGGGAGCGGCCAAGATCGCGGCGCTGGGCCTGCGCGTGCGCCGCGGCTGCAGTTTCCACGGTCTGGCCTTCAACGTGGCGATGGATCTGGAGCCATTCCACCGCATCAATCCCTGCGGCTACCAGGGCCTGGCCATAACCCAGCTTTGCGACCTCGGCGGACCTTCGCGCCTGGCCGACGTCGAGGATGTCCTGATCGACCAGCTGTGCCACCAGTTCGGCTTGCGCGCCGAAGCCGCCTCCCCCATCCTGCCCGTGCCGGCCGTCGCCGCGCCCATTCCTGTGCCATGACCGAAACGACTGCAAACCAAACCATTTCCTCGCTGGTCACCGGCGCCCGCCTCAGCGGCGAGGACAAGATCGCGCGCAATCGCGCCGCGTTCGACAGCGCGCCCCTGCTGCGCAAGCCGGGCTGGATCCGCGTCCGCCTGCCGCAGGGCAATGCGGTGCAGCGGCTCAAGGCCAAGCTGCGCGACAACGCGCTGGTGACGGTGTGCGAAGAGGCCTCCTGTCCGAACATCCACGAATGCTTCAGCAAGGGCACCGCGACCTTCATGGTGCTGGGCGAGGTGTGCACGCGGCGCTGCTCGTTCTGCGACGTCGCCCACGGCCGTCCGAAACCGCCCGACGCGCAGGAACCGGATCGACTGGCCGCCACCATCCGCGACATGGGGCTGCGCTACGTGGTGATCACCTCGGTCGATCGCGACGATCTGCGCGACGGTGGCGCCGCGCATTTCGCCGCCTGCATCGCCGCGGTACGCGCGGCCAGCCCGGCGACGCGCATCGAGATCCTCACGCCCGACTTTCGCGGCAAGGGCCGCATGGAGCGCGCGCTGGAAGCGCTGCAGGCTGCGCCGCCGGACGTGTTCAACCACAATCTCGAAACCGTGCGCGCGCTCTACAGCGAGGTGCGCCCGGGTGCCGACTACGACTGGTCGCTGGATCTGCTGCGCCAGTTCAAGGCGCGGCATCCCGACATCCCGACCAAGTCCGGCATCATGCTCGGCCTGGGCGAGACCGAGCAGCAGGTGCACGCGGCGTTGGCCGATCTGCGCGCGCACGACGTCGACATGATCACCATCGGCCAGTACCTGCAACCCACGCCGCACCATCATCCGGTGCTGCGCTACTGGACTCCGGACGAATTCGACGCGCTGCGCGAGCACGGCATGACGATGGGCTTCAGTCACGTCGCCTCCGGCCCGCTGGTGCGTTCTTCCTATCACGCCGACGCGCAGGCCCACGCCGCCGGCTATGTCGAGGTGGCCTGACCCATGATCCTGCGGCGCCTGCTGTTCGCTGTTTCCCTGCTGCTCATCCTCCCCATCGCCCAGGCCAAGGCACCTGCCGCCTGCGCCGCACCGGGCAGCGCGCCGCGCCGCGCCGCAGCGGCCTTCCCGCTGACGCCGACGCCGGCGCAATCCGAGGTTGCGCAACTCTCGGCGCGATTCCTGACGCGCTACTCCTACGAGGCGCTGCCGCTCGACAACGCCATGTCGGAGCGGGTGTTCAAGGCCTACTTCGACGCGCTGGACGGCGAGAAACTGTTCTTCACCCAGGCCGACGTCGATCACTTCGCCAGCCTGCGCGACGGTCTTGACAGCGCGATCTGGACCGGCGACATGAGCGGTCCGTTCGCGATCTTCAACCTCTACGAGCAGCGCGTCGCCGAGCGCGTCGCCTATGCCCGCTCGCTGCTGGCCAAGGGCTTCGACTTCAACCGCGAGGAGAGCTTCGACCTCGACCGCCGTCACGCACCGTGGGCCAAGGACACCGCGGCGCTGAACGACCTCTGGCGCAAGCGGGTCAAGAACGACTGGCTGCGCCTGAAGCTGGCCGGGCAGAAGGATCCGGAGATCCGCAGGACGCTGGACAAGCGCTACGCCAACTACGTCGAGCAGGCACGCGAGCTGGACGGCGAGGACGCGTTCTCGACCTTCATGAACGCGTACGCGATGGCCAACGATCCGCACACCAACTATCTCGGCCCGCGTGCCAGCGAGAACTTCGACATCTCGATGAAGCTGTCGCTGGAAGGCATCGGCGCGGTGCTGGAGCGGCGCGACGAGTACACGCAGATCCGCGAGATCGTGCCCGGCGGCCCGGCCTCGCGCTCGAAGCTGCAGGTCGGCGACCGTATCGTCGGCGTCGGCCAGGGCGCCGGCTGCCCGATCGAGGACGTGGTCGGCTGGCGCCTGGACGACGTCGTCGCCCTGATCCGCGGCAAGAAGGACACCGTGGTGCGCCTCGAAGTACTGCCGGCCGACGTCGGCCTCGACGGCAAGCACGAAACCATCACGATGGTGCGCAAGAAGGTCACCATCGAGGAGCAGGCGGCGAAGAAAAAGATCATCGACATCCGCGACGGCGGCCGCACGCTGAAGATCGGCGTGATCGACCTGCCGACGTTCTACCAGGACTTCGAGGCACGTCGCCGCGGCGATCCCAACTACCGCAGCGCCACCCGCGACGTCGCCAAGCTGCTCGCCGAGCTGAAGAAGGACAAGGTCGACGGCGTCATTGTCGACCTGCGCAACAACGGTGGCGGTTCGCTGGCCGAGGCCACCGAGCTGTCCGGCCTGTTCATCGGCAAGGGCCCGATCGTGCAGGTGCGCGACAATCGTGGCCGCGTCGAGGAGGAAGACAGCGACAATGGCCGCGTCTGGGACGGTCCGCTGGCGGTGCTGGTCAACCGCGGTTCGGCGTCGGCGTCGGAGATCTTCGCCGCCGCAATCCAGGACTACGGCCGTGGTCTGATCATCGGCGAGAACACCTACGGCAAGGGCACGGTGCAGAACCTGGTCGACCTCGATCAGGTGGCGCAGCAGCCGCAGGGCAAGCTCGGCGAACTGAAGATGACCATCGCCGAG
>DATLSL010000011.1:0-32156 GCA_035534135.1 Rhodanobacteraceae bacterium | reverse complement strand
TCCGCCACCGTATCGGCCTCGAACAGGCTGGCGCCCAGACTGCCCAGGATGGCGAAGCGCTCGCGCAGGCCGACGCCGCGCCAGGCGCGCTTGAGCGTCACGCCGACATCGCGATCGATCAGCCACAGCGGCAGCCTGCGCGTGTCGGCGCCGGTCATCGCGGCCTTCATCTCCGCGCCGGGTTCGATGCCGAAACGCTCGGCGAGCCGGCGCTGGAACGACGCCAGCGCCAGGCTGGCCGCGACCATGCCGGCCTTGCCCTGACGGATGACCTGGAACAGGTCCATGCGCCCCAGTGCGTCGGGATCGCGCATGCCATGCACGCGGCTCTCGCAGAGCTCGATCGCGACGGCATCGAACGCTTCGCGCTCCAGCATCGCGCGCACCGCCTCGACGCTGGCGCGCGAGACATGCGCGGTTCCCAGCAGCACGAACTCGGTACCCCAGCGTTCGACACGCTGCACGGGCTGATCGGCGAGCGGGTCCGCAGTCAGGACGGTCGCGGGATTGTTCAAGCGGGGTGATGGATCACGAAGGGGACTCTACGGAATGGGGCCGCGCGCCGCAGCGCGCAAGGTTCAGTCGCGATAGCGCTCGAGCAGGCCGCGGTAGGCGTCGATACGACGGTCGCGCAGGAACGGCCAGATGCGCCGCACCTGCTCGCTGCGGCTGCGGTCGATTTCGGCCAGCAGCAGCTCGGGGGCATCGGCGCTGGCCTGCGCCAGCAGTTCGCCCTGCGGGCCGCAAACGAAGCTGGAACCCCAGAAGGCGATGCCGTGGCCAGCGCCGGGCGCCGGCTCGAAACCGGTGCGGTTGCAGGTCAGCAGCGGCAGGCCGTTGGCGATCGCGTGCCCGCGCTGCACCGTGATCCAGGCCTCGCGCTGGCGCTGCCTTTCCTCGGCGGCATCGGCCGGATCCCAGCCGATCGCGGTCGGATACAGCAGCAGATCGGCGCCGGCAAGGGCCATCAGTCGCGCCGCCTCCGGATACCACTGGTCCCAGCACACCAGCACGCCCAGCTTGCCGATCGAGGTGGCGATCGGCTCGAAGCCGAGATCGCCGGGCGTGAAATAGAACTTCTCCTGGAACCCCGGGTCGTCGGGAATGTGCATCTTGCGATAGCGGCCGGCAATCGCGCGCGAACGGTCAAAGACCACCGCGGTGTTGTGATAGAGGCCCGCGGCGCGGCGTTCGAACAGCGAGGCCACGACCACCAGTCGCAGCGCCTCGGCCAGCTCGCCGAGTCGCGCGCTGGTCGGGCCCGGGATCGGCTCGGCACGTTCGAACTCGGCGACATCCTCGTGCTGGCAGAAATAGGGGCCGTTGTGCAGCTCCTGCAGCAGCAGCAGCTCGACGCCGGCCGCGGCCGCGGCGCGCATCCCGGCCTCGATCGCGTCGAGGTTGGACTCGCGGCTGCCGCGCTCGCGCTCCTGCAGCAGCGCCACTTTCAGCGTCGTGCGTTGCATGATGGGCTGGCAGCCTGTTGGACTTGGGCAATCGCGCATCATAACGCCGGACGCCGTCAGGCCAGCACGCCACGCGGCAGCTGCATGGTGACGCAGTGCAGGCTGCCGTTTTGCCAGATCAGCGGCAGGCAGGGCACAGGCACGATCTCGCGGCCCGGATGCGCGTCGCCGATGATCGCCACGGCAGTGGCATCGGCGGCATCGCCGTAAGCGGGCACCAGTACGCCGTCGTTGACGATCAGATAGTTGGCGTAGGACGCCGCCAGGCGGCGACCGCCGTCGCGCACGGGCTGCGCCCAGGGCAGGGCGCGCAGCGGATAGGGACGGCCCTGCGCATCGCGCAGCGCGGCCAGTTCATCGCGCATGCGCGCCAGTTCCGCATGGTGCGGGTCCGCAGCTGCATCGCAGGCCTGGTACAGGATCGAACCGTCGGGCGCAAAGCGGGCGAGGGTATCGATATGCGCGTCCGTGTCGTCGCCTTCAAGATAACCGTGGTCGAGCCACAGCACCCGCGTCGGATGGAGCGTCTGGCGCAACCGGAGTTCGATCGCGGCGCGGTCCAGGTCCGGATGCCGCTGGTGCAGGCAGCGCCAGGTGGTCAGCAGCGTGCCGTGACCGTCCGTCTCGATCGCGCCGCCCTCGAGGGCAAAATCGATGCGTCGATGCTCTGCGGCACCGAACAGGCCGGCGTGCTGCAGGCCGGCGACCAGCGCGTCGTCGCGTTCGGCCGCGTATTTGCCGCCCCAGCCGGTAAAACGGAAATCGTTGAGGAGGAAACGTGCATGGTTGTCCTCGACCAGGATGATCGGCCCCGAATCGCGCAGCCAGGTGTCGTCGTATGCCAACTCGACGAACTGCAGCCGTGACGGCGGCACGCCGGCAGCGGCCAGCATCTGCCGTGCACGCAGGCGCAGATCAGTATCGGCGACACAGATGACAGCGCGTTCGAAGCGCGCAATGGCGACGACCAGTGCAACATAGGTCGCCTCGACCTGGCGCAGCCGTGGCGCCCAGTCGGTACCCGCATGCGGCCACGCCACGAGAACCCCGTCCTGCGGCTCCCACTCGGCGGGCAGTCTGAAGGCATCGCGGTTCATCGAGGGACCCTTTGAGCAAGCATCCGCAGGGAATCCGCAACGCACTTCCAAGGAGCACTCGTGCAGAGGGTCCTCAGGGGGCGTAGGGTTTTTCAGCGCGTGGCGCATCAAGCACGGAGTGGATCACCGTGCTGCGCTCGAAATACACCACGTAGCCCGGATACACCCAGCGATTGATCGGCGGCTGGTACTTGCTGCCGCCGCCGCGGGTCGGCAGCTTCTCGCCGGGTGCGCCGAACCGTTGCTCGACCTGCGCCATGCTCATGCCGCGTGTCGGCATCGGTTTGCCTTGTTCGCGATGCACCTGCATTTTCAGGGTATCGGCATGGGCCGGCGATTGTGCGGCGAGGCCCAGCGCGAGGCCCACTGCGGCAGCGGCAAGCAGCATGCGTTTCATGACGATCTCCGTGACGGTGGGCGCCGTGGCGCCGACCGTTGCGTTTTAGCAGAAGCCCGGCCCGGCTGCCACGAACGTGCGGGCGGGGTGTGGTCGATGGCGCAAAATTTCGCGCTGGCGCCCCGTCGATCCCGCAGCCCTGCAAGTCATGCCCGGACCGTTAACGGCAAGGGGCCGCGTCAGCGGCCCCTTGCTCACACCCCGCGGGTATGCGGGATCAATGCGGATTCAGCGCTGGCGTGCCTTGAACCGCGGGTTGCTCTTGCAGATCACGAACACCTTGCCACGACGGCGCACGATCTTGCAGTCGCGATGCCGCTGCTTGGCGGACTTGAGCGAGGACAGCACCTTCACGGCCAACT
This sequence comes from Rhodanobacteraceae bacterium, assembly GCA_035534135.1. Lineage (GTDB taxonomy): Bacteria > Pseudomonadota > Gammaproteobacteria > Xanthomonadales > Rhodanobacteraceae > Metallibacterium. The sequence goes on along the minus strand of DATLSL010000011.1, from coordinate 28,834 downwards.
CCTGTGAAATCGGATCACCAAAGAGCGTCAGTATATCGACTGGGCGGCAGGCGAGGCAAGCGCCGTGGCCCGCGGATTCAGCCGACGTCGAGGGCTGCACGCGCCAGCATCCCGCGCGCCAGCATCGCCGCCTGCCGGCGATGCAGCAGCAGCCGCCACGACCGACCGCCCAACTGGCGCCACAGCACCGCGGCGCGCACCGCTGCCAGCAGGCAGGCGCGGATGCGCTCGACCTGAGCCGGCTGGTTGAGATGCTGCGGGCTGCCGGTGACCAGCACGCGCGGTCGCAACGTGGACAACGTGCTGGCATACAGTTCGGCCAGCCGGCCGACCACGGTGGCGTGCGTGATGCCGAAATGGTCGGCCTGGCGCTGGGTGGTGCGCAGACCCTCCTGCAGCCGGTTCAGCAGGTCGGTGCGCGTCATCAGGCGCCGTTCCAGCCGCAGCACCGTCAGCGTCATCCGCGTCAGCGCGGTGTCCGGGCGGCCATCGTCCAGCTGTGCAACGAGGGTACGCAATCCAAGCCGGACGCCGCTGCTGCCGCCGAAGACCGCCGCCGTGCTGTCGGCATCGATGCGCAGCACGCTGGCCAGGCTGGCCTCGAGGGCGCCCGTGTCGCAGCTGCCCTCGGTGGCCAGGCTGCGCACCAGACTGAGCGCCTGGAACACTCCGGCAAGGGCAAGCACGCGTTCTTCATTCATCGTTCCGGTTCCAGGCCGCCGTAAGCGGCATCGGTCATCTCTATGGTGCCACCGCCGAGGCAGCAGTCACCGTCGTAAAACACTACCGCCTGGCCCGGCGTCATCGCGCGCTGCGGGGCATCGAAGCGGACTTCCGCCGCTGCCGCTGCGACATGCACCTCGCAGTCCTGATCGTCCTGGCGATAGCGCGTCCTGGCGGTGCAGCGAAACCTCGGTGCCGGCGCCGCTCCGGCTACCCAGGTCAAGGCCGAGGCCGTCAGCCGCCGCGCCTGCAGCCAGTGCTCATCCTGCGCGACGATCAGGACACCAGCGGCAATTTCCTTGCCCACCACGTACCACGGCCGGTCGGACGCACCGCGCACACCGCCCAGGCCCAGGCCCTGCCGCTGGCCCAGCGTGTAGTACATGATGCCTGCGTGTTCGCCGAGTGTGCGTCCCTGCGGGGTGCGGATCGGCCCGGGGCGCGCCGGAAGGTAACCGGCGAGAAAGCTGCGGAAATCGCGCTCGCCGATGAAGCAGATGCCGGTGGAGTCCTTCTTGGCGTGGTTCGGCAGCCCGGCCTCGCGCGCCAGGCGGCGCACGTCGGGCTTGCGCAATTCGCCGAGTGGAAACAGCGTGGCTGCCAGCTGCGACTGGCCCAGCGCATGCAGGAAATAGCTCTGGTCCTTGCCGGCATCGACGCCGCGCAGCAGCTCGTAACGACCGCTCCGTTCGCGCACCCGGGCGTAATGACCGGTGGCGATCCGGTCGGCGCCCAGCGCGCGGGCGGCGTCGAGAAAACTCTTGAACTTGATCTCGCGATTGCACAGCACGTCCGGGTTGGGCGTGCGGCCGGCGGCATACTCGGCAAGGAAGTGCGCGAACACGCCGTCCCAGTACTCCGCGGAGAAGTCGCGGATGTGGAACGGGATGCCGAGCCGACCCGCCACCGCCACCGCATCGTGGCGGTCGTCCTCGGCGCGACATCCGGGGGTGCGCTCGTCCTCGCGCCAGTTGTGCATGAAAAGACCTTCGACCGCGGCACCATCGCGTGCCAGCAGCAACGCCGCGACCGAGGAGTCGACGCCCCCCGACAGGCCGACCATCACGCGCACGAATTCACTCCACTGCATCGCGCAGACGCGCGATGGCATCCAGTGGCAGGCGCTGGCCGGCCAGCCATGCATCCACGCTCTTCAGCACCAGAGGCGTGCGCAGGCGCACCGCGGCTGCAGCGATCTCGGCGCGCGTCAGCCACAGCGCGCGCGCGATGCCGTCGTCGAGCGGACGCTCGGGGTGGTGCTGCAGCGCACGGGCGGCAAACACGAAGCGCAGCGTGGTATCACCGGCGCGCGGGTTGATCCACGGCATCACCCCGACAAAGTGTTCGGGCACGACCTCCCAGCCGGTCTCCTCGAGGGTTTCGCGCACGGCGGCGTCGACCAGGTCCTCGCCGGCTTCCAGATGGCCCGCCGGCTGGTTCAGACGCGGCTCGCCGTGGACGTCTTCCTCGACCATCAGAAAGCGTTCGCCGTCGGCCACCACGGTGGCGACGGTCACGCGCGGTCGCCACACGCCATCGGCGGAGAGCTTGCTGGTCATCGCGAAGGCGGCTCCTTGTCAAAGCGTGATTGTGCCATCACCTTGCTTGGCCCCGGCCCGCGACGGCATCCTCACTGCTGCGGCGTATACTCGAAACCAATCCAGATCACGAAACGCAATGGCCCAGAATCCGGACCGCGACCAGGAACTCGAACACGGCCTTGCGGTCGAGACGGCAAAGCCCCGACTCGAGCGCCCGGCGATGTACCAGGTCGTGCTGCTCAACGACGATTACACTCCGATGGAGTTCGTGGTCGACGTGTTGCGCACCTTCTTCGGCATGAACCAGGAGCGCGCGGTACAGGTGATGCTTCACGTTCATCATCGCGGCAAGGGCGTTTGCGGCGTGTTCACGCGCGAGGTGGCCGAAACCAAGGTGAACCAGGTCAACGATTACGCGCGGGTGCAGCATCATCCTTTGCTTTGCGCCATGGAAAAGCTCTAGGCGGACCCCACATCACCGGCATCGGTCAGCGGAGGTTACTCCCCCATGTTCAGCAAGGATCTCGAGCTCACCATCGGCCAGTGCTACAAGGACGCGCGCGAACAGCGCCACGAGTTCATGACCGTGGAACACCTGCTGCTGGCGTTGCTCGACAACGCCGCGGCCGTGGCCGTGCTGCGCGCCTGCGGTGCCGATCTGGAGCGACTGGGGCGCGAACTGCGCGACGTGATCGCGCAGACGGTGCCGGTGCTGCCCGAAGGCGACGAGCGCGACACCCAGCCCACGCTGGGCTTCCAGCGCGTGCTGCAGCGTGCCGTCTATCACGTGCAGTCGTCGGGCCGCAAGGAAGTCACCGGCGCCAATGTGCTGGTGGCGGTGTTCGGTGAAAAGGACTCGCACGCGGTGTATTTCCTCGGCCAGCAGGAGATCGCGCGCCTTGACGCGGTCAACTACATCTCGCACGGCATCGCCAAGATCGGCCACGAGACGCCGGCACAGCAGCCGGGCGCTGGCGACCGCGAGGCCGGCGAGGAGGGCGGCGAGTCCAAGGGCAATCCGCTGACCGAATTCGCCAGCAACCTCAACGAACTGGCGCGGCAGGGCAAGATCGACCCGCTGATCGGTCGTGCCGAGGAAATCGAGCGCACCGTTCACGTATTGTGCCGGCGCCGCAAGAACAATCCGCTCTACGTCGGCGAGGCCGGCGTCGGCAAGACCGCGCTGGCCGAGGGCCTGGCGCGGCGCATCGTCGAGGGCGACGTTCCCGACGTGCTCAAGGACACCACCATCTGGGCGCTGGATCTCGGCGCACTGGTGGCCGGCACCAAGTATCGCGGTGACTTCGAGAAGCGGCTGAAGGCGGTGATCGGCCAGCTCAAGAAGGAGCCCAGGGCGATCCTGTTCATCGATGAAATTCATACCATCATCGGCGCCGGTTCGGCTTCCGGCGGCACCATGGACGCATCCAACCTGATCAAGCCGGTGCTGGCCTCGGGCGAGCTGCGCTGCATCGGCTCGACCACGTTCCAGGAATATCGCGGCGTGTTCGAGAAGGATCGTGCGCTGGCGCGGCGCTTCCAGAAGATCGATGTCGTCGAGCCGACCGTTGCCGACAGTTTCGAAATCCTCAAGGGCCTGCAGTCACGTTTCGAGGAGCACCACAGCGTGCAGTACACCGCCGAGGCGCTGCGCGCCGCGGTGGACCTGTCGGTTCGGCACATTCCCGATCGCCTGCTGCCGGACAAGGCTATCGACGTGATCGACGAGGCCGGCGCGCGCCAGCGCCTGCTGCCGGCCGAGCGGCGCAGCGTGTCCGTGGACGTGCCGGACATCGAATACATCGTCGCGCGCATGGCGCGCATTCCACCCAAGCAGGTGTCGGTATCCGACCGCGATGTGCTGAAGAGCCTCGAGCGCAATCTGAAAATGGTCGTGTTTGGACAGGACGACGCGATCGAGTCGCTGGCGGCATCGATCAAGATGGCGCGCTCGGGGCTGGCGAACCCGCAGAAACCGATTGGATGCTTCCTGCTCGCCGGGCCGACCGGCGTCGGCAAGACCGAGGTCACGCGGCAGCTTGCGCTGCAACTCGGCATCGAACTGATCCGTTTCGACATGTCCGAATACATGGAGGCGCACTCGGTGTCGCGCCTGATCGGTGCCCCCCCGGGCTACGTCGGCTTCGACCAGGGCGGCCTGCTGACCGAGGCGGTCACCAGGCATCCGCACTGTGTACTGCTGCTCGACGAGATCGAGAAGGCACATCCGGACGTGTTCAACATCCTGCTGCAGGTGATGGATCGCGGCGCACTGACCGATACCAACGGCCGCGAAGCCAACTTCAAGAACGTGATCCTGGTGATGACCACCAACGCCGGCGCCCAGCAGGCAGCGCGGCGCACGATTGGATTCGTCGAGCAGAACCATGCACCCGACGCGATGGAGGTGATCCGCCGCGGCTTCACGCCGGAGTTTCGCAATCGCCTCGACGCGATCATCCAGTTCAAGGCGCTGGATTTCGAGCACATCCTGCGCGTGGTCGACAAGTTCCTGATCGAGCTCGAGGCCCAGCTCAATGAGAAGCACGTCGCGTTGTACGTCGATGCCGACGCGCGCCGCTGGCTCGCCGAGCACGGCTTCGATCCGCAGATGGGCGCGCGGCCGATGGCGCGGGTGATCCAGGAGCAGGTCAAGCGTCGGCTGGCCGATGAGCTGCTGTTCGGCAAACTGGCTGACGGCGGCAAGGTCAACCTGAGCGTGCGCGACGGCGAACTGGCGGTCGCGGTGGAAGCAGCCGAGAAACTGCCAGTGGTCGTGGAATGAATATGACCGGTTGCGGCACCTGCACCCACGCCCGAGCCGGGATGAGGTGATCACTCAGTCCGGATTCCGGCAAACCATACGTCCCAGTATGAGCCGGGATGCGTCAGCTTTCCCGATAGTCCGGATCCCGGCAAGCCATACATCCTTGTACGAGCCGGGGTGACGTCATCCTGACGTCACTTGCTGCGGTAGGTGATGCGGGCCTTGGTCAGGTCGTAGGGGGTCATCTCGACCTTGACCTTGTCGCCGGTGAGAATGCGGATGTAGTTCTTGCGCATGCGGCCGGAGATGTGGGCGGTGACCACGTGGCCGTTTTCAAGCTGCACGCGGAACATCGTGTTGGGCAGGGTCTCGGTGACCGTGCCTTCCATTTCGATGACGTCGTCTTTGGCCATGAGTTCCGGATCGGGACTGCGCAAGCCGCGCAAGCCGGCAATTGTGCCATGCGTGCCGCGCCCGCGAAAGCCGCGTTCAGCGGATCGCCGCCGCACGGCGTCGGCCGGACACCCGCTTGGGCATCGGCGCCGACGCCTTTTTGCGGTGGCGCAGCGCACCGTCGAGGTCGTTCAGCGCCGCGCTGAGTGAAGCGGTGACGGCAGCGCGTGCCGGCTGCTGACGCAGGCTGGCCTCGAGACTGCGATCGATTTCGGCAAGGCGCTCGTGGTGCAGGCCGAGACCATGTCGCGCCAGCAGCGGCGCCAGTGCTTCGGCGTGTTGCTGCAGATCGGCGCGCACCACGCGCCAGGCCAGTTCGGCGACGCGACGGCGATGGCTGTAACTGAACAGGTTGGTGAAGAACAGCTCGACGTCGTCGGCGCGTGGTTCGAACAGCAGCATGTCGGCCTGCGGGTACGCCTTGGCATACTTGCCCAATCCGGTCTGCATGCGCGAGGTCAGCAGGGTGCGGAAGGTCTGCGACAGCACTGCCGGCAGGCCGCCCGCGATCAGGCTCTCCGGTGCCGAGCGCCCAGCGGCCGGGGCGCGGTCGGCGTTGTAGGGCACCAGCGGATTGACCGCAAGCACGAGCGTTGCACCCTGGTCCAGTGCGGCCGAGGCATGCAGAGTGCGTGCCAGCGCGCCATCCACGTACCAGCGCTCGCCGATCTGCACTGGCGGATACAGGCCGGGCAGGGCAGCGCTGGCTTCGACGGCGCGCGAGATCGGCACGTCGTCGAGCCCGGGGCCGCCGAGGCGCACCGCCTTGCCCGAATCCAGTTCGACCGCGATCAGAAACAGCGTGCGCTCGAGTTCGCGGAAGTCGTTGCTGCGGCCCGGCCCGGTGAATAGCTTGCGCAGGAAGGCCTCCACCGATTCGTTGTCGAACAGGCCCGTGGGCAACAGGCTGCCGAGGCGCAGCAGGGCATCGGACATCTGTATATTCAAAGGATTGCGGGTTATATCGCCCACCCAGTCGAGCATCACGCGCGGCATGCCCGCGGCGCGCTTCATGTATTCGAACAGCGCCGGGCGCACGAAGGATTCGGGATGGAACACCGCTTCGTGCGAATCGCCGGTGAGAAAAATGCGCGCCATCTCGGCGGTATCCAGACCATTGGCCAGACCGGCGGCGAGGAACGAGCCGGAACTGACGCCGACATAGACCCGCAGATCGGTCAGGTCGAGGCCATCGATGCTGTCGGCCAGCGCGTGCAGCGCGCCCAGCTCCCACATGCCGCCGATCGGGCCACCGCCGGCGACCGCCAGGCCGATGCGAGCGCGATCGCGGATGTTGCGAGCGGGGCGTTCGGCGTCGAGTTGCAGCATGCACGGTCCTGGAGCAGGCGGCCCGGTCTGGCCATGGGGCAATCGATTGGACCATCGCAACGGGCTGAAGGTGCGAAACGCGCCTCAGCCGAAATGGGCATCGAGATGACGGCGGATCTCGTCCTCGATCGTCGGTTTCAGCGGCAGCAGCAGGAAGCCGAGATCGGCATGCACGCGCACGCGGTCCTTGCCGACCTCGATCACGCCGTTCACTCCACTGCGGCGAAAAGCCATGCTGTTGCCCTGCCACGCGCAGTCGACGCCGAAACGCTCACGCATCGCCGCGGCCAGTTCGTCGACGGTGGCGCGCGCCTCCTTCAGGCTGACCGCGTGCGTGCGCGTGATATCGATGCTGGGCATGCGGATTTCCTCCAATCGACCGATCTTAGCAGCGGCATTGGCGTGCTAGAGTCGCCGCGCTTTCCGGATCCCGCCCATGCGTCTCGGCCTGCCCGCGCCTCGCGACGACTTTGCCAGCTCCGCGTCGACGATCACCATCGGCCATGATGCCGGCTGCGATCTGGTGCTCGACGCCACGGGTGTCTGCGGTCGTCATCTGCGTCTCAGCCATGATCGCCGCGGCTACGTGCTCGACGTGCTGCCGGATGCACCGCGCGTCTACGTCAACGCCCGTCCGGTGCGCGTGCGCGCGCTGCTGGCGGCGGGCGATCAGATCACGGTCGGAAACACCCAACTGCTGCTGAAAAGCGACCAGCCGCCCCCGGCAGCGCCAGCCGCCGATGCCGACCCGCTAAGCCCGCCGGGAACCGCCGCCCTGCGCGTGTTGACTGGCGCGCTGTCGGGGCAGGCTCAGCCGATCGCGCCGACGTGGAGTCACGATGGGGCCGGCCCGCGGGTCGGCGCGGTCCGGGTGGAATTGTGCGACGGCATACCCTGCCTGCGCAGTGCCGGGCTCCCGGACGACCAGCGCCCGCGCGTCAACGGCCACGCGGTGGCCACGGCGCGCCTGCACGACGGTGACCAGATCCTGGTCGGCATGCAACGCTTTCGCGTCGAGGCGCCCACGGTGGCCGCGCGCGACGAGGCGGCGCAGTCGTTTCTGCCGCACGAGGCCGCGCTGCCCGAGGACACCGCCGGCTCGCGCCGCGAGGTGTGGTGGCTGCTGCTTACGGCGGCGGTGCTGGCGCTGGCGATCGCGCTGGTGCTGGCCGCACGCTGATCGCCGCGGCGCGTCGCCGGGGGCGCCAGCGTGCCAGCAGCAGGGCGGCCAGGATCGCCGCATAGACCACCGGCTCGCGCACGGCGATGGTCTGGCCGAACTTCACCTGCCAGACGAAATGCAGGATCGCCAGCACGCCGATGGCATAGACCAGCTTGTGCAACTGGCCCCAGCGCCGGCCCAGCCGCCGCATCATCCCGCGCGTGGAGGTCGCCGCCAGCGGGATCAGCAACAGCCACGCGGCGAAGCCGACCGTGATATAGGGCTTCTTGGCGATTTCCACAAAGATCTGCGACCAGAATCCACCGAGGTCGATCACCAGATACACGGTCAGATGCACGCTGGCGTAGAAAAACGTGAACAATCCCAGCATGCGCCGGTAGCGAATCAGCCAATTCCAGCCGGTGAACCGGCGCAGCGGCGTGATTGCCAGCGTCAGCAGCAGCAGGCGCAGCGCCCAGATGCCGGTGTGTTTCTCAAGCTGCGACACCGGATCCGGACCCAGGGCGTTGTGCAGGGCGGCCAGCACCAGCAGCGCCAGTGGCAGCAGGGCGAGCAGCACCAGCAGCGGCTTGCTCCAGCCCACGGCATCCAGTGGGCGCATCAGTAGTCGCGCCTCAGATCCATGCCCGCGTACAGGCCAGCGACCTGATCGGCGTAGCCGTTGAACAGGCGCGTGGCGATGCGGTTGCCAAACAGGCTGAAGCCCGAACCGGCGATGCGGCGTTCGGTGTGCTGACTCCATGGCACCGTGCCGACATCCGGGTTGACGTTGGCGTAGAAACCATAACGGTCCGGCGCCGCCTGGTTCCACGAGGTCACTGGCTGGGTTTCGCTGAAAGCGATCTGCACGATTGCCTTGGTGCTCTTGAAACCGTATTTCCACGGCACCACCAGCCGCAGCGGCGCACCGTTCTGGTTGGGCAGTTCGCGCCCGTACACGCCAACCGCCAGCAGGGCCAGTGGATGCATGGCCTCGTCGATGCGCAGGCCTTCGCGATAAGGCCAGTCCAGTACCGGGTAGGACAAGCCAGGCATCTGGCCGGGGCGATCCACCGTGGTGAATGCCACGTATTTGGCGCGCGAGGTCGGCTTGAACCGCTTCAGCAACGCGGCGAGCGGAAAGCCGACCCAGGGGATCACCATCGACCACGCCTCGACGCAGCGGTGACGATAAATGCGCTGCTCCAGCGGGATGCCCTTGATCAGATCCTCCAGCGCGAAGATGCCGGGCGCCTCGCATTCGCCACCCACGGTGACGCTCCAGGGCCGCGGCTTGAACGCGCCGGAGTTCAGTGCGGGGTCCGACTTGCTGGTGCCGAACTCGTAGTAATTGTTGTAGTGGGTGACGTCCTGCCAGCTGGTCAGAGGTCCCTGGGTGTGGAACGCCGGGTTGGGCGTGAAACTCAGCGCGGTCCCCGGCGCGGGCGGCGGCGCTGCCGGTGTGGGCGCGCCGGCTTCGCCCTTCGGACTGCAGGCCGCCAGCGCCAGCGGGCTCAGCGCCAGCAGACGCACCAGGCGGCGGCGATCCTGAAAGATCGCCTCCGGGGTCACATCGCGTTCGGGCAGGTCGGGCGGACGGCGCGTGGGCATGACGAACTCCGTGATATCGCAGCGATAGACCGCAGGAACGCATGGCGGCTTACACAGGCTACGCGCCGCGGGTTCATCTGCCGTGAACGCCGCAGGCATAATCCGCACATTCGAGGAGACACCCGTGAGCCGTACCTGGAATTTCGCCGCCGGCCCCGCCGCGATGCCCGACGAGGTTCTGCGCCAGGCGCAGGCCGAACTGCTGGAATGGCGTGACGCGCGTGCGTCGGTGATGGAAATCTCCCACCGTGGCCAGGCCTTCATGGCCCTGGCCGCCGAGATCGAGGCCGACTTGCGTGCACTGGCCGGCATTCCGCCGCACTACAAGGTCCTGTTCCTGCAAGGGGGCGCCACGCTGCAGTTTCCGCTGCTGGCGATGAATCTGGCCCGGCCCGGACAGCGCGCCGACTACGTGCTCAGCGGCCACTGGGGCGACAAGGCTGCACGCGAGGCGGCACCCTATGTCGAGGTGCACATCGCCGCCGATGCCCGCGCCAGCGGCTATGCCGCGTTGCCGCCGCGCGCCGACTGGCAGCTCGATCCGCAGGCGGCCTACGTCCACTACACACCCAACGAGACCATCCATGGCCTCGAGTTCCACCAGGTTCCGCAGGTTGGCGATGTGCCGCTGGTGGCCGATTTCTCCTCCAGCATCCTGTCCGCGCCGGTCGACATCAACCGCTTCGGGATGATCTACGCCGGCGCGCAGAAGAACATCGGACCCTCCGGCCTGACCCTGGTGATCGTGCGCGAGGATCTACTGGCGCGGGCGACGCGGCCGATGGCGGCGATCTTCCGCTACGCCGAGCATGCCGCGCAGGATTCGATGCTCAACACGCCCAACACCTTCGGCTGGTATCTGGCCGGGTTGACCTTCCAGTGGATCGCGCGCCACGGCGGTCTCGTCGCGATGGCCGCGCGCAACGGCCGCAAGGCCGACACGCTGTACGCCGCGATCGACGGCTCTGGCGGCTTCTATCGCAATCCGGTCGCGCCCGGCGCGCGCTCGCGGATGAACGTGCCGTTCTTCTTGGTCGATCCGGCGCTGGACGGGCGCTTCCTCGCCGAAGCCGAGGAGATCGGCCTGCTGGCATTGAAGGGGCACCGCGCACTGGGCGGCATGCGTGCCTCGCTCTACAACGCCATGCCGCAGGAGGGAGTGGATGCGCTGGTGGACTTCATGTGCGACTTCCAGCGCCGCCACGGTTGAGCGGCATCGGGCGATCGCGCACTATCGACGTCCAGGCATCGCCGATGCCCGCACGCTGACGATCATGACGGACACACCCGAGCCTGCCGTACCCAATCTGACCGAGGCGCGCCAGCGCATCGACGCCATCGACCGCGAGCTGCAGGCGCTGATCGCCGAGCGCGCGCGCTGGGCGCAGCAGGTCGGCCGCGCCAAGGGTCCGCTCAAGGCCGCGGTGGACTACTACCGCCCCGAGCGTGAGGCGCAGGTGTTGCGCATGGTGGTGGACCGCAATGAAGGCCCGCTGTCGGACGAGGAAGTGGTGCGGTTGTTCCGCGAGATCATGTCGGCTTGCCTGGCGCAGCAGGAGCCGCTGCGCATCGGCTACCTGGGTCCGGAGGGCACCTTCAGCCAGCAGGCGGCGCAGAAGCACTTCGGCCACAGCGCGCGCCTGCTGTCGCTGGCCAGTATCGAGGAGGTATTCCAGGAGGTCGAGGCCGGTCACGCCGACTTCGGCATCGTGCCGGTGGAAAACTCGGGTCAGGGCACCATCCAGTCGACGCTGGACATGTTCCTGACCTCGCGGCTGAAGATCTGCGGCGAGGTCGAGCTGCGCGTGCATCAGTACCTGCTGTCGCGCACCGGTCGCATCGAGGACGTCGAGCGCGTGTACTCGCATCCGCAGTCGCTGGCGCAGTGCAAGGTCTGGCTGCGTCAGAACCTGCCGGCCAGCGAGCGCGTAGCGGCCTCCAGCAACGCCGAAGGCGCGCGCCGCGCGCGTCTGGCCGACGATGTCGCGGCGATCGCCGGCGAGGCGGTGGCGCATGTCTACGGACTCAAAGTGCTGGCGGGGCCGATCGAGGATCGCCCCGACAACACCACGCGCTTTCTGGTGCTCGGCCGCGAACTCTTCCCCGCCACCGGCCACGACCGCACCTCGCTGCTGGTATTCGTCAACGACCAACCGGGCGCGCTGTTCAACGCGCTCAGCCCGTTCGCGCGTCACGGCGTCAGCATGAACCGCATCGAGTCGCGTCCGGCACACCAGGGCAAATGGCAGTACGCGTTCTTCATTGATCTCTCGGGTCACGTCGAGGACGCCGCCCTGCGCGCGGCGCTGGAGGAACTCGCTCCGTACGCCGGCGAAACTCGCGTGCTCGGCTCGTATCCGGTCGCCATTCCGTGAGCTTCGACGCTGCATCCTTGGCCAATGCCGCGACGTGCGGCCTGGGCGCCTACGATCCGGGTCACGATCTGCCCGCCCTGCGGCAGCGTTTTGCTGCCGCCATCGCCGAACTGGGTTCAAACGAGAATCCGCTAGGTCCCAGTCCGCGCGCGTTGGCCGCGGCACAGGCGGCGCTGGCCGAGGTGCATCGCTATCCCGATCCCAAGGGCGGCGCCCTGAAGACCGCGCTGGCGCGGCAGATGGGCGTCGGCGCCGGGCAGATCGCGCTCGGCAACGGCTCGCATGAATTGCTGATGCTGCTGGCGCAGTGTTTCGCCGATACCGCGCACACGGTTGTCTATTCGCAATTCGGGTTTGCCGTGTTCGCGCTGGCGGCGACCGCCAGCGGAGCGCACGCGATTGCGGTCCCTGCGCTTCCTCTCGACCATCCAGCGGCGCCGCTGGGTCACGACCTCGACGCGATCGCGGCCGTGGCTGGAGAGGACACGCGGCTGATCTATCTGGCCAATCCCAACAACCCCACCGGCAGCTGGTTCGAGGATGTCGCGCTGGCGGCGTTTCTGGATCGTGTGCCTGCAGATGTCCTGGTAGTGGTGGACGAGGCGTATCACGAATACGTCGACGTGCCGGGTCTGAGCAGCGCGTTGCGGTTCACCGGGCGCCATTCCAACCTTGTGGTGACGCGCACGTTTTCGAAGGCTTACGGCCTGGCCGGCCTGCGCGTGGGCTACGCCGTGGCGCATCCCTCGGTGATTGCGGTGCTGGAGCGCCTGCGCGAATCCTTCAACGTCAACAGCCTGGCGCTGGCCGCGGCCGCGGTTGCGCTGGGCGATCGCGAGCACCTCGTGCGCGTACGCGACTTCACGCTCGGCGAGCGTGCCTGGCTGGCGGCCGAACTGGCGCGTCGCGGTTATCGCACGCTGCCGTCGCAGACCAATTTCCTGCTGCTGGATCTTGCACGGAATGCGACGCCGCTGGAACGGCACCTGTTCGAGCGCGGCGTGATCGTGCGACCGATGAACGGATACGGACTGGATCACGCGCTGCGCATCAGCATCGGCAGCCGCGCCGAGAACCTGCGCCTGCTGGAAGCGCTGCCGTGAACGCGCAGCTGGACTGGATCAGCCGACCGGCCGGACCGCTGCGCGGCGAATTGCGCGTGCCCGGTGACAAGTCCATCTCGCATCGCGCGCTGATGCTGGCGGCGCTGGCCGAAGGGCGATCGCGCATCGAGGGTTTTCTCGAAGGTGAGGACACCCGCGCTACCGCCGCAGCCCTGCAGCAGCTGGGCGTACGCATCAGCGCACCTGCCGATGGCGTGCGCGTGGTCGACGGCGTCGGCCTGCACGGTCTGCGCGCGGCGGAACAACCCCTCGATTGCGGCAATGCCGGCACCGGCATGCGCCTGCTGGCCGGGTTGCTGGCGGGGCAGCGCTTCGACAGCACGCTGATCGGTGACGCCTCGCTGTCGCGCCGGCCGATGCGCCGCGTGATCGAACCGCTGAGCGCGATGGGCGCGCGCATCGACAGTCGCGACGGCCTGCCGCCGCTGCTCATCCACGGCGGGCGCAGCCTGCGTGGCGTGACCATCGACACACCGGTCGCCAGCGCGCAGGTGAAATCGGCGCTGCTGCTGGCGGGGCTGTACGCCGCGGGTACCACTGAAGTGCGCGAGCCGCAGCCCACCCGCGACTACACCGAACGCATGCTGGCGGCCTTCGGTTGGCCGATCGCATTCGGTCCCGGCTGGGCGCGGCTGCAAGGCGGCCAACGCCTGCATGCAACGGACGTGTGTGTGCCCGGCGATTTTTCCTCGGCCGCCTTCTTCATCGTCGCCGCCTGCGTGACTCCCGGCAGCGATCTCGTGCTGCGCGAGGTGGGGCTCAATCCGCGACGCATCGGTCTGCTCGAGGTGCTGCGCGCGATGGGTGCCGATATCCGCGTCGACTCGTCGCGTGAACAGGGTGGCGAGCCGGTGGGTGACCTGCATGTGCGTCACGCGCCGCTGCGCGGTATCGAGATACCGGTCGCGCATGTGGCCGACATGATCGACGAATGCCCGATCCTGCTGGTCGCGGCGGCGGCAGCGGAAGGCCGCACCGCGCTGCGTGGCGCGCTCGAACTGCGGGTCAAGGAATCCGACCGCATCGCGGTGATGGCAGCCGGCCTGCAGCGCCTCGGCAGCGCGGTGGAAGAGCTGCCTGACGGCGCCGTGATCGAGGGCGGTACCTTGTGCGGCGGCGAGGTCGACAGCAGCGGTGACCATCGTTGCGCGATGAGCTTCGCTGTCGCCGGGCTGGTCGCCGCAACCCCGGTGCGTATCCGCGATTGTGCCAATGTCGCCACTTCGTTTCCGGGTTTTCTCGACGTGGCGCATGCGGCCGGCATGCGGGTGACGGCTGCGCCCGGCAGCAACGAGGCGGCCGCATGAGCCCCGAGGTGACCGAGCTGCCGCCCTTCATCATCGCCATCCCGGCGCGCTACGACGCCAGCCGTCTGCCCGGCAAACCGCTGCGCCTGCTGGCCGGCGAACCGCTGATTCGGCATGTGGTGCGCCGCGCGCTGGCCGCCGGTGCGGCCGAGATCGTGGTCGCGACCGATGACGCGCGTATTGCCGAGTCATTGGCTGGTTGTGGCGCGCGGGTGGTGATGACCGCCGTAACCCACTCCTCCGGCAGCGATCGGCTGGCCGAGTGCGCGGCGCAGAGGGGCTGGCCCGACGACACCGTCGTGGTCAACCTGCAGGGCGACGAACCGTTCGCGCCCGTCGCGGGCATTCGTGCCGTGGTCCAGGCGCTGGTTGCAACGGATGCCCCGATGGCAACCCTGGCAACGCCGATCACGGATTCCGCCGAGTTGTTCGACCCTGATGTCGTCAAGCTGGTGCGCGACCGCCGGGGTCACGCGCTGTACTTCAGCCGCGCGCCGTTGCCGTGGTCGCGGGATGCCTTTGCCGCGGATCGTGCCCACCTGCCGGGCGGCGTGCCATTCCTGCGCCATATCGGCATCTACGCCTACCGCGCCGGCTTCCTGCGCCGCTACGCCGCGCTGCCGCGCACGCCGCTCGAGCTGGCCGAATCGCTGGAACAGCTGCGCGCGCTGGAGCACGGCCACGCCATCGCCGTTGCCTTGGCGCCGGAGCCGTTTCCACCCGGAATCGACACTCCCGCGGATCTTGCTCGCGCCGAGCAGGGACTTGCGGCGCGTTCCGCGGGAAGTCCTCGCAGCGGTTAAGATCAACGCGCACAGGGGACGGAAACAATGCCGACGCGCAACACGGTGCAGGAATTCGCGGACGATCTCGATTGGGTCAACGTGCGCGAACGGCCGTTGCTGGCGGCGCTGCGCGGCCGCGTCGTGCTGCTGGTGTTCTTCAGTTACGACAGCATCCACAGCATCAATCTGATTCCGGAGTTGCGTCAGCTGCAGATCAAATACCACGATGGCGTTGCCATGCTCGGCATCCACGTCCCGAAGTACGCCGCGCAACGCGATACGGCCGGGGTCCTGAAAGCCGCCAATCGCCTGCACCTGCGCTTTCCGGTGGCCAATGACGCCGAGTGGTTGCTGTGGCGTCAGTTCGAGATCGAAGCGTGGCCCAGCGTGCTGGTGCTGGATTGCGAGGGCCTGCAGGCGGCGCGCGTGCAGGGTGACGACCGCCTGCGCGAGCTCGACGAGCTGATTGCCACCCTGCTCGATGAGGCGGCGGCGCGCGACCTGCGTCGCTTTGATCCGGCGCCAACATCGGCACGCCCGGAACCGCGGGTGGCGCTGCGCTTTCCCGGCGCGCTGGCAGTCGCCGGCGAGCGTCTGTATGTGGGCGACAGTGCGCACAACCGCGTGCTGGAGTGCAACCTCGAGGGGCGCGTGCTGCGGCAGTTCGGCTCCGGCAAACCCGGCTACTGGGACGGGCACAGCAGTGACGCCGGTTTCAGTGATCCGCAGGGGCTGGCCCTGCTCGGCGACGCGCTGTTCGTCGCCGATACCGGCAATCACGCGGTGCGCCGCATCCGTCTGCTGACGGGCGACGTCGCCACCGTGCTGGGGCGGGGTGAACTGGGCTGTGACGTGCCGCATGGCGGCGTTGCCGGCACCGAGCTGGCCGTCAGCGCGCCGGTAGGCTTGGCCGCCGGCGCCGATCGTCTGTATGTGGCGCTGGCGGGGCAGCACCAGATCTGGCAGCTCCATCTCGGCGACCACCGCGTTGACGTGCTGGCCGGCAGCGGCCTGGCCGACGTGGCCGACGGCGAGGCGCTGTCGGCGGCGTTTGCGCAGCCGGCGGGACTGGCGTTGCTGGCGGGCCAGCTGCTGGTGGCTGACGCCGGCGGCAATGCCCTGCGCGCCGTACGCTTGGCAGATGGCATGGTCTCGACGCTGGCTGGCGCCGGCCGCTGGCAGCCCGGGAAGGGCGAAACCGGCGCCTGTCTGGCGCATCCGCTGGGTATCGGTGTGGACAGCACCGGCCATGCCTTTGTCGCCGATACACTCAACGATCGCGTGGTGGTGTATGCCGGTACCGGTACCGGCGTGCGTGCGCTGAAGCTGGGCGAGCGCCTGCACGAACCCGCGGGCCTGTGCGTGGACGGCCGCACACTGTGGCTGGCCGACCGCAATGCACACGCCGTGTTGCGCGTGGACCTCGACGGCGGCGCTGTCCGGCGCCTGCCGATCGGCGAGTAAAATCCCGCGGATGCATGCCGACAATCCGGCCACCTTCGACGGCAAGGCTTTTGTCCATACCCTGACCAGTGCGCCCGGCGTCTATCGCATGTTCGGCGCCAGCGACGAGCTGCTGTATGTCGGCAAGGCGGGCAGCCTGAAAAAGCGCGTCGGCAGCTATTTCCTGAAGCCGCGCCTGGAGCCGCGCATCGCTGCGATGGTGGCGCAGACCGCGCGCATCGAGACCACGGTCACGCGCACCGAGGGCGAGGCACTGCTGCTCGAAGCGCAGTTGATCAAGACCCTGAAGCCGCGCTACAACATCCTGCTGCGCGATGACAAGAGCTATCCCGGATTGTTCCTGTCGATCGCGCAGGATTACCCGCGCCTGGTCTTCCATCGTGGCGCGCGCAAGGCGCCCGGGCGCTATTTCGGCCCCTATCCGGGCACTCATGCGGTGCGCGAAAGCCTGAGTCTGATGCAGAAACTGTTCAAGCTGCGCCAGTGCGAAGACAGCTATTTCCGCAACCGTTCGCGGCCCTGCCTGCAGCATCAGATCGGACGCTGCAGCGCGCCCTGCGTCGGCCTGATCGGACGCGACGAGTATGCCGTCGATGTCCGCCACGTGGTGATGTTCCTCGAAGGCCGCAGCAGCGCCGTGACCGACGAGATTGCCAAGGCCATGGAGCAGGCCAGCACGGCACTGGATTTCGAGCGCGCCGCGCGGCTGCGCGACCAGGTTGCGGCGCTGCGTCAGCTGCAGAGTCGGCATTACGTGCAGGGTGCAGTGGCCGACATGGACGTGCTCGCCTGCCGCATCGAGGCAGGGCTGGCCTGCGTCAGCGTGCTGTTTTTCCGCAACGGCGTCAGCCTGGGTTCGCGCGACTTCCATCCGCGTCTGCCATTCGACGCCGAGCCGGGCGAGGTGCTGGCACAATTCATTGCCCAGTACTACCTGGAGCGCCCACTGCCCGCAGAACTGGTGCTGAGCGCCGCGCCGACGGACGCCACGCTCCTGGCTGCGGCGCTCTCGGCGCACGCCGGCCACGCGCTGCGCATCGGCAGTGCGCCGCGCGGCGACCGCGCACGGTTCCTCGAGCTGGCGCTGCGCAACGCCGATGCCGCCATGGCGACCCGGCTCGCCAGTCGGCAGACGCTCGATATGCGCTTCGAGGATCTGCGCCGACTGCTCGACCTGACTGCGTCGCCGCAGCGCGTCGAATGCTTCGACATCAGCCACACCCAGGGCGAGGCCACCGTGGCGTCCTGCGTGGTGTTCGGTCCGGAAGGGGCGGAAAAGAGCCTCTACCGCCGTTTCAACATCACCGGCATCACGCCCGGCGATGACTATGCAGCGATGGAGCAGGCGCTGATCCGGCGCTTCCGTCGCCTGGCGGAGGGTGAAGGCAGTCGACCGGATCTGCTGTTGATCGACGGCGGCAAGGGGCAGGTGCTGCGCGCCGTCGAGGTCCTGCGCACGCTCGGCATCGAGGGCATCACGGTGGTCGGCGTCGCCAAGGGACCGGCACGGCGCGCCGGCGAGGAAACCCTGGTGCTTGCCGACAGCGGCCGCGAATTGCATCCGGGAGCCTCGTCACCGGCGCTGCACCTGATCGCCGCGGTGCGCGACGAGGCGCACCGCTTCGCGGTCGGCGCCCACCGCAAGCGCCGCCAGGCGGCGCGGGAACGCAGCGTGCTCGATGACGTCGCCGGCATCGGGCCGCGCCGGCGCACCGCGCTGCTGCATGCATTCGGCGGGCTGGCCGGCCTCGTTGCCGCCGGCATCGAGGAACTGGCCCGCGTCAAGGGCATCGATCGCGCGCTCGCCGAGCGCATCTACGACACGTTGCACGGCTGACGTCCGCCGCCGTGGCGTGCCACACTGCGAAAGCCCGCAAGAACGTGCCGCCGCATGCGTCTGAACATTCCCACCTGGCTGACCCTGTTCCGCATTGCCCTGCTGCCGGTGATGGTGGTGGTGTATTACGCGCCGATGCGTTTCGCCGACCTCGCCGCCGCCGGCGTGTTCGTCGCTGCCGCGCTGACCGACTGGCTGGATGGCTGGCTCGCGCGCCGCTGGGGCCAGACGTCGCGCTTCGGCGCCTTTCTCGATCCGGTCGCCGACAAACTGATGGTCGCCGTCACGCTGATCCTGCTGGTGCAGACCCATCCCAGCGTGCTGCTGGCGGTTACGGCCGCGGTGATCGTCGGTCGCGAAATCGCGGTTTCGGCACTGCGCGAGTGGATGGCCGAGATCGGCCAGCATGCGCGCGTGCGGGTGGCCACGATCGGCAAGATCAAGACGGTGATGCAGCTGGTCGCGCTGGTGGTGCTGCTGGTCGAGCGCAATGCCGAAACGCTGCGCCTCTACCACGTCGGCGAATTCCTGCTGGTGATTGCGGCGGGCCTGACGCTGATCTCGGGCGTGGCCTATCTGCGTGCCGCCTGGCCGGCGCTGCGTGAAGAGGGCAGGGGCGCGCCGTAGCGCGAGGGTCGGCCGCGGCGACTCCGCTCGCTGATGTCGGTCTGCGGAAACCGCCGGGCCGCGTTGGTCCATGCGCGCCGCTATTGACACCCCAGGGGCCATCCGTACCATACGCGGTCTGATGCGGGAATAGCTCAGTTGGTAGAGCACGACCTTGCCAAGGTCGGGGTCGCGAGTTCGAGTCTCGTTTCCCGCTCCATCGTTGCACCCGCAAAACCTCGGCCTGCCGAGGTTTTGTTTTTTCGGCCCTCGGGCTAAGCTCAACGGGCACAGGACGCCGGAGGCGATCTCCGCGGTTGCGGAGGCTGATTGCTTCATCCATGGGGCCAGGTGGCAGAGTGGTCATGCAGCGGCCTGCAAAGCCGTGTACGCCGGTTCGATTCCGACCCTGGCCTCCAAAGATGAGTGCTCGCCGTTCGACGATACGTCTGTGCGCCGTCCGGCCCGGGTGGCGAAATCGGTAAACGCAGCGGACTTAAAATCCGCCCTCCTGCAAAGGGGTTGCCGGTTCGACTCCGGCCCCGGGCACCAGTCGCGCTTGCGAACGCACTTGTCCGGCACGCGCTGGCGCTTGCAAATCCACCTCGGGCCTGCCTAATGTCACTGCCGGGGAGTCGGGGGACATCGCCATGATCAAGCTGGTGCTCGTGGATGATCACGAACTGGTGCGCACGGGGTTTCGCCTGATCCTGCAGCAGCAACTCGACATGCAGATTATCGGCGAGGCCGGCAGCGCCGAGCAGGGGCTGAAGCTGATCCGCGAGCTGAAACCGGATGTCGCCCTGGTCGACGTGCATATGCCGGGCATGAGCGGCATCGAATTGACCGAGCGCGTGGCGCGCGCACGGCTGCCGACGCAGATCGTGGTGCTGACGGTGGTCGACGATGCGCGTTTTCCCAAGCGCCTGATCGAAGCCGGCGCACTCGGTTACCTGACCAAGGGTTGCGCTGCTGAGGAGCTGTTGACCGCGGTGCGTCAAGTTGCCCAGGGACGTCGTTACCTGGCGCCGTCCGTGGCGCAGCAGCTGGCATTGGCGACGCTCGATGGCCAGGAGTCGCCGTTTGATGCGCTGTCGGGGCGCGAACTCGAAGTGGCGATGATGCTGGTGCGCGGCAAGCCGGTTTTCGCGATCGCCGAGCAGCTGCACCTCAGCCCCAAGACGGTGTCGACCTACAAGCAGCGGCTGCTGGACAAGCTGGGCATGGACAACGTGATCGCGCTGGCGCATCTGATGAGCGCCCATGGGCTGATCGACCAGCGCCCCGCCGGACATATCGATCTGCTGCGCAGCGTACCGCCCGCCTAGCGATTGCGCGGACGCCGCGGACCTGGGTCGGCGCCGGGCTCAGCCGTGATCGTGCTTTTGCGCTGCCGCGAATGCTGCCTGTTGCTCCGGCGTTGCTGCCTTCTGGTGTCGGGCCTTCCATTCGGCAAACGGCATGCCGTAGATGCGTTCGCGCGCGGCATCCTTGTTGATATTCACGCCGTGCGCTGCAGCGGCTTCACGGTACCAGTCAGCCAGGCAGTTGCGGCAGAACCCGGCGATGGTCATCAGTTCGAGGTTCTGCACATCGCTGCGCTGGCGCAGGTGTTCCAGCAGGCGCCGGAAGGCGGCGGCTTCGAGTTCGGTCTGCAGCTCGGACATGACGGCCTCGACGCGGGGCAGGGTGGTTGCAGGCACTCTGCCAGAAACCCGCCGCGCCGCGGCACCCGCCGTCGCGATCGCAACCGGATGGCGCGGGGTTTGAGATGTCCGGCGGGCGCTGCGACAATGGCGTTTTGCAGACACCGCCCATGACCGCCCATCTGCTTGACGGCAAGAGCGTCGCCCACGAGCTGCTGGTGCGCGTCAAGAAACGCGTCGCCGTTCGGGTTGGCCGGGGACTTCGTGCGCCGGGTCTGGCGGTGGTGCTGGTCGGTGGCGATCCCGCTTCGAGCGTCTACGTGCGCAACAAGCGCAAGGCCTGCGCCCAGGTCGGGTTCCATTCGTTCGATTTTGATCTGCCGGGCACGACCACCCAGGCCGAGCTGTTTGCGCTGATCGACCAGCTCAATGCCGAGCCGGCCGTGCACGGCATCCTGGTGCAGTCGCCGCTGCCCGCGCATGTCGACGAGGACGCGCTGGTGGAGCGCATCGACCCGCGCAAGGACGTCGATGGTTTTCATCCCGAGAACGTCGGCCGGCTGGCACTGCGCCGCTTCGGTCTGCGCCCATGCACGCCGAAAGGCGTGATGACCCTGCTCGGGCACACCGACCGGCCGGTGCGCGGGCAGCACGCCGTGGTCATCGGTGTGTCCAACCACGTTGGCCGGCCGCTGGCACTGGAACTGCTGATCGCCGGCTGCACCACCACCTGCTGCCACAAGTTCACCCGTGATCTCGCCGGCTTCGTCGCCCAGGCCGAGATCCTGATCGTCGCCGTCGGCAAGCCTGGCCTGGTGCGCGGCGAGTGGATCCGGCCGGGCGCGGTCGTGATCGATGTCGGCATCAACCGGCTTGAGGACGGGCGACTGGTCGGCGATGTCGAGTTCGAGGCGGCGCGTGAGCGCGCCTCATGGATCACGCCGGTGCCGGGCGGGGTGGGGCCGATGACGGTGGCGACACTGATGGAGAACACGCTGGAAGCCGCCGAGGCATTCGCCGCCCCGGCTTGAAGCCGGCGCTGGCGGTCATGGCGACGTGTTTTTGCTAGGCGGCCGGGCAGCCGCCGCGTACAATTCCGCAATTGACTCGCAGGACTTTTGCCCATGCGCATCCTCGCCGAGGCCCTGACCTACGACGACGTCTATCTGGTTCCCGCCTACTCGGCCGTACTGCCGCGTGATGTCGACACCTCGACCCGGCTGACGCGCGGCATCCGCCTCAACATCCCGATCGTCTCCGCGGCAATGGACACCGTCACCGAGGCGCGCCTCGCGATCACCATGGCGCAGTGCGGCGGCATCGGCATCATCCACAAGAACATGCCGATCGAGCAGCAGGCCGCCGAGGTGCGTCTGGTCAAGAAGTTCGAGGCCGGTGTGATCCGCGATCCGATCACCGTCGGGCCGCAGACCTCGATCCGCGAGGTGATGCAGATCACCCACGCGCGCAACATCTCCGGCGTGCCGGTGGTCGAGGGCGAGCAGCTGGTCGGCATCGTCACCAGCCGCGACCTGCGTTTCGAGAAGAGGCCGGACGATCCGGTCAAGAACATCATGACGCGCCGGGAAAAACTCATTACGGTGCAGGAAGGCGCCGGCGAGGATGAGGTGCTGGCCCTGCTGCACCGGCATCGCATCGAGAAGGTGCTGGTCGTCAACGACGCCTTCCAGCTGCGCGGATTGATCACGGTCAAGGACATCCAGAAGGCGCGCGACAACCCGCACGCCGCCAAGGATGCGCACGAGCGCCTGCGCGTCGGCGCGGCCGTGGGCGTCGGCGGCGACACCGAGGCACGCGTGCGCGCGCTGGTCGATGCGGGCGTGGACGTGGTCGTGGTGGACACCGCGCACGGCCATTCGCAGGGCGTGCTCGACCGCGTGCGCTGGGTGAAGAAGCACTACCCGAACGTGCAGCTGATCGCCGGCAACATCGTCACCGGCGACGCCGCACTGGCGCTGGTGGACGCCGGCGTCGACGCGGTCAAGGTTGGCGTCGGGCCGGGCTCGATCTGCACCACCCGTATCGTCGCCGGCGTCGGCGTGCCGCAGATCACCGCGATCGACATGGTGGCCAGCGCGCTCAAGGATCAGGTTCCGCTGATCGCCGACGGCGGCATCCGCTACTCCGGCGATGTCGCCAAGGCCATCGCGGCCGGCGCCGCCACGGTCATGCTGGGATCGATGTTCGCCGGCACCGAAGAGGCACCGGGCGAAGTCGAGCTGTATCAGGGGCGCTCCTACAAGAGTTACCGCGGCATGGGCTCGCTGGGCGCCATGCAGATGGGCTCCAAGGACCGCTATTTCCAGGACGAAGCCGACACCGACAAGCTGGTCCCCGAGGGCATCGAGGGCCGCGTTCCCTATCGCGGCCCGCTGCGCAGCATCGTGCATCAGCTGGTCGGCGGCCTGCGCGCGTCGATGGGCTACTGCGGCTGCGCCACGGTGGACGCCATGCGCAGCCAGCCGCAGTTCGTGCGCGTCACCGGCGCCGGCGTGCGCGAGGCGCACGTGCACGACGTGCAGATCACCAAGGAAGCGCCGAATTACCGGCTGGATTGAGAGGTACAGCCGGAACTCGGGATCCGGGCTCGGCTGGAAACAAGGCGGTCCGAGGTCTGCCGCGGCGATGCCAGGCCGGAGCGCGGCGGATCGGCGGCGATGCACACGCAAAAGGACAGGGATCCCGAGTCCCGAGTCCCGAGTCCCGAGTCCCGATGCCCCCCAATATCCACAGCGACAAGATCCTGATCCTCGACTTCGGCGCGCAGTACACGCAGCTGATCGCCCGCCGTGTGCGCGAGATCGGCGTGTACTGCGAGATCTGGGCCTGGGACCACGACCCGGCCGATCTCGCGCGCTACGCTCCCAGTGGCGTGATCCTGTCCGGCGGGCCTGAGTCGGTGACCGAAGCCGGCTCACCCAGAGCGCCCGATGCGGTGTTCGATCTCGGCGTGCCGGTGTTCGGCATCTGTTACGGCATGCAGACCATGGCCGCACAGTTGGGGGGTCGCGTCGAGAGTGGGCACGCGCGCGAGTTCGGGTACGCCGCGGTCGAGCTGACCGCGGCTTGCCGGCTGTTCGATGCGTTGCCCGACCGCGGCGAGCCGCCGCGCTACGGTGAAGGCGAGTCCTGGATGGGCGCGGCGCAGCAGCCACGGGGAGCTGCCGTGGCGCCCGGCACGCGCCACAGCCTGGATGTGTGGATGTCGCACGGTGACCGCGTTACCGCGTTGCCGCCGGGCTTCACCGCGGTGGCGTCCACCGCCAGCGTGGCGGTCGTCGCCATGGCCAACGAGGCGCGCCATTACTACGGCGTGCAATTCCATCCGGAAGTGACCCACACGGTGCATGGCACCGAGATCCTGCGACGATTCGTGGTCGATATCTGCGGCTGCGCCACGCTCTGGACACCCGCACAGATCATCGAGGACGCCATCGCGCGCGTTCGCGCCAAAGTCGGTCAGGACCGGGTGCTGCTGGGTCTGTCCGGTGGTGTCGATTCCTCGGTGGTCGCCGCGCTGCTCGAAAAGGCCATCGGCACGCAGCTGACCTGCGTCTTCGTCGACACCGGCCTGCTGCGCCTCGGCGAGGGCGATCAGGTGATGGCGACCATGGCCGAGCACATGGGCGTGCATGTCATCCGCATCAACGCGGCCGAGCGCTTTTTCGCGGCGCTCGCCGGCATCGAGGATCCCGAAGCCAAGCGCAAGGTCATCGGTCGCTTGTTCGTCGAGGTGTTCGACGAGGAGTCACACAAGCTCGAAGGCGTGAAGTGGCTGGCGCAGGGCACGATCTACCCCGACGTGATCGAGTCGGCGGGAGCGAAAACCGGCAAGGCGCACGTGATCAAGAGCCACCACAACGTCGGCGGCCTGCCCGAGCGCATGCATCTGAAGCTGATCGAACCGCTACGCGAACTGTTCAAGGACGAAGTGCGCCGGATCGGCGTCGAGCTCGGCCTGCCGCGCGCGATGGTGTACCGGCATCCGTTCCCCGGACCGGGGCTGGGCGTGCGCGTGCTGGGTGCGATCAAGCCCGAATACGTCGCCCTGCTGCAGCAGGCCGACCATCTGTTCATCCAGGCGTTGCACAAGCACGGCCTCTACGATCGCGTCAGTCAGGCCTTCGCCGTCTTCCTGCCGGTCAAGTCGGTGGGTGTCGTCGGCGACGGGCGTGCCTACGAGTGGGTGATCGCGCTGCGCGCGGTCGAAACCGTGGACTTCATGACGGCGCACTGGGCGCGCCTGCCCTACGATTTTCTTGAAGAGATTTCTCGCTCAATTATCAATGAGCTGCGTGGTATCTCTCGTGTCGTTTATGACATCAGCGGCAAGCCGCCGGCCACGATCGAGTGGGAGTAGGTCCGCGCGCTGACTTGCACCCGAGACCGCAGCGGATTCCATCGCACCCCATGCCGACCTCACCGCCGATCGCTCCGTCAGACCCCTTGCCGCCAACTCCGGCGCCCGGCTTCAGTGCCGAGGATGCCCGCTGGATGGAGCGCGCACTGGAGCTGGCCCGCCATGCCGCCGCATCGCATGGCGAGGTGCCAGTCGGTGCCGTGCTGGTTCTGGACGGCAAGGCGATCGGCGAAGGCTGGAATCGCACGATCAGCTCGCACGATCCGACCGCGCACGCCGAGATCGTCGCGCTGCGCGCGTCCGGGCAGCAGCAGCGCAATTACCGATTGCCCGGCAGCACGCTCTACGTGACCCTCGAGCCTTGCGCCATGTGCGCCATGGCGCTGGTGCACGCGCGCGTCGCCAGGGTGATCTATGCGACACCCGATCCCAAGACCGGGGCCGCGGGCAGCGTGTTCGACACACTGATCTCGCCGCAGCACAACCATCGCATCGCCGTGGCGTCGGGGCTGGGCGCCGAGGCGAGTGCGGCGTTGCTGCGTGATTTCTTTCGGCAGCGGCGCTGAGTTGATCGCTGTCCGGCAGTTTCAGACGACACTCGATCTATATTTTACATAATATACATTATGCGCACTTAAAGGGTCAGCCCGGGCCGGGGCCAGACGCTGTCGGCCGCGGACTATCCTGGCACTTTCGTCGCCAAGCCGGTCGCCATCCAGCTGCTCAGTGCACCAGCTGGTTGATCTCCATGATGGGCAGCAGGATGGCGAGCACGATCATCAGCACCACTCCGCCCATGAACAGGATCATCACCGGCTCGAGCAGCGTCAGGAACACCGCCAGGCGCCGTTCGAGCGCCTGGGTCTCAAGGCGCGCGGCGCGCTCGAGCATCTGCTCGAGCTTCCCGCTCACCTCACCGCTCGCCACCAGGTGTACAAGCAGCGGTGGAAAGGCCCGCGTTTCGCCCAACGCGCGTGCCAGGCTCGCGCCTTCGCGCACCCGCTCGATCGCGCGCTCGATAGCCTCTCTCATCACCATGTTGGTCATCACCCGCGCACCGGAGTCGAGTGCGGAAAGCAGTGGCACGCCACCCCCGACCAGGATCGCAAGCGTGCTGGCGAAGCGCGAGGTGTTGACGCCGCGAACCAGCGATCCCAGCCAGGGCATGCGCAGCAACAGTGCGTGCCAGCGGCGTCTCGCGGCAGCGCGGCGCAGCAGCATGCGGACGGCCGCCACGGTGCCGATGATGATCGCGACGAGATACGGCCATGCCGCGCGCAGGAAGTCGCTCAGCCCGATCATGGCGCGGGTGAGCAAAGGCAGGCTCTGCCGCGACTGCTGAAACACCTGGACCACCTGCGGCACCACATAGATCAGCAGCCCGGTGACGATCATGATCGCGACGGTAGTGACCAGGATCGGGTAAAGCAGTGCGAGGCTGGTTTTTTGCCGCAACGCCTGGCGTGCGTCGAGGTAATCGGCCAGATGCTGCAACACGGTCGGCAACGCACCCGATTCTTCGCCGCCGTGCACCAGCGCCCGGTAAAAGTCGGGAAAACTCTTCTCGTAGGCGCCCAGGGCAGCGGCCAGTGAACTGCCGGCTGTCACTTCGGTCTTCACTCCGGCGAGCACCTCCCGCGTCAGCGGCTCGGCGGCCTCCTCGATCAGGGCATTGAGCGACTGCTCCACCGTCAGGCCGGACTCGAACAGGATCGCCAGCTGCCGGGTCACCAGACTCAGCTCGGCGGAAGACAGTCCCCGCGCCCATATCTGGCGTGCACGCTCGCGCGCGTGTACCTGTTCGACCAGCGAGGGCAGAAGGCCCTGCGCACGCAACTGAATGCGCGCCTGACGCCCGGTGTCGGCCTGTACCACGCCGGATACCGTGCGCCCGGTGGCGTCCAGTGCCTTGTATTGGAATGCTTCCATGGCAGCGGCTATTCGCGCGTCACGCGCACCACTTCTTCGAGGCTGATCACGCCCTGCCCCGCCCAGCGCATGCCGTCGTCGCGCAAGGAGCGCATGCCGCGCGCCACCGCATGCTCGCGCAGCGTCTGCTCGGAAACGCGGTCGTGGATCAACCGGCGCAAATCGTCGTCGACCGTCAGCAGCTCGTAGATGCCGGTGCGGCCGCGATAACCCGAACCGTTGCAGGCGCCGCAGCCTTGTGCCGAATAGAGGGTTCCGTCGGTCGGCGCGAGGCCCAGGGCGCGCAGTTGTGCCGTGTCGGCGGCGAAGGGCTTGCGGCATTCCAGGCACAGCCTGCGCACCAGGCGCTGTGCGCCGACCCCGATCAGGCTGGAGGCAAGCAGAAACGGCTCCACGCCCATGTCGACGAGCCGCGTGACCGCGCTCACTGCATCGTTGGTGTGCAGCGTGGCAAGCACCAGGTGACCGGTGAGGCTCGCCTGGACGGCGATCCGCGCGGTCTCCAGATCGCGGATTTCGCCGATCATGACCACGTCGGGATCCTGGCGCAGGATGGTGCGCAGCGCCCGCGCGAAACTCATCTCGATCCTGCTGTTGACCTGGGTCTGGTTGATGCCGTCGAGGTCGTACTCGATCGGGTCCTCCACGGTCATGACGTTGAGCGCGGTGGCGTCAAGTCGCGACAACGCGGCGTAGAGCGTGGTGGTCTTTCCTGAGCCCGTCGGGCCGGTGACCAGGACGATGCCGTGGGGCTCGCGGATCAGCCGGTCCATGTGCGCGAGCGTGGCGTCGTCCATGCCCAGGCGTGTCAGATCGAGCCGTCCGGCCTGCTTGTCGAGCAGGCGCAACACGACGCGTTCGCCATGCCCTGTGGGAATCGTGGATACCCGCACGTCGACCGGCTTGCCGGCCACGCGCAGCGTGATGCGGCCATCCTGCGGCAGGCGCTTCTCGGCGATATCGAGCTGCGCCATGATCTTCACGCGCGAGACGATCGCCGCATGCAGCGCACGCGCAGGCTCGATCAGGTTGCGCAGCATGCCATCGATACGCAGGCGCACGACCGAGCGTGTTTCGAAGGGTTCGATATGGATGTCCGAGGCGCTGTCTCGCAGTGCCTGCGTCAGCAGCGCATTGATCAGGCGGATGACCGGCGCGTCGTCCTGGCTTTCCAGAAGATCCTCGACCTTCGGAATCTCCTGCAGCAGTCGCCCGAAATCGAGATCCTGCGCAAGATCGCCGGCGAGCACCGCCACGCCGGATTCCGCGCCGTTGTAGAGCGCGGTGAGAAGTCCGTCAAACTCGTCGTCATCGACGCGGCGGGCGTGGAGCGGTACGCCGAGGGCCCGGCGCAATTCGGCCAGTGCGCCCGCGGCAGCGTCGTGGCGGACGATCACGTCCGCTCCGTCGATACCCAGGGTCGTTACGGCAACTCCCAGGTTCTTGGCGAACGCATAGGGGACCGCATTTCCATTGCGGCTCATGGCGGCGGCAGCGCCGGTCGCTGACCGCCGTTCCCGACGGGTGGTGGCACCGTCGGCGGCAGGTCGGAGGAGCCGGCAGCGGGTGGCACCGTCGTTGGCGCGAATGGTCGCGGTGGAAGGACCGGTGATTTCACGTTGGGCAGGATGCCGTCCGGAGCTGGCTTGGACTTCTTCTCCACGCCGAGAATGTAGTTGTAGCGCTCGCTGGTGAGCGGGTTCGCGGCTTGGGCGTCGCGCACGATGGTGGGCTGCAGGAAGATCATCAGATTGGTCTTGCTGTGGTCGATCGAGTCATATCGGAACAGGCTGC
>DATLSL010000010.1:0-9848 GCA_035534135.1 Rhodanobacteraceae bacterium | reverse complement strand
CCCGGCGGGCGCTGTGAGGCGCCCGCGGCCGTTTGCGGGCGCACTCGGCAAGAGTCGCCGAGCCGAGGCGGCGCCGGTCGTCGCTGCACAGCTTATCCACAGGTTTGCCACCTGCTTATTCTCTATCTTTGCGACAGCGCTGTGCCCATCATGCAGCGACGCCCGCACGGGTGTCGTCGTCGCACCGGAGCAGCCATGGCCGCCGTGTTTCCCGATCGCAAACCCCTCTCCAGCGTCGATGCGCTGCGCGTGCCACCGCACTCGATCGAGGCCGAGCAGGCCGTGCTGGGCGGCGTGATGCTGGCGCCCGAGGCCTGGGACCGCGTCGCCGATCGCCTGACCGAGGACGACTTCTACCGCAAGGATCACCGCCTGATCTACCGCGCCCTCAGCCAGCTCTCGCAGCGCGGCATGCCCTGCGACGCGGTGACGCTGGGCGAGTGGTTCGAGTCCAACCAGCTGGCCGAGATGATCGGCGGCGCGTCGTATCTGATCGAGCTGGCCAACGCCACGCCCAGCGCCGCCAATATCGCCGCCTACGCCGACATCGTGCGCGACAAGTCGGTGCTGCGGCAGCTGATCGACGCCGGTACCCTGATCACCGAAGACGGCTACCGCCCGGATGGCAAGACCACGCCGGAGGTGATGGAGCTGGCCGAGCAGCGCGTGTTCAGCATCGCCGAGGCCGGCGCACGCGGGCGCAAGGGCTTCGTCGACATGCGCAGCGCCGCGCGCGACGCCGTGCGCATCCTGCACGAGCGCTACGAGAACCGCGGCCAGCTGACCGGCACGCCGACCGGCTTCGTCGATCTCGACAACCTGACCTCGGGCCTGCAGAAATCCGACCTGATCATCGTCGCCGCGCGTCCGGCGATGGGCAAGACCGCGTTCGCGCTCAACATCGCCGAGCACGCCGCGATCCATGCCAAGAAGTCGGTCGCGGTGTTTTCGATGGAGATGTCCGCCTCGCAGCTGGCGTTCCGCCTGATCTCCTCGATCGGCCGCATCGACCAGACCCACCTGCGCAACGGTGATATCGCCGAGGAGGACTGGCCGCGCGTGACCAGCGCGATCCGGTTGCTGGGCGAGGCCAAGATCTTCATCGACGACACCCCGGCGCTGTCGCCGGTGGACCTGCGTTCGCGTGCGCGCCGGCTGCAGCGCGAGCACGGTCTGGGCCTGATCGTGATCGACTACCTGCAGCTGATGCAGGTGCCCGGGAACAAGGAGAATCGCGCCACCGAGATCTCGGAAATCTCGCGTGGACTGAAGGCCCTGGCCAAGGAACTGGACATCCCGGTGGTCGCGCTGTCGCAGCTCAACCGCGGGCTGGAGCAGCGCACCGACAAGCGCCCGGTGATGGCCGACCTGCGCGAGTCGGGCGCCATCGAGCAGGACGCCGACGTGATCATGTTCATCTACCGCGACGAGTACTACAACAAGGAATCGGCGGACAAGGGCCTCGCCGAAGTGATCATCGGCAAGCAGCGCAACGGTCCCACCGACACCCTCAAGCTCACCTTCCTCGGCCGTTACACCAAGTTCGAGAACTACGCGCCCAACAGCTACGCCGGGAGCTTCGAGTGAGCCGACTGGCGGTCGCGCGCGTGCATGCACGTGCGCTGCAGGCCAATCTCGAACGCGCGCGCGCGCTGGCGGCGCCGGCGCGGGTGATGGCGGTGATCAAGGCCGACGGCTACGGCCACGGCCTCGAGCGCACGGCGCGCGCGTTCGCGAGCGCGGATGCCTTCGGCGTGGCGGCGATCGCCGACGGCCTGCGCCTGCGCGCGGCCGGCTTTCGCCAGCGCATCGTGGTGCTGTCCGGTCCCGACGCGCCCGGCGATCTGGCCGAGCTGCGCCGGCTGGATCTCGAGGCCGTGATCCACCACGACAGCCAGCTCGACTGGCTCGAAGCCGAGCCGGCCGGCGCTCCGCTGCGGGTCTGGCTGAAGGTCGATTCCGGCATGCACCGGCTGGGCTTCGCGCCCGACGCCGTGCGTGCCGCGCATGCGCGACTGACAGCGCTGCCCGGGGTTCATCCCGAGATCGTGCTGATGACGCACTTCGCGGCCTCCGACGAATTCGCCAACGACCAGACCGCGCGCCAGATCGCCGCATTCGGTGCCGCCACTGTCGGCCTGCCCGGACCGCGCTCGCTGTCCAATTCAGCCGGTCTGCTGGGCTGGCCGGCTGCACGCGGCGACTGGGCGCGCGTCGGCGGCCTGCTGTATGGACAGTCGGTGGTGGCGGGCAAGACCGGCGCCGACTTCGGCTTTGCCCCGGCGATGACCCTGGCCACGCGCCTGATCGCGATCAATCGCGTCGCGCGCGGCGAGCGCGTCGGCTACGCCGGCGCCTGGACCTGCCCCGAGGACATGCCGGTGGGCGTGGCCGCGATCGGCTACGGCGACGGCTATCCGCGCAGCGCCGCGGCCGGTACGCCGGTGCTGCTGCGCGGCCGGCGCGTGCCGCTGATCGGGCGGGTGTCGATGGACCTGATCACGCTCGATCTGCGCGGCATGCCTGACGCGGCGGTCGGCGACGCGGTGGTGCTGTGGGGCGACGGTCTGCCTGCCGAAGAGGTCGCCACCCACGCCGGCAGCATCAGCTACGTGCTGACCTGCGGCCTGACCCGGCGCGTGCTGTTCGTCGAGGACGACGGCTGACATGGCCAAGGCCCGCACCGCCTACGTCTGCAGCCAGTGCGGCAGCGAGCACTCGAAATGGCAGGGCCAATGCGCCGACTGCGGTGCCTGGAACACGCTCAGCGCCTTCGTGGTCGAGCCGGCGCAGACGCCCGCCGCGCGCCGCGGCAACTATGCCGGTGGCGCGGCCGGTGCGCCGCGCATCACGCCGCTGGCGTCGGTGGTACTGGCGCAGGAGGCGCGCACCTCGATCGGCATCGGCGAGCTGGACCGCGTGCTCGGCGGCGGCCTGGTCGAGGGCTCGGTGGTGCTGGTCGGGGGCGATCCCGGCATCGGCAAGTCGACCCTGCTGCTGCAGATGCTGGGCGCGCTCGGCACGCGCCTGTCCAGTCTCTACGTCAGCGGCGAGGAGTCGCTGGCGCAGGTGGCGGCGCGCGCGCAGCGACTGGGAATCGCGCTGGATCCGCTGCGCGGTCTGGCCGAGACCTGCGTCGAGCGCATCCTCGAGCATGTCGCCGCCGAACGGCCGCGCGTGCTGGTGGTGGATTCGATCCAGACCATCTGGACCGAGCTGCTGACCGCGGCGCCGGGCTCGGTCAGCCAGGTGCGCGAGTCGGCGGCCAAGCTCACCCGCTACGCCAAGGAGACCGGCACCGGCGTGTTCCTGGTCGGCCATGTCACCAAGGAGGGCGGCATCGCCGGACCGCGCGTGCTCGAGCACATGGTCGACGCGGTGCTGTACTTCGAGGGCGAAGCGGGCAGCCGCTTCCGCGTGCTGCGCGCGTTCAAGAACCGCTTCGGCGCGGTCAACGAGCTGGGCGTGTTCGCGATGTCCGACAAGGGCCTGCGTGAGGTGCCCAATCCGTCGGCAATTTTTCTGTCCGCGCACAGCGGGCCGACCCCGGGCAGCGCGGTGATGGTGACCCGCGAGGGCACGCGGCCGCTGCTGGTCGAGGTGCAGGCGCTGGTCGACGCCTCGCCGCTGGCCAATCCGCGGCGCGTGGCGCTGGGCCTGGAGCAGAACCGTCTGGCGATGCTGCTGGCGGTGCTGCATCGTCACGGCGGCGCGGCGGTGTACGACCAGGACGTGTTCGTCAACGTGGTCGGCGGCATCCGCGTGCAGGAGACCGCCGCCGACCTGCCGGTGCTGCTGGCGGTGCTGTCGAGCTTCCGCAACCGCGCGCTGCCGGACAAGACCATCGTCTTCGGCGAGGTCGGCCTGTCCGGCGAGATCCGCCCGGTGCCCAACGGCGAGGAGCGCCTGAAGGAAGCCGCCACCCACGGCTTCCTGCGCGCGATCGTGCCCAAGGCCAACGCGCCGAAGAAGGGTCGCGTCGGCAATCTCGAAATCATCGCCGTCGATCGCCTGGGCGACGCGCTGGCGGCGGCCGACTGAGCCAACCGCCGCGTGCGGGCGTCCTCGCTGCGCTCGTCGCTCAGGCGCCGCGCTGCTTCCCGCGCAGGCGCAGGCTGAGCAGATAGAGCCCGGCCAGCGCCAGCAGATCGGCTGTGCTCAGGGCGCCGCCGCCGCCACCACCGCCCGGAGCGGGAGGAGGCGCCGATACCGCGAAGCTGATCGCCGCCGAGGTGCCACCGCCCGGCGCCGGCGTCACCACGGTCACCGCGGCGTTGGTCGCGGCGGCAAGATCGCTGGCCGGCACGGTCGCCGTCAGCTGCGTCGCCGACACGTAGGTCGTGCCGAGTGCAGCTCCGTTCCAGTCGATGGTCGAGGCCTGCACGAAGCCGCTGCCGGTCGCGGTGATCGTCGCGCTGCTCGAGCCGCCCTGCGCCGAGGTCGGCGAGATCGAGCTCAGCGTCGGCATCGGGTAGTTCACCGCGAAGGTCGCGCTGGCGCTGCCGCCGCCCGGTGCGGGCGTGCTCACGGTGACGGTCGCGTTGCCGCCGGCCGCCAGGTCGGACGCCGGCACCACGGCGGTCAGGCTGCTGCCCGATACGTAGGTCGTCACCAGCGCGCTGCCGTTCCACTGCACCGTCGACACCGGCTGGTAGCCGCTGCCGTTGACGCTCAGGGTGAAGCCGGCGGCGCCCATCGCCGCCGAAGCCGGCGACAGCGAGGACACCGTGGGCGCCGGATAGGCCACCGTCAGGCTGGCGCCCGCCGACGTGCCGCCGCCCGGGATCGGGTTGCTGACGATGAAGGTGTGCGCTCCCGCCGTCGCCAGCGTCGTTGCCGGCACCGTGGCCTGCAACTGCGTGGCGGACACGTAGGTCGCTGCGATGGACGCGCCGTCCAGGGTCACCGTGCTGCCGCTGACGAAGCCGCTGCCGGTCAGCGTGACTACGGTCGCCGGCGCGCCCAGTGTCACCTGCGCCGGGTTGAGCGCGGTCAGCGTCGGCGTCGGGTTGTAGGCCGGCGAGCCCAGCCAGGCACCGCGGCCATCCGTTGCGGCCAGCAGCACCGGCTGGCTGGGCGTGGAGGTATCGAACCAGGTCAGCTGGTTGACCGAGATGTTGGCCGGACCCTGGCTGCTGGCGGTCCAGGTCTGGCCGCCGTCGATGCTGGTGTAGACGCCGGTCAGCGCGCCGGCGTAGAGGATCTGCGGATAGGCCGGATGAGTCACCAGCGAATACACCGGACCCACCGGAAGACCGGTACCGATACCCTTCCATGTCTGGCCACTGTCGGTGCTGACGTAGACGTTGTCGTCCGTGTTGTTGAAGCCGGCGAACGTCGCATAGACGGTATTGGGCTGACCCGGCTGCACCCAGAAGCTGTTCACCTGATTGGACGGCAAGACGCCGGCGCCCGTGTGGGCCCAGGTCGGTCCAGCGGACGCCATGGCGTTGGTCGTGTGCCAGATTTCTCCATCGTCAAATCCGACCCAGAGATTGTTGTTGCTGGACGGATCGACGCCGATCGCACTGATATAGGCGCCGCCCGGGGCAACCGGAAGCGTGCTGCCATTCAGAGACGTCCAGGTTGGATTGCCGCTCTGAATGCCGCTCCCGAGCCAGAGTGATGCGCCGCCGCCGAGCATCTGGTTGGCGGCCGAGCTGCCGTTGGGCACCAGCACCATCGGCGCGATGAAGTTGGCCGATTGCGAGCCGGTGTCGGGCGGTTCCGTCGAGAAATTTTGCGCCGTGGAACCGGTGGAGGAATAGAACAGCGTCAGATTGGTGTACTCCCCGTAGAGGTAGTTCCCATCCACGGGGTCCACCTGGGTCATGCCACCATCGCCGCCGTAGATCGGCACCCAGTTATCCAGTTGGCCGCTGCTCGAATAGCCCTCATAGAGCTGGGTGCCGTTGTCCTGCGCGCCGGCGAGAATCGGCGTGATCGGGTTGCCGCCGATGACATTCTTCGAAGCAGTGACGCCCTGGTGCCCCGAGATGCCGTAGAACTGGGTGACTGCCAGCCCCGAGTCCTGTCTCAGCCAGTTGCCCAGCGGCAGCTGCCGATAAAAACCGCCGTCGTTGCCGACGTAAAGCGTGCTGCTGGATGCGCTCCAGGCGAAGGCGTGCTGGTCGGCATGCAGATAGTTCGTATTCGAGTACGCCGCGCCCACCATGGACCAGGTCGAGCCGCCGTCGGTCGAGCTGAAGATGTCGATGCCGCCCACATCGATCGTCGGTGAGGTGCCCGACGCGTGGGGCAGCACGATGATGGCGTTGTCGTAATCGCCCTGACACTCCACCGGGCTGCCGCTGAACGAGTTGTCGCACAGCGCGCCGACCGCGGTCTTGCTGACCGCGTTGACGAACGCGCTGGTACCGGCGATCAGGACCCAGGTCTTGCCGCCGTCGGTCGAGTGGAACACCTCGCCGCTGGGACTCGTGGCGCCGTTGTTGTCGACCAGTGCGTAGACCGACCCGGCGACACTGGGATCAAAAGCCACGGATACCCGATAGCCATTGCTGGTTTGCACCGGCAGGCCGGTCGCCAAGGCCCACGTCGCCCCGCCGTTGATGGAGTAAGCCACGGTCCCGTTGTAGGTTCCAGCGACCACGCTGTTGGAATTGTTCGGGTCAAACGCGACGTCGAAGGCGTCCGTGGAGAACACCGTGGACCAGGTATTGCCGCCATCCGTGCTGCGCGCGACACCCTGGCGCGTTGCCGCCACCGCCGTGCCGGCGGTCGATGTGCTGATCGATCGGATCTGGCTCCAGAAATCGAAGCTGGACTGCGGCGCGGTGCTGCTGATCGGCGTCCAGGTGTTGCCATTGTCAGCGGACATCAGCATGCCGCTGCCGGGCTGGAACTCGTTGAAGGGGTCACCGGTGCCGGCCAGCAGGGTGCCGCTGGGCAGCTGCGCGATCGCGCTCACGGCCAGCGATCCGGGGAACTCGGCCACCGCCGTCCAGCTGCTGCCGCCATCGTTGCTTTGCCACAGGCCGCCGCCGGCGGCGCCGACGATCAGATGCTGCGCGTTGGCGGGATCGATCCAGATCGCGTTGATGCGACCGCCGACATTGCCGGGGCCGATCTCGGTCCAGTTGATTACCGACGGTGCCGTCGCGCGCGTGCTCGCGCCGCCCGGGAGCCAGGAGCGCGTTTGTGCGGCTCCCTGCGCAAGCATCCGCGCGCGGGCGCGCAGTGCGGCTTGATACAGGCGTCCGTCGAACTGCCCGTTCGGTCCGGCCAGCAGCCGTTGCCGATACACGGCGGCCGCGCGCGCGCGCGCCGAGACCTGCGGCATGCCGGCGCTGGCGACCGCAGCGGCGGTCAGGCCGGCGACGGCCAATACGGCCCACCATGAAGCTCCTCTCATGATCAACTCCCCTTGATGACGATGACGGTATGGATGGGTGCAACGAGATCGCGGCCCGCGGCGTCGCGTACGCGCAGGATCACGGGATAGCGGCCCGCGTGCGTTGCGCTGACGACGAGGCTGCACAGCGGCACCGCCGGCAGCGGATACGGAGGATGCGAAGCGTGCGGCACGATCGGCGGCGCCAGTACCCGGAAACGACAGGTCGGCGGTGTGATCGCGACGCCCGCGGCATCCGATGACGCGCTGACGCTGACATCAGACCATGACGCTTTGACCACCAGCTCGATGGTGAGGTTGACGCTCAGCGGCGTCAGTTCGCGCGCGTCGGCACGCAGGCTCAGTTGCGCTGCCTGCACGCTGACCGGCAGGGCGCTGGCAATCGGCGAAGCGGCGTACTGCGCAGCACCCGATGTCGTTGCAGAAGCGCATGCAACGAGTCCGGCGCAGGCCGCAGCAAGCGACAGCGTGCGCAGTCTCCCTGCGGCGTTGCGATCCTGATCCATGTCGCCCCCGCGCCATCGTGGCAGGGCATAGGTAAAGCGATTGGAGGGTGCAATGCAAATTACGGAACGTAATGAATATCAGGGCTTCGCCGGGCAATGACTTGCGCGTCACGCAGCGCTGTTGATGCCGCGCGTCAGCCGGCTGCATGAGCTCGCTGTGTGCGACGTGGAGTTCGGATCACGACTTGCCGTGGTAGAGCTCGCGGCCGATCACTGATGCGGCGGAAATCGATGCAGGCGTGCCGGTGCCGAGGCTTGTCGGTGCCGGTCCGATCACGACTTGCCGTGGTACAGCTCGCGGCCGATCAGCATGCGCCGTATCTCGTTGGTGCCGGCGCCGATCGCGTAGAGCTTGGCGTCGCGCAGGATGCGTCCGGTCGGGTAGTCGTTGATGTAGCCGTTGCCGCCCAGCGCCTGGATCGCCTCCAGAGCGACCGTGACCGCGTTTTCGGAGGCGCTGAGCAGGCAGGCGGCGGGATCGATGCGCGAGCGCACGCCGCGGTCGAAATCCTGCGCGACCATGTAGGCATAGGCGCGCGAGGACTGCAGCGCGGTGTACATGTCGGCGATCTTGGCCTGCATGATGCCGAAGCTGCCGATCGGCGCGCCGAACTGCCTGCGCTCGCGCACGTAGGGCAGGGCGATGTCGAGCGCCGCCTGCATCAGACCGATCGGCCCGCCGGACAGTACCAGGCGCTCGGTGTCGAGCCCGCCCATCAACACGCGCACGCCTTCGTTGACCTCGCCGACGCGGTTGGCGTCGGGAATCTCGCAGTCCGCGAACACCAGTTCGCAGGTGTTGGAGCCGCGCATGCCCAGCTTGTCCAGCTTCTGCGCGGTCGAGTAACCCTGCATTCCCTTCTCGACGATGAAGGCGGTCATGCAGCGCGAGCCGGCGGGTTTGGGCGCGGTGCGCATGTAGACCAGCGCCACGTCGGCATCGGGGCCGTTGGTGATCCACATCTTCGAACCGTTGGCGATCCAGCGGTCGCCTTTCTTCTCGGCGCGGCAGGCCATCGAGCCGACCACGTCCGAGCCCGAGCCCGGCTCGCTCATCGCCAGCGCGCCCACCCATTCGCCGCTGCACAGCCGGGGGATATAGCGGCGTCGCTGAGCCTCGTTGCCGTTGTGAAAGATGTTCTGCACGCACAGGTTGGAATGCGCGCCGTAGCTCAGGCCGACCGAGCCCGAGGCGCGCGAGATCTCCTCCATCGCCACGACGTGGGCGAGAAAACCGAGATCACTGCCGCCGTACTCCGAGGACACGGTGATGCCGAGCAGACCGAGATCGCCGAACTTGCGCCAGAGGTCGGCGGGGAAGACGTTTTCGCGGTCGATCAGATCGGCGCGCGGCGCGATCTCCTTCTCGGCGAAGGCATGCACCGTCTCGCGCAGCAGGTCGAGGTCGTCACCGAGGGGGAAGGGGCGCATGGGTTGGGACCGGGAGTGGGGAGTGGGGAGCCTGAAGCCTGAAGCCTGAAGCCGGGACCGGGGACCCGGGACCCGGGACCCGCGGAAGCAGCGTCGGGACCCGGGTCCCGGGAAAGAGCCGGGCTGTCGTGCAATGAGCGATGAGGGCTGGTGGTTGATGAAGGTGTCACCCCGAGCGTCAGCGAGGGGTCTTGCATGCCGCGGAGCCCGGACCCGCGATCGCGAGCGTCGGTGCATGACCGAAGTCTACGCGTCAAAGATCCTTCGGCCTGCGGCCTCGGGATGACAGCCATGCTGTTCCGTTCCGACCTCCGGTCGCTAGGGTCCGGGAGCCTGGGTCCGAACCCCGGTCCGAACCCCGGCCTGGGGCTGTTTTCGCTGTTTCCCGGGTCCCGGGTCCCGGGTCCCGGGTCCCGGCTCTCGACTCACTGCCCGCGCATGCGGCCGAGGAAGCGCGCGCCGTTGTTGCCCATGGTCGGCAGCTTGATCCGGCCGATGCTGGCGATGCGCTCCTCGGCCATGCGGTCGGCGGCCTT
>DATLSL010000009.1:0-12026 GCA_035534135.1 Rhodanobacteraceae bacterium | reverse complement strand
CACACACGCGGCATTGCTGGATCAGGGTTGCCCCCATTGTCCAATATTCCCCACTGCTGCCTCCCGTAGGAGTCTGGGCCGTGTCTCAGTCCCAGTGTGGCTGATCATCCTCTCAGACCAGCTACCGATCGTCGCCTTGGTGGGCCGTTACCCCACCAACCAGCTAATCGGGCATCGGCTCATCCTGCCGCGCGAGGCCCTCTCGGGTCCCCCGCTTTCACCTCTCGGTCGTATGCGGTATTAGCGTAAGTTTCCCTACGTTATCCCCCACGACAGGGCAGATTCCGATGCATTCCTCACCCGTCCGCCACTCGCCACCCACCCCTTGCGGGGCTGTGCTGCCGTTCGACTTGCATGTGTTAGGCATGCCGCCAGCGTTCAATCTGAGCCAGGATCAAACTCTTCGCTTTAGCTTGCTTGACCCGAAGGTCAATTCCTACGAAGCGTCTTCCCCAACCTCAAGTCGTTCATCGCTGAATCACTTGGGTTGGACGCTTGCATCAATGGACTCTTCATCCACCCGCAAGGCGCCCACACAAGTCACCTGCGCACACTGTCAAAGATCAACGACCACGGAACCAACCACGTCCCGTCAGCAGAGCCTTTCGCCCCACCGAGCCGCACATTCTACATCCGTTTCAGGGACCGTCAACAGCTCCGCGAGAGCGGAAAGTCTCGCCTGGCCGCAATCGCCGCCGTCCGTACGGCGGGACGCGCGATCAAGGTGCACTCTCGTCTGATCAAGGGCGTCGGCCGCTCAGGCGCCGTCGTCAGCGGCGCGCAGCCGCACGCGGGCGAAACCGCGCTTGCCCAGTTGCAGCAGGTACTCGGCACCCGGCAGCAGCAGGCGCTCGCGGTCCTCGACCACCGCGCCGTCGATGCGCACGGCGCGCTCCTGCAGCTTGCGGTTCGCCTCGGAATTGCTCGGCGTGAGCCCCGCTGCCGTCAGTAGTGCCGCGACGCGCAGGCCCGCAACCGGCACGACGATCTCCGTCAGCGGCAGCGCAGCGGTATCGCCTTCGCCACGCACGGCGGCGTTCCAGCCCGCAACCGCCTGCTCCGCCGCGCTCGCGCCGTGA
This sequence comes from Rhodanobacteraceae bacterium, assembly GCA_035534135.1. Lineage (GTDB taxonomy): Bacteria > Pseudomonadota > Gammaproteobacteria > Xanthomonadales > Rhodanobacteraceae > Metallibacterium. The sequence goes on along the minus strand of DATLSL010000009.1, from coordinate 10,947 downwards.
AAGCGCGCGGCCAGCTCCCGTGCCAGGCGCAGCTTGAGATCGCGCGGATGCAGCGCACCGGCCTCGATGTCGCACCGGAGGGTGTCGATCTCGCTGAGCGAGATCTCGAAACTCAGCAGCTCGATCCAGCGCCACATCAGCGCATCGTCGATCTTCATCGTCTTGGTCACGATGGCGATCGGCGGCTCGTTGATGCCGATGTAGTTGCCGAGCGACTTCGACATCTTGGCGACGCCGTCGATGCCTTCCAGCAGCGGCATCGTCAGCACGATCTGCGGCGGCTGGCCGTGGTGCTCCTGCAGCACACGCCCCATCAGCAGATTGAACTTCTGGTCGGTGCCGCCGAGCTCGACGTCGGCCCGCAGCGCCACCGAGTCGTAGCCCTGCACCAGCGGATACAGGAACTCGTGGATCGCGATCGGCTGCTGCGCGGCATAGCGCTTGGCGAAGTCATCGCGCTCGAGCATGCGCGCGACGGTGTGCTGCGCCGCGAGGCGAACCATGTCGGCGGCGGTCATGGCGCCGAACCACTCGGAGTTGAAGCGCACCTCGGTGCGCTCTCGATCGAGCACCTTGAACACCTGCTCGGCGTAGGTGGCGGCGTTGGCTGCGACGTCCTCGCGGGTGAGCGGCTTGCGGGTGACGTTCTTGCCGGTGGGATCGCCGATCAGTCCGGTGAAATCGCCGATCAGGAAGATCACCTGATGCCCGAGATCCTGGAACTGGCGCATCTTGTTCAGCAGCACGGTGTGGCCGAGGTGCAGATCCGGCGCGGTCGGATCGAAACCGGCCTTGATGCGCAGCGGACGCCCCGATGCCAAGCGCGCCTCGAGCTCATCGCGCTTGATGATTTCGTCCGCGCCGCGCGCGATCAGCGCGAGGGCTTCAGCCGGCTGGGTCATGCAGATTCCCGAACGCTGAGGTGATGTGATCGGCGCGAGCGGCGTTACGCGCCGCCCGGTTCGTTAATTGTGAGTTAATTGCGTGACCCGGCGCAAAGCCTTGTGCAGCTTGGCGTTGACGCGGTTTCGACGATGCCTCTATGGTACCCGCCGTTGACCGGCATGGCGATCAGATCGGATGAGCGAGCACCCTCCGGGCGGCACCCACGGCGCCCACCGCGCACTCCTGCGTCGCAATACCCAGCGCCGCCATCTGCGTTACTACCTGCATGCCGCGCACGCCAGCGTGTTGCGCAGCGCCCGTTTCCCGCTGGCTTGGGGCCGCGAACGGCTGCTGTTGATCGGCACCGCGCTGTTGCTGCTGATCCTGACCGTGGCCGTGATTCCGGGCTGGGCCAGCGTGCTGCGCCTCGATGCCGCGGTGCCGCCCCTGCACGCGCTGCCGCTGGCGGTGCCACCGCTGCCGGCAGGCGCCAACGATGCCGCCCCGCCGCCGGCGCAGTGGCACGAGGTGGCGGTGCAGCCGGGACAGACCCTGTCGCAGGTGTTTGTCGCCCAAGGCCTGACACCCAGTGATCTGCAGCGCGCGCTGGATGCCGACGGCGGCCAGTCGAACCTGGCGCATATCAAGCCCGGCGAGCAGTTCGGTTTTCTGATCGGCCCGCAAGGCGAGCTGCAGGCGCTGCGCTTCGACCGCGACGAGGCCACCCGTGTCACCCTCGACTTTCACGGCACGACCGCCACGGCCAGCGTGCTGAAGCGCGCGCTGCAGCGGGTCACGCATGTCGCCCACGGCGTGATCGAGGGTTCGCTGTTCGGCGCCGGCAACAAGGCCGGGCTGAGCAATGCGACCGTCTTCGAGCTGGCCAAGGTGTTCGGCTACGACATCGACTTTGCCCAGGATCTGCGCGCCGGCGACCGTTTCACCGTGGTCTACGACGCCGTTTATCGCGACGGCCGGTTCCTGCGCGCCGGCCGCGTGCTGGCCGCCGAGTTCGTCAATCACGGCAAGCGCTACACGGCATTCCGCTATGAACCGGCCGACGGCACGGCCAGCTATTACGACGAGGACGGCCGCCCGCTGCGCAAGTCGTTCCTGCGCACACCGGTGGACTTTACCCGCATCTCGTCGTACTTCGCCGCCGCGCGCATGAACCCGGTGTTGCACATCGTGCGTCCGCATGATGGCGTCGACTACGCCGCTCCCAGCGGCACGCCGATCTTCGCCGCCGGCGACGGCGTCATCCGCTATCACGGCTGGGAGAACGGCTACGGCAACTTCATCGTCATCCAGCACAACCGCGACATCAGCACCGCTTACGGGCACATGTCGCGCTTCGCCAGAGGGCTGCATGTCGGCTCGCGCGTGCGCCAGGGCGAGGTGATCGGCTATGTCGGCATGACCGGCATCGCCACCGGCCCGCATCTGCATTATGAATTCCGCGTCGACGGCAAGGCACGCAATCCGCTGACCGTGACGCTGCCCAAGCCCGAGCCACTGCCGCGTACGCAGTTGCTGGCGTTCAAGCGCGTGATCACGCCGATGCTGGCGCAGTTGCAACAGGCCGACGGCGGCAGCCGCCTCGCCACCGCCAAGTGAGCGCCGCGGCGCTGTATCTCGGACTGATCTCGGGAACCAGCGCGGATGGCATCGACGTCGCGCTCGCCGAGTTCGACCCGGCACCACGGCTGCTCGCCGCGCGCACGCTGCCCTACGATCCCGCGCTGCGCACCGAGATCCTCGCCCTGGCGCAGTCCGAGGCGGCGTTCGATCTCGATGCCTATGGGCGTCTGGACGTCCGCATCGGCGAAGCCTTCGCGGCCGCGGCGATGAGCCTGCTCGAGGCCGCCGGCATCGCGGCCGATCGCGTGCATGCGCTGGGCTCGCACGGCCAGACCGTGCGCCATCGCCCGCAGGGAGCGCATCCGTTCACCCTGCAGATCGGCGATCCCAGCGTGATCGCCGAGCGCACCGGCCTGACCGTGGTCGCCGACTTTCGCCGTGCCGACGTCGCCGCCGGCGGCCAGGGCGCGCCACTGCTTCCGGCATTCCATGCCGAGCTGATGGCGCTGCCGGGCACGACGCGCGCGGTGCTCAATCTTGGCGGCATCGCCAACCTCACCGTGCTCGCCGCGGACGGTGGCGTGCGCGGTTTTGACAGCGGACCCGCCAGCGCCCTGCTCGACGCCTGGTGCCAGCGTCATCGCGGCAGCGCCTGCGATCGCGACGGCGCGTTCGCCGCCAGCGGCCGCGCGGATGCCGGACTGCTGGCAACGCTGCTGGCCGATCCGTGGTTCGCGGCGGTGCCGCCCAAGAGCACCGGCCGCGAGTCATTCCATCTGGGCTGGCTGGACGCACGCCTGACAGACCGGCAGCGCGATCCCGCCGACGTGCAGGCGACCCTGGTCGAGCTGACCGCACGCAGCGTCGCCGACGCCGTCGTCGCGCACGCGCCCGGCACGCGCGAAGTGCTGGCCTGCGGCGGCGGCGTGCACAACCCGGTGCTGATGGCGGCGCTGGCGCGCGCGCTGACGCCCGCCAGTCTGCGCTCGACCGCCGCGGTCGGCGTCGATCCCGATTTTGTCGAGGCGATGGCGTTTGCCTGGCTGGCGCGCGAGCGGATGGCCGGCCGCCCCGGCAACCGCCCCGGTGTCACCGGAGCCCGCGGACCGCGCCTGCTGGGCGCGATCTACCCCCCGCCGCGCGACTGATGCGGTCGTCTCAGCTCGCGTCCTTGCGCGCATCCTTGCTGAACAGCGGCGATCCCGGCGCTTCCTCGAAGGCGCTCAGCGCCTCATGAAACGCCGCCGCCTCGACCGCGTTCCAGGTGCCGCGCAGATGCGCGATGTCGCGCGGCTCGCGCACTGCGGTGTCCTCGGCGGCCAGTCCCAGCCCGTGCCGCAGCACATGCAGGATCACGTCGTTGATCGACCACTTGCGCTCGCGCGCCAGCTCCATGATGCGCTCGGCCATGGCGGCGTCGATGTGGCGTACGAGTATGTCCGGCACGGGCCCTGATCCTCGGTGCTGACGCCTTGCCCCTTGCGCGCCTGATTCTGGCAGCGTGCACGCCAGATTTCATGTCTCGCCCAGCGCGGGCTTCAGCCGCGGCCACAGCCAGGCCAGCAGCAGCAGCGTGGGCACCACGGACACCGTGCTGAGCGCGTAGAAGCCACCGTAACCCACGGTCTCGACCAGATAGCCCGAGCCCCCCGCAATCAGCTTGCCGGGCAGATTGGCCAGGGAACTCAGCAGGGCGTACTGGGTGGCGGTATAGCCGCGGTGCGTCAGGCCCGACATGAAGGCCACCAGGACCGTGCCACCGAATCCATTGGCGAGATTGTCGCCCGACAGGGCCAGGGCAAAATAGGCGATCGACCCCGGATGCGCGGTCATCAGCACATACAGCAGGTTGCACAGCGCGATGCCGAGCACCGAAACGATCACCGGCATGCGCAGGCCGAAGCGCGTGACCGCATAGCCGCCCAGGAAGGCGCCAGCGAGACTGACGATGACGCCGTAGACCTTCGAGACATTGGCGATATCGGTCAGGCTGAAGCCGAGGTGCATGTAGAACGGATAGGCGACCACGCCCACCATCTGCTCGGGAAGCTTGTACAGGCCGACGAACACCAGCAGAGCCAGCGCCAACGGCCAGCCGAAGCGCATGAAGAACTCGCGGAACGGACCGATCACGCCCTCGCGGATGGCTGCACCGAGCGATGCCGCCCGCGGCAGGCGGTTTTCCGGCTCGCGTGCGCGCAGCACCGCCACGACGGGTATCGCGAGAATCAGCGCCATGACCAGATAGCCGACGTGCCAGCCAGCAAATTGGGCGATGTAGAGCGTGCCCACGCTGCTGACGATCAACGCCAGCCGGTAGCCGAGAGTGTAGGTCGAAGCCAGGCCGCCTTGTGCCTCGAGCGGTGCGATCTCCACACGATAGGCGTCGATCGCCACGTCCTGGGTGGCACCGGCAAACGCCGCAATGCCGTTGAAGGCAATGAACAGCGCGAACGAGGTTGTCGGCGTCAGCAGCGCCATGCCCGTCAGCGCCGCGGCCAATACCAGCTGGGCCGCGAGTATCCAGCTGCGCCGCTGGCCCAGCCTGCCCAGCAGGGGCAACCGCAGGCGGTCCACCGCGGGCGCCCACAGGAACTTCAGCGTGTAGGTGAGCGTGACGTAGCTGACCAGCGCGATCAGCGCCAGATCGATGCCGGACTGCTTGAGCCACGCCGATAGAGTGACGCCGACCAGCAGGAATGGCAGCCCCGAGGAGAATCCGAAAAAAAACATGGTGCGGGCGGCCGGCGTGCCGAACGCTGCTGATAGCGCCCGCCATCCATGCGGGCGCCGCTTGGGCGACGGATTCGCCGCAGTCGGGTCGCTCACGCAACACCGTCCGGCGCATAATCCACCGCGTAGGGCGCATGGTCGGAGAAGCGCGGCTGCGGATGGATCGCGCAGGCGCGCAGGCGCTCGCGCAGCGACGGCGTCACCATCTGGTAGTCGATGCGCCAGCCGACGTCGTTGGCACGCGCGTTGCCGCGCTGCGACCACCAGGTGTATTCGACCGCTTCAGGTTTCAGCGCGCGGAAGCTGTCCACCCAGCCGTGCTCGCGAAGCAGCGCGTCGAGCCAGGCGCGTTCCTCGGGCAGGCAGCCCGAGTTCTTCTGGTTGGAGGTCCAGTTCCTGATGTCGAGCCGGGTATGGACGATGTTCCAGTCGCCGCAGATCACGTAATCGCGGCCGCTGGCCAGCCATTCGTCGAGGATCGGCGCGAGGCGCTCCATCGCCGCGAACTTGAAGCGCTGGCGCTCTTCGCCCGACGAGCCCGAAGGCACGTACAGCGAGACCACGCTGAGGTTGCCAAAGCGCGCCTCCAGATAGCGGCCCTCCTGGTCGAACGCCTCCCAGCCCAGCGTGTTGAGCACCTGGTCGGGCTTGCGCCGGGCATAGATCGCCACGCCGCTGTAGCCCTTCTTGCTGCGCGCATCGTGAAAGAAACCGTGATAGCCCGCCGGTCGGTACACCGCGGCATCGAGCTGGTGCTCCTGGGCCTTGGTTTCCTGCAGACAGAGCACGTCGGCGTGCTGCGCGCCGAACCAGTCGAAGAAGCCCTTGGACGCTGCCGAACGGATGCCGTTGGCGTTGAAGGTGATGATGCGCATCGGACACGCAACCGGGAATGAGCCAGCGGGCATCGGGTGGCCGCAAGCGTAGCCGAAAGCCGGCGGTTTCCTCATGCCCCGCGACGCCCGCGCGCCGCAGACACCCGCGCCGATGACTTATCATCGCCACGCACGCAGCGGCCTGCGGCGTGCGCTCCTTCCCTTCCGCCTGCGAACCGCAGATGCTTGCCCATCAACGCGACTTTCTCGACCTCGCCCGCGACCAAGGTGTGCTGCGCTTTGGCGACTTCACCCTGAAGTCGGGCCGCGTCAGTCCGTATTTCTTCAATCTCGGCCGCATCGCCAGCGGTGCCGCGCTGGCGCGTCTCGGCCGTGCCTACGCGGCCACGGCGCTGGGCTCCGGCCTCGCCTTCGACATGCTGTTCGGCCCCGCCTACAAGGGCATCGCGCTGGCGGCGGCCACGGCGATCGCGCTGGCCGACGGCCACGGCCGCGACCTGCCCTTCGCCTACAATCGCAAGGAAGCCAAGGACCACGGTGAAGGCGGGCTGCTGGTCGGCACACCGCTGGCCGGGCGTGTGCTGGTGGTCGACGACGTGCTGACCGCGGGCACCGCGGTGCGCGAGTCGTTGCAGCTGATCCACGCGCAGGGCGCGCAGCCGGCCGGCGTGCTGATCGCGCTGGACCGCGAAGAGCGTGGCCAGGGCGCACTGTCGGCGGCGCAGGAGGTCAGCGCCGAGTTCGCCATTCCGGTGCTGGCGATCGCGCGCCTGAGCGACCTGCTCACCTACACGGCGGCAGATCCCGATCTGGTCGCTGAACATGCGCGCCTGAGCGACTATCGCGCCCGCTACGGCATCGCCTGAGCGCCGCCTATACTCGGCCGAGCACCTGGAGAACCGCACATGCGCATCCGCATCATCCTGGCCGCCCTGGCGCTGTGCGCCGCGGCGTTGGCTCTTTCAGCATCCGCCGTCGCGGCCGAAGGTGCGGCGCACTACCGCTGGCGCGACGCCCATGGCGTGCTGCACTTCAGCGACAGCCTGCCGCCCGATGCCGTGCAGTACGGCTACCAGCTGCTCAACGAGCAGGGCCTCGTGGTGCGCACCGTCGAGCGGCCGCTGACGCCGCAGGAACGCAAGCAGCGCGACGCTGCCGCCGCCGCGAAAGCCGCTGCCGTCAAGCAGGCCCAGGACCGCGCCCGCGCCGACAGCCAGATGCTCGCTGCCTACCCGCACGAGAGTGATCTTCTGCAAACGCAGCAGCAACAGCTGGCAACCATCGACCAGACCCTGGGCACCACCGAGCTCAACCTGAAGAGCCAGGAGCGCGGACTGGCCGATCTGCTGCAGCGCGCGGCGGAGATCGAGCACACGCAAAAGGGGGTGCCGAAGTACATCAGCGACGACATCGCCCGCCAGCGCAGCGTGGTCACCACCCAGCGCGAAGCGCTGGAGCATGCCAAGGCCGAACGCGCAACGGCCGTACGCGCGCAAGCCGCGCAACTGGCGCACTACCGCACGCTGAAGCAGCAGCAGGACGCCGCGGATGCGGCGAGCGCTGCCAGCAGCGGCCAGTGAACGGCAGCATCGAGCAGCCGGTAAGTCCTTTCAGCCGCCGCTACTGCTGCCGGCGCTGGCCGGGACGTTCTGGATCTGCAGCGGCTGGGTCTTCAGCGGCAACGTCTGCGCCGGCGCATCGCCCGGCAACGCGGACTGCGGGGCGCTGGAGGCCGGAGCCATCGCCGGGCCGGGTGCGGCAGGGCCGCAGCGATAAGCACCCCACTTCTGCTGGCCGTCGACCGGCGCTGCCAGCGGCTTGACGGTGTCGGCGCCCATGCCGGCACCGGCGTTGCGCGCCAGCACCTCCAGCTCGTCGCGCACGGTCAGGTTGTTGCGATCGAACGGGCCGACATGATCGGTGACCGACACCGTCACTTCGCCCAGCTGCTGGCAGCCGGCAACGCTGTCGACGTAAGCCGCGCGCACGGCACGACCGCCCGGTTGCAGGCGTATGCCCCAGGAACATCCGCTCAACATCAGGCTGATGGCGATTGCGGCGAACAGGGTCTTGCGCATCGTCGGCACCTTGGAAACCGCGCGGGAATCCCGCCCCGCTAGGATAGCCGCAGACGTGTGCGCCAGTGTTGCATCGCGCGCTGGCGGTCGCGCCGCGTTCAGCACACGGCTGCGCCGCAGTCCCCCGCTGTGGCGCCGAACGTCACGCCTGCGATCGTCGCCACTTGCCAGGCGTCTCCATCGTCGACACGCTGCAGACATGTCCTGCGGAGATCGCCCATGCGCACCGCCCTGATCACCGGCGCCAACCGCGGCCTCGGGCTCGAATTCACCCGGCAACTGCTGGCTCAGGGCCTGCAGGTGATCGCCTGCAGTCGCACGCCGGCAACGGCCAGTGAGCTGGCGGCGCTGGTCGCCGCGCATCCGCAGCGGCTGCGCCAGCTGCCGCTGGATGTCGCCGAGGCCGAGGCCATCGCCGCGCTGCCGGCGCAGCTGGCGGCCGCCGGCGTCAGCCATCTCGATGTGCTGATCAACAACGCCGGCGTGCTGGTCTCGGGCGAGCGCTACGGCGCCCTGCGTGCCGCGGATCTGGCGCGCAGCTTCGCGGTCAACGCCAGCGCACCGCTGCTGCTGACCGAGGCGCTGACGCCGCTGCTGATGCAGGGCCATGCCGCCAAGGTGCTGTGCGTCAGCTCGCAGCTGGGCTCGATCGCGCAGGCGAGCAACTACCGTACCGTCAGCTACGCGATGAGCAAGGCGGCGCTGAACATGGGCATGCGCCGGCTGGCGGCGGAACTGGGACCGCGCGGTATCGCCGTGGTGGCGATGCATCCGGGCTGGGTGCGCACCGCGATGGGCGGCGAACAGGCGCCGCTGGATGCGCCGACTGCGGTGCGCGGCATGCTCGCCGTGCTGGCACGGCTGGCGCCGGGTGACGGCGGCCATTTTTACGCCTACGACAGCAGCGAGTTGCCCTGGTAGTCGACCTGTCCAATCTGCGCGATGCGCGCGGCGACAACCTCGAGGTCAGCATCGATTTCCCGCCGGCGCAGGCGCGCAGCGACATCCCCCGTACCGAACTGGCCGCGGCGCAGCGCGTTGCCCTCGACGGCCGCTGTCCGCTGCGCTGAGCGGGTGCCCGCGGACACGGCGACGGCATCGGCCCGGTATCGCAAACAATTGATTTCGCGAGGACCACGACCACCCACCACGCTGGCACGTCGCTTGCGTCGGACCCCCCGCCGCCCCTTGCGGCGATGCTGCGGAGTCCGCCATGAACACCGAACTCAAACTGATGCGCCTGGTTTTCGCCCTGCACGCCCTGCTGATCGCGCTGGTGCTGGGCAGCATGCTGATCAGCCCGCCGGCGTTGGCCGCGACGTCTAGCGCGCCGTCTGCTACAACCGCTGCATACTCATCCGGCATCTGCACGCCCGCGCTGCGCGATGGCGTGGTGTGCCCGTAAGTGCGCCACGGCACTTGATCGCTCAATGTGCGCTGGCCGCGTGGCCCGACGGGCCACCCGGTTTCTGCGCGAGATGCTCCGCCAGCGGATACGGCCAGTAACGGTTGCAGACCAGCGCCGACGCGTTGGCCTGCGCGCTGCCCGGACAGGCACGCATCTCGCCATGGATGCGGCAGGAAGCGGTGATGTCACCATTCGCGCCCAGGCGCGAACCGGTTTGCGCATGCACCTGCCGCAGCCAGGTCGTGCGGGCTCGCGTCAGCGCCACCGCATCGCCGTACGTCTGGACCATGCGGTTGAAATCCGCGTCCGCCTGCTGGTGCTCGGCGGCAGTCAGTTTGCCGTAGGCGAACTGCAGCGAGCCCTCGATCGTGGCGCTGTTATGGCGCTCGTCGGCCAGCGCCAGCCACGCCACGGCGCGCGCGTGATCCTTGGGTACGCCATCGCCATTCCAGTACATCAGCCCGAGGTTGTACTGGGCGATCTTGGCGCCCCAGGACGCGGCGACCTTGAAGCGATCGATGGCGTACCGGGGCTGGTGACCCCTGAGCGCCTGCAGGCCCTGGGCGAGCGCATAAGCCCCAGGCGTGACGTCGGCCGCATAGGCGTTGCCGGCGCCGGCGGCGCAGCTTTTGGCGTCCATCGCCGTTGCGGCGCCCATCCATCCCAGCATCGCGCTGGCGACCCAGCATGCGAGCATGCGTTGTTTCATGGTCGGTCCTCCTGTCGTTGCCGGCTGCGCCATCTGGCCACAGTCCGTTGGGCAGCCTCAAGCGGCAGCGCAGCGCCGGCGTCCGCGGTCACGCAATAATGCGGCCATGCTGCATATCGTCCTGGTCCATCCCGAGATCGCGCCCAATACCGGCAACGTGATCCGGCTGGCGGCCAACACCGGCTGTGCGCTGCATCTGGTGCGGCCGCTGGGCTTCGAACTCGACGACGCCAGGCTGCGCCGCGCCGGACTGGACTATCACGAATACGCGTGCATGCAGGTGCATGACGGTCTCGACGCCTGCCTCGCCGCGCTGGGCGCGCCGCGCGTGTATGCGCTGACGACCAAGGGCGGCACGCGTCCGGACGCAGCGCGCTTCGCCGATGGCGACGCGCTGCTGTTCGGCGCCGAGAGCAAAGGCCTGCCGAGTGCGATCCTGGATGCACTGCCCGGGGAGCGCCGTCTGCGCCTGCCGATGGTCGCCGGCAGCCGCAGCCTGAATCTGTCCAACGCGGTCGCGGTGACGGTGTACGAGGCCTGGCGCCAGCTGGGCTTTCCCGGCGCGGTGTGACGTCGCGTGCACGCCCGGCGCGACGGGCACCGCTACAATCGCCGGCATGTCCTCGCCCGCGCCCAATGCCCTGATCCCGCCGCCGCTGCGCAGCATCGCCGGACGCCTGCTGCAGGCCGCGCTGAATCGCGCGCTGGCGCTCGATC
>DATLSL010000008.1:0-9462 GCA_035534135.1 Rhodanobacteraceae bacterium | reverse complement strand
GCGCGCCGCGGCCATGGTTTCCAGCGCGTAGCCCAGCGCCGCGTCGCCCTCGGCCGCGTCGAAGGCCAGCGTCAGGCCATGCGCGCTGGCCAGCGCCGCCGCCTGGCGCAGCTCGAACACCGCGCCGGCATAGGCATGTGCCGCATCGTCATCGGCGTGGTCGCGGTGCCGCATCCAGGATGCCGGCGTCTCGATGCGCACGCCGCGTCCGTCCCAGCGGCAGCGCAGGCCGCGCGGCGACAACGTCGTCTCGACCCGATCCGGGGTCAGCAGCGCGGCTTCGATCAATTGCCAGAATGGTGCCAGCCCCCGGTGTTCGTACTGCACGCAGACCAGCGCCAGCAGGTCGGCCTGGGTCAGATAGCGGGCATGCACGAAGTGCGCGCCGACAGCGCGCATCAGGCCATCGGCGGTGAGCGCGCCGGCCTCGCCGCGCGCCGCCAGTTCGCTTTCGAGCGCCGCGCCCAGCGCGGGGGCGTGTTCGGCGTCGGCTTCCAGCACCAACGGCAGCACCCGCAACGCGGAGCCGCGCAGCGCCGGGTCGGGTATCAGGGTGGCGATCGGCATGCGGCCGTCGTGACTGCCGAAGGCCACCACCGCCGCGGTCCGCGGTACCCGCACTGCCAGTTCCTCCAGCGCCGCGTGCACGGGGAATCCGGGCCGCAGCACCTCGGCGGGATCGAGCAGCGTGCCGCCCAGCAGCAGGCGCGCGTGCTGCACGTCGGGCAGCAGCGCGACCAGATCGGCAGCGACGCAGGCGGCCAGTGTTTCGGCGACGTCGCGATCCAGCGTCAGTCGCGCCGGCACGCTGCCCTCCGCCAGTTCGACGGCGAGCACGGCATGCAGGGCGATCGGGGCGGTGTTGCTCATGGACGGACGCGGGTGCGATTGAATCGGCAAGTCTAGCAATCACCGCGCGCGCCGCAGCGCCGTCGCGCTTTCACGCAGCCAGGTGCCGCGCTAGCCTTGCGCTTTGCGATCGAGGAGCAGGTAGTGAGCGAATCAACCGCAAGACGCGTGGCCGTGCTGGGCGGTGTGCGCATTCCCTTCTGCCGCAACAACACCGCCTACGCCGACGTCGGCAACTTCGGCATGAGCGTCAAGACAATGGGGGCGCTGGTCGAGCGCTACGGCCTGCAGGGCGTCGAGCTGGGCGAGGTGGCCTTCGGCGCGGTGATCAGGCACAGCTCCGACTGGAATCTGGCGCGCGAGGTCACGCTGTCCTCGGGCCTGGCGCCGACCACGCCGGCGATCACCACCGCGCGCGCCTGCGGCACCTCGCTCGACAACGCCATCCTCGTCGCCAACAAGATCGCCTGCGGGCAGATCGAGGCCGGTATCGCCGGCGGCGCCGACACCACCAGCGACGTGCCGATCGTCTACGGCCGCAAGCTGCGCCAGCGCGTGCTGGCGATCAACCGCGCCAGGGGCTTCGGCGCCCGGCTCGGCGCCGCGCTGCGCGGATTTTCGCTGAGCGAGCTGAAGCCCTCGTTTCCGGGCGTGGCCGAACCGCGCACCGGCATGAGCATGGGTGATCACTGCGAGCTGATGGCGCGCGAGTGGAAGATCGCCCGCGCGGATCAGGACCGCTTGGCATTGTCCAGCCATCAGAAAGCCGCGGCGGCGTATACCGCCGGCTTTTTCAAGGATCTGCTGGTGCCGTTCCGCGGGCTGGAGCGCGACGGTTTCCTGCGCGCCGACACCAGCCTGGAAAAGCTGGCCTCGCTCAAGCCGGCCTTCGACAAGACCTCCGGCCACGGCACGCTGACCGCGGGCAACTCGACCGGCCTGTCCGACGGTGCCGCCGCCGCGCTGCTGGCCAGCGAGGACTGGGCACGCGCGCGCGGCCTGCCGGTGCAGGCGTATCTGGTCGACGCCGAGGTGGCGGCGGTCGACTTCGTCGCCGGCGAGGGCCTGCTGATGGCGCCGACCGTCGCCGTTGCGCGCCTGCTCAAGCGGCGCGGCCTGAAGCTGCAGGACTTCGACTACTACGAGATCCACGAGGCCTTCGCCGCGCAGGTGCTGTGTACCCTGCGCGCCTGGGAATCGGCCGACTACTGCCGCAACCGCCTCGGTCTCGACGCGCCGCTGGGCGCGATCGATCCCGCAAAATTAAACGTGCACGGCTCTTCGCTGGCGCTGGGCCATCCCTTCGCCGCTACCGGCGCGCGCGTTCTGGCGACATTGGCCAAGCTGCTGGCGGACAAAGGGAGCGGGCGCGGTCTGATCTCGATCTGCACCGCCGGCGGCATGGGCGTGACGGCGATTCTTGAGCGGCCGTGATCGCGACGGCGGCCCGTCGCTCATCGCCACGGCCTGTGGCAGGCTGCCGCCACCGGAGCGCCGTTCGCGGCTCCATCACCGGGGGAGCGCGTCATGGAATTCATCTGGTTCATTCTGGTTGGCCTGATTGCCGGCTGGCTGGCCGGCGTGCTGGTGCGCGGCGGCGGCTTTGGCGTGATCGGCGACATCGTCGTCGGCGTGATCGGCGCGCTGCTGGGCGGTTTCCTGTTTCGCACGCTGGGCCTGTTTCCGGGTGGCGGGCTGCTTAGCGCCATCCTCGTGGCCACGATCGGCGCGGTCGTGCTGATCTTCATCCTGCGCCTGATCAAACGCGCGTAGCTGCGGTCCGCGGCGGCGGCGCTACATGATCCCGCTCAGACCGACACCAAAGGCAGTGAAGATGCGGGTGTAGATGGCCTTGGTCGAGAGCTCGACCTCGGGGAAGTCGCCGACGTTTTCATAGCATTGGCGGAACTTCGGGTCATCCGGCCGCAGGGGCGGGCAGCCCGGCTTCTTTTGCCAGTCGCTGGCATAGCGGAATGGCCAGAGGTCGAAGATCGGCAACGCCGCCGAGATATCGCCGAGCACGCGGCTGACGGGGCCGAACAACGGCACGCTGGGGGTCCGTGCCACCACCCAGGCATTGCCTGGCGCGGTGGTGCGCAGGATCGAGGCCTGCACGGCCAGGGCGAAGGCAGGATCGTCGACGATCACGCCGTTTTCGGTGTTGTAGTGATCCGAGCGCGGATCGAAGTTGTGCGAGCCGACCATGGCGATGCGGCCGTCGATCACATACGACTTGGCATGCAGGGCAATGCGCACGCCGGGCGTGGTGATCGGCACCGGCTGCGGTTGCACGGCCGCGGGGGTTGCGGCGGTGTTGCCGGCATCGGCCGCAGTACCGTCGGCCTGCAGGCCGGTCGTGGCCGGAGTCAGCGCGCCGAGCGCATCGACCGGATGCGGCTTGAGTTCGTAGATCTCGAGGCCGAGGCGCTTGATGTAGCGCTTGCGGTGCTTGTAGGACAGAGCGTAGACCGCAAAATCATCCGTCGCGGCCAACGAATTGGTGGAAACCACGATGTGCAGGCCGGGCCGTGTCCGGTGCAGCCGTTTCAGCAGATCGAACGCCTTGTCGCTGAACAGCAGATAGGGCGTCTGCATCACCAGCGTGTGGTGCGCGTCGCCGACCATGTCCGTCAGGTGCACGGTCATGGTCTTGTCGGCACGGCGCGTGGGGTCGTCGGTTTTCTGGGGCAGGTCCGAATAGTAATCGACGCGTCCGACATCAAACACGTGTGCCAGCAGGTGGGCGCCGATCCATTGCGCATTGGCGGCATCACCCTCGACGAGGGTGATGCGCTCGGGGTCGACCCATGCCGGCGGCGCCCAGCCGGGCGCGTCGGCGCCGTCTTTGCGCAGCGCGCGGTTGACGTCGGTGAGCCGGGTCAGCGGCACCGCGCGCGGCTGCGCCCAGAACACGTCGAAGCTGGCCTGCATCTGTTGCGCTGCCGGGCCCGCCACCAGCACTTCGCGGTCGACGTAATCGAGATCCGGGTCCCAGCCGAAGTAGCGGTCCTGGTAGTTGCGACCGCCGACGATGCCGACCTGGCCGTCGACCAGCATCAGCTTGTCGTGCATGCGCTGATTGATTTTGAAAAAACAGCAGACGATGCCGGCGGCGAACTGCAGCGGCTGCGTCGTGGCTTCGTTGAAGGTGGGGTTGTACAGGCGGATCTGCAGATCGGGGCTGGAGCGCGCCAGCGCGGCCAGCATGTCGACGTTCTCGAACGAGAACAGCTGGTCGGCAAGGATGCGCACCTGTACGCCGCGGTGTGCCGCCTTGAGCAGTTCGTCCAGCATCAGGTTGCCGACGTCGTCGCGCGCCCAGATGTAGGTTTGCACGTCAATGCTGTGGCGCGCGGCGGCGATCAGATTCAGGCGCGCGGCGAGCGCGTTTTCGCCGCTGTCGATCAGGATCAGCCGGTGCTGCGGTGCCTGCGGTGTCGAGGCGGCTGCGGCGGCGCGGCCAAGGGCGAGCAGTGCCGACGGCGCCGCGCAGTGGTCGGCCCGATCGCAATTCGGAGTCGCGTTGCGCTGCTGCGCCATGCTGACCACGTGGTTCGCCTGGCGCACCTCGGCACGCGACAGCGCACAGCCAGCCAGCGCCGGCAGCAGCAGCGAGGCAGCAACGCGAAGCATCCGTGCGGCGAATCGGGCCATGTGCCGATGATAGTGGGCGTAGCAACGCACGCTTGGCAACCGCCATGTCACATTCGAGCCGGCGAAAGCCACGTTTGTCGCGTTGCTCAGGGTGACAACCCTGTGTCCACGGATGCCCAGACCTTTCGCGGCAATCAGGGCGTCGGCGGGATGCTCAGCACCAACCCCAGTTCGACGCGATCACCGATGGTGAAACGTTGCGCGGTCATGCCAAAGTGGGCGCGCTCGATGCTGCCACGCGCCAGCGCCCGGCAGAGTACCGCGGGCGCGGTGGTGCTTGCCGCGACAGCCAGGGTCGTCGTGGGCGCGGTGGCGGCGGACGCGCTGGCGTTGATGCCCGCTGCGGACGCTGAGACCGTTGCCGCCTGTGCCGGATCCAGTGCGGCCAGCCGGCAGGGCTGCGGCAGCAGTTCGAAGCGCACCGGCCGGCTGATGCCGCGCAGCGTCAGGGTCCCTGCGAGGGCGCCGCCCTGCTGCAGCCGATCGAGCGGAAAGGGCTGCGAGACGAAGCGGATCTGCGGATGCTGCGCGGCATCGAAAAAATCCGGCCCGCGCGCCCAGTCGGCATAGCGGCGATCATCCATCCGCACCGCGGCGGCAGCGACATGCACGTCCACCGTGGCCATGCCCTGGCGGCGATCCAGATCCAGCGTGCCCTGCAGGCCATCGAGGCGGCCGGCGATCTTGCCGAACCACAGCACGTGGACGCCGAACTCGGCGTGCGAATGCGCCGCATCGACCGACAGGGTCTCAGCGGCGAGCGGAAACGGGTGTGCGGCGAAGGCAGCGGCGAGCAGGGCCGCCGGCAACGCTGCCCTCATGGCGACCAGTAGGCGCTGAGGCGGGCGCCGCCGGGCTCCAGTTGTGTCACCGCCAGCCGTGCGATTGCCGCCGACGGCAGTCCGCGCGGCTCGTCGCTGCGGCCGTCAGTGAGCAGTGCCAGCAGACGCTCGAGTCCGGGATTGTGGCCGACCAGCATCACGCAGGCGGCGTCGGCATGAGCATCCAGCAGATCGATCAGTTCGGCCGGAGTGGCCTCGTAGATCACCGGCTCCAGCTGCGGTGTGATGTCGGCACGCGCGCCCAGCGCCAGCGCGGCGGTCTGCCGAGTGCGCAGGGCCGGCGAGCACAGCACGCAATCCGGGCTTGCGCCGGCGGCCGCCAGCCAGACGGCGGCGGCGCGTGCCTGCGCCTCGCCGTGCGGGCTGAGCTGACGCTCGATGTCAGGTTTGCCGACCGGGGTCGGCAGCGCTTCGGCGTGACGCAGCAGGATGACTTCGCGCATGGCCCGAACTCCGCTGACAGGAAGGCCCGATTATGCGCGTCGCCCATGAAGATGGCGCCATGGTGCTGCCGCTGCGGGTGCCGCGTTCAGGTCGCGCGTTTCAGCCAGCGCAACAGCGGCGCCCAGTCGTCCTGGTGGCTGCGCACCTGCTCGGAGCCGTAGTCGAACAGGCCCTTGCCGAGGCCGGCCAGCAGCGCATAGGCCTGGCTGTCGCGCAGTTCGGCAGCCAGCGGAAACGGCATCGCCCGCAGCGACTCCAGGGTGTCCTGGCTGGCCCGGGTCCACGGCTTCAGGCGATTGGCGACCAGTGCCACCGGCAGCCTGCCGCGTTTGATGCGCGGCACCGCGGCCAGCTCGGCCAGAAACGGCGCGGTGGCTTCGAGGTCGATCGGCGACGGCAGCACCGGCACCAGCACGGCATCGGCGCTGTCGAGTAACGCTGCCAGGCTGTCGGCATCACTGCCGGCGGGCGTATCGATCAGTACCCGCTCGGCATCGACCGGGATCCGGTCCAGCGCACCGCGGCGAGTGGCGTCGATTGCCAGCACGCCGGGCACGGTCTCCGGGCGCCGCGCGCACCAGTGGAAGCTCGATGCCTGGCGGTCGGCGTCCAGTACCACGGTGCGTTTGCCCTTCTGCGCCCAGTACGCGGCGAGATTGCTGACCAGCGTGGTCTTGCCGCAGCCGCCCTTGCGGCTGGCGATCAGGATGCGTTGCATGGCGTGCCTCCCCCGCAGTACCCGCGGCAAGCCTAGCAGCAGTGCCGGGCAAGGGCATGTCCGCCCTGCCCCGACCGCGCCTCCGCAGCGCGACCGCGGCCGATCATCCGCAGCCGCCGTCAGGCCCGCGGGTCGCGTGTGCGAGCACGCTTATTCGTGCGCCTGCAGCGGCTGCGGCGTCCAGTCCAGCGGCGGTTGCAGCGGGATGCTCTCGGCGCGCAGCAGGCCCAGCATGATGCTGTTTTCGGTACCACCGTCGGCGCCCAGCGTCACGGCCTTGGCGGCGATCGCGGGCTCGCTGCGCGCGCGCAGCATCAGCTGGGCGTATTGCTGTGTCTGCCAGGCGACGTTGCGGCGCTCGCTGGCGTAATGCGCCTTGTCGGCCGCCGACGCGGCCAGGCGCTCATGCAGGGCGAGGCCGGCGTTGCGCGCGATCACGGTGTCGCCCCATGCCAGCAGGTGCGCCAGCTTGAGGCAATCCGCGCGCAGGGCGGCGTCGTGATCGGCCTTGCGGCACAGCGTGAAGGCCGGCGCCAGCGACGGGGCGGGCAGGAACATCACGTTGCCGGCGGCGATGGCGAAGCCGGCGGCGTTGGCATTGCCGTTGGCGCCGGCCAGCTCGCGCACCACCGCGACCGGCATCGGCAGCGCGCTGGCACCGATCAACGTGGCCCGCAGCAGGTGGCCGTAGTAGGTGGAGTACTCGGTGGCGGCAGCGGCGCGGGCCAGCGCCGCGCGCTCTGCCGCGGAGTCACCGGCGCGGGCGGCGACGTCCAGCGCCAGTATCCACACGGCGGCGTTCTGCGGCGCCTGTCTTTGCAGGCGCTGCAGTGCGGCGGGTGCCGGGCAGGCCGTGGCCCTGGCATGATCGCAGTCGGCCAGCGCCACCCAGCTGACCTCGGCGCTGGCGCCGGTCGCCGCTTCGGCGCGCGCCAGCAGCCGCTCGAACGACAGCACCCGCGGCAGGTTCGGTGTGGACCGCGCCAGGATCGCAGCAGCGGTGAGGTGCGTGGCGTCGTCACGCAGCGCGAGGATGCTGACCAGGTCATGCTGAAACTGCAGCAGGGCCGACGGTGCGGGAGCGGCGGTCGCCGAGGTGGCGACGGGTGGCGCGGCCTGCGCGACGGCGCCCAAGGCGAGGAGCAGCGGCAGAGCGGCTGACAGGCGGCGCATCGGGGGACTCTCCTTGGTTGATCGCGGATGGTGCAGCTTAACGGCGCCGGGTGAAACCGCGCTGAGCGCCGACGCCGGCTCCTGCAGCGGCCCCCGGTGGCCGCGTGACCAACCGTCGCGCCACGGGGCGGCCGATCATCGCGTCCAGCCGCGACGACAGGGCCAGCTGGCTCGCTGGCCGGATGGCCACTGCCTACCCGCGTGGATTCAGCAAGACCCCGCGATCGACGTGACGGATATCGGTCAAGCCGCAGAACGCCATCGTGAGATCGAGTTCGTTGCGGATCAGGTTCAGGCACTGCGCCACGCCCGCCTCACCCCGGGCTCCCAGTCCGTACAGGAACGCACGTCCGATCAGGGTGCCCCGGGCGCCCAGAGCCAGTGCCTTGAACACATCCTGACCCGAGCGGATGCCGCCATCCAGCCACACCTCGATCCGCGACCCCGCCGCTTCGACGATGGCGGGCAGGGCGGAAATCGAGCTCGGAGCACCATCCAGCTGGCGGCCACCGTGGTTGGAGACAATCAGCGCGTCGGCCCCCGAGTCAGCCGCATGCCGGGCATCCTCCGCATCCATGATGCCCTTGAGAATCAACTTGCCACCCCAGCGCGTTTTGATCCATTCCACGTCGTCCCAGCTCAACCGGGGATCGAATTGCCGGCTCGTCCACGCCGAGAGTGAACCGATGTTCTCCACGCCCTTGACGTGGCCCACGATGTTGCCGAAGTGGCGTCGCCGTGTGCCCAGCATGCCCAGGACCCAGCGCGGCTTGGTCGCCAGATTCAACAGATTGGCCAGGGTCGGGTTGGGTGGGACGGACAGGCCGTTCTTCAGATCCTTGTGGCGCTGCCCGAGGATTTGCAGGTCCAGGGTGAGCATGAGCGCCGAGCACTTCGCGGCCCGGGCGCGGTCGATCAGACGCTCGATGAAATCGCGATCGCGCATCACATAGAGCTGAAACCAGAACGGCGCCGTGGTGTGTGCGGCCACGTCTTCGATCGAGCAGATGCTCATGGTCGAAAGCGTGAACGGCACGCCGAATTTTTCCGCCGCACGCGCGGCGAGGATCTCGCCATCCGCGTGCTGCATCCCGGTCAGACCGACGGGGGCGAGTGCCACCGGCATGGCGACATCCTGGCCGATCATCCGCGAGCGCACCGAACGATCGTCGATATTGGTGGCCACGCGCTGCCGCAGTTTGAGCTTCTGGAAGTCCTCCGCATTCGAGCGGTAGGTCGATTCCGTCCACGAGCCCGAATCGGCGTAGTCGTAGAACATCCGCGGAACGCGCTTCCGGGCCAGTGCGCGAAGGTCTTCGATACAGGTGATGACTGCCATGAGAATATCCCCCTTGGGCGACACCCACCGCCCTGCTCGATGGCCGGTTTCAATACCCCGGCGCAACAACCCGCTCAGTGCATCGTGCCGAGTCTGGCCGCGGCCTGCCGCAGCTGCTTGTGGTCGATCTGCAGCAGCCATGGAAGCAGGACGGCCGCGGGCAGGTTGACGTACAGCACCACCCGGTTGCGGGTGTCGGCGGAGTATTCCGGCACGATGCGCGCCAGATCAGCGCGCGCCCGATCCCCATCCGCAGCACGATCAGGGCGAATACCGCGATCCGATTCTGCATGGTACGTCGCGGCGGGAGCCGCGGACGAGGTTACACTGCGGCCAAGTCGGGCCGCGCCCGCAGGGCATGGACGTCCCGCGACCGTGCGGCTCTCGTCGATGGGTTGCCGCGGGGAGGGCCGCGATGGACATGAGCATGGTCTGGGCGGGAG
>DATLSL010000007.1:0-9487 GCA_035534135.1 Rhodanobacteraceae bacterium | reverse complement strand
CAGCCTGCGCACGCCGGCGGCGTTCTGCGGCGTGGCCAGTCTCAAGCCCACCAGCGGCCGCGCCGACACCCGCGGCAGCGGCTCGATCCCGCTGGGCCAGCGCGCGATTCCCAGCCAGAACGGCATCCTCGCGCCGCGCGTGGCCGACGTGATCCGCGCCAGCGCGGTGATCTTCGGTGTCGGCGGCGCGCTGCTGCCGGCTCAGGCGTTGCCCGATCCCCGCGCGGTCGATGTCACCCGTTTGCGCGTGGCCTGCTACGTGGACGATGGCACGCTGGCACCGAGTCCGGCCGTGCGCCGCGCGCTGGCCGATACGCGCGAGCGCCTTGCGGCACGTGGCGTCGAGGTGATCGACTGGCAGCCACCCGGCGTCGCCGAAGCGCTGCGACTGTTCTTCGCGCTGCTGTCGGCTGACGGCGGAGCCGGAGTGCGCCGTCTGGCCGCGCGCCGCGAACGCGACCCGCGCATCGCCGACCTGGCCTTCGTCACCGGCCGCTCGCGCGGCACGCTGTGGCTGCTGCGGCGCACGCTGGCGCTGTTCGGCCAGCACGCGACCGCGGATTTTCTCGACGCCTTCGGTCACGCCGACACCGATCATTACTGGCAGGCGGTCACGGCGCAGATGGACTACCGCCTGCGTTTCCTCGACGCGCTGCGCAACGCGCGCGGGCCGTTCGATCTGGTGCTGTGCCCCGCTGCCGCGCTCCCCGCGTTCCGCCACGGCGCCAGTCGCGTGCTGGGCACCGCCGGGGGCTATGCGCCGCTGTGGAATCTGCTGGGCTTTCCGGCCGGCGTGGTGCCGGTCACCCGCGTGCGCGCCGGCGAGGAAAGCGATCGTGCGCCCTCGCGCGACCGCGTGCTGGCCGCCGCGCGAGAGCAGGAGCGCGACAGCGCCGGCTTGCCGATCGCGGTGCAGGTCGCCGGCCGCCCCTGGCGCGAGCACGAGGTGCTGGCGCTGATGCAGATCATCGAGGACGACGCGGGCTATCGCTGAGGCCGATCAGCGGTTGAACTCGTACTCGCCGCTGCCGTAGTCGAACGGCAATGCGCCCCAGCGCAGTGTCGCGCTGCAGGCGGGTGCCGGGTTGAACCGCGTGTCGCGGGCCATCTGCCGGGTGATCCGGAAAACGCGCCACGACGGGAAGGAATTGATCGGGATCACGCGTTCGACCTTGCCTTCACGATTCACGCCCACAAAGAACATGGCATTGCCGGAGCGCGGTATGTCGCTGCTCCACCCGATCGGCTCGGGCGCCCTGCGCTTCTGCGGGGAAACATCTCGAAGGCTGCAACTCAATGGCAGATGCATGTTCTCGGCATGCGCGGTTCGGATGTCGGCCTGGTAGCGCGCAATGAAGACGTTGGCGTCCGCCAGGGCCTTGTCGCGCTGCGCCTTGGTCAACCGCAGGTTGCAGCGGTGGATCAGGTCGGCGAGATAGCCCTTGGCCGCGTAGTGACTGGCGCCGGAAAAGTAATAGTCGACCAGCGCCCAAACCGAGGCGTTCTCGGGATGCCCCGTCTGTAGCTCGATCTCGGCCATCGCCGCCATGGCCTCGAGCCAGCCGTGCACGGCTGCGTTCGAGAGATAGGTCTTCGCCTTGGCGAGATCTTTCGGCAGCAGCGCGGCCGGATGCAGCGGCCCCCACATGTACAGTGAGCCGACCACGAACTGCGCCTCGCCATTGCCGCCCTGCGCGGCCTGCTTCGCGGCGGTCAGTGCCGTCTGCCGCGCGGCCATCGGTTGCTCGGGATCCAGCGCCATCCGCAGTTCCTGACCCAGGAGGTGCCGCCCGGCAGCCGTCTCCGTGGTGTCGACGGCCGCAAGCGTTCGTTGTGCCTCGGAGATACGGGGCAGCGAGGCTTTCATGGCGGTGGGCGGAACCGATGCCGCAGGAACAGGCGCACGTGCTGCCGCCATCGGCGATGGATCCGCCGCGGCCTGCGACCCCATCGCAAGACCCAGCATCAGCGCGAATACGGCCCCCCGTCGCGGCATCAATCGCATCACTCAAACCCCCGTGCGCACGCCCCGTCGTGCGCGCCGAGCATGCCGACGGTGGTGTGGTCCGTACAAGCACGCGGCGACTACGATTTCGTAAGTAGCGGCAGCTCGCAGTTACACTCAGGCCTCGCCACAGGGAGCTGACCGATGGCCTCCGCCCGCAAGCCCGCACGCCGTACCGCCGTCACCCGTGATGCCGCCGAGGAGGCCGTGCGCACGCTGCTGCGCTGGGCTGGCGAAGACCCCGCCCGCGAAGGTCTGCGCGACACCCCCAAGCGCGTGGTCGACGCTTATGGCGAGTGGTTCTCGGGGTATGCGATGGACCCCGCCGAGTACCTGCGCCGCACCTTCAAGGAGGTCGCCGGTTACGACGAGATGATCGTGCTGCGCGACATCCGCTTCGAGTCGTTTTGCGAGCACCACATGGCGCCGATCATCGGCCGCGCCCACGTCGGCTACCTGCCGGACCGCTGGGTGGTCGGCATCAGCAAGCTGGCGCGCGTGGTCGAGGCCTACGCGCGGCGCTTCCAGGTGCAGGAGAAGATGACCGCGCAGATCGCGCACTGCATCCTCGACGCGCTCAAGCCGCGCGGGGTGGCGGTGGTGATCGACGCCCAGCACCAGTGCATGACCTCGCGTGGCGTGCACCAGCGCGGCGTCAGCATGGTCACCAGCCAGATGCTGGGCGTGTTCCGCGACGATCCGCGCACGCGCAGCGAGTTCCTGCGTTTCGTCGGCATCGACGGACATCACTGACGCATGGCGTCCGAGTCGCTCTGTTCGGTCGCGGATGCCGTCGCCGCACTGCATCGCGGCGAGGTGATCGGCCTGCCGACCGAAACCGTCTATGGTCTGGCCGCGGACGCCTCGAATGCGGTCGCGGTGGCGCGCGTGTTCGCGCTCAAGCGGCGCCCTTCCGGGCATCCGCTGATCGTGCACCTGGGCGATGTCGCGCAGCTCGATGCCTGGGCGCGCGTGGTGCCCGTCGCGGCGCGCACGCTGGCCGCGCGTTTCTGGCCGGGCCCGCTGACCCTGGTACTGCCGCGCGCTGCGCCGGTGCTGGATGCCGTCACCGGCGGCCAGGACACGGTGGCGCTGCGCATGCCGGCGCACCCGCTGGCGCGGGCGGTGCTGCAGGCGTTCGGCGGCGGCCTCGCCGCGCCCTCGGCCAATCGTTTCGGCCGCATCAGCCCGACGTGCTGCGAACACGTGCGCGCCGAGTTCGGCGACGCCGTGGCCTGCATTCTCGATGGCGGTCCCTGCACGGTCGGCATCGAGTCGACCATCGTGGATCTCGCGGGCAAGGCGCCGCGCATCCTGCGCCCTGGAGTCATCACGCGGGCCATGCTTGAAGCCGCGCTGGGCGTGCCAGTGGCCGAGGGCGCGCGCGCCGACAGCCCGCGCGTCTCCGGCGCGCTGCCGTCGCACTATGCGCCGGCGACGCCGCTTGAGCTGCTCGCCGCCGCTGCATTGCGCGCGCGTCTGGGTGAAACGGACGCCCTCGCGCTGACGCACAGCGTCGACATCGGCGCCGACGCCGGCCTGCGCCTGCCTGCTGACGCCGCCGGCTACGCGCAGGGCCTCTACGCCGCGTTGCGCGAACTGGATGCCCGCAGCGCGCGTCGGCTGCTGGTCGAGCGTGTGCCGGACGATCCCGCCTGGGTCGGCGTACGCGACCGCCTGCAGCGCGCCGCGGCGGGCTCGGGGGGCGGGTGAGACGCGGTCTTGCCCCGGCTGAGGCCACGGGCAGGTCCGGTTAGGATCCGTGCGGCGGGCGCAGTGCCGAATCGATCAAGGTCCCGGTATCGTGGGGTCCATGCCATCCACTAGGCGGCGTTGAGACCACTGCGTGCCGCGGGCCTGATCGACCGGCGATAGGCCAGCGATCAAGACCCCTGCCGACGGCGCGGTGACACGCTCAACCCGAGAAATACGACGACCGCCTGGTTCAACCGGACCATATCGTCATCGTCCATGTGTCCGATGCGGCCACCCAGCTTCGATCGCGACACGGTGGTGATCTTGTCGACCATCAGCGCGCAGGACTTTTGCAAGCCATTGCGTCCGCTCGGCTCGACATGCAGCCGGAAGAGCGGTGCTTTCGTCGTGTCAGTCGTGAATGCACACACCGTGATGGATGCAGTGGCGTCGAAGATGTGGTCCTGCAGGATCACCACCGGACGCGGCTTGCCGACATAGTCATTTCCTGCGGATGCCGTCCACACTTCGCCGCGTTTCACGCGTCATCCCAGATTGACACGGCGTCGATGAAGGCCTGATCCCTGTGGGCGTGCGCGCTGCGGGCGACCGCCAGCGACTGGCGGTGCGCAGCCACACGGAAAGCGGGCGAGCGCACGTCCGGCACCCAGATCTGCATCGCCCGCAGGCCCTGGCGTCGCAAGCGTTCGCGATGAGCCCGGACCTTTTCGCGTGAAGTCTTGGAAGGCGGATGCGCGGGCACTGGGATTCTCCTAGGTTACATGTAACCTTAGCACGACCCCCACCTCTCCATACACGACTACTGCCGCGCGCCGCGCGGATTGCCGGGCATCGGGACAAACCCCGGCGTGGCGCGCCACGGATTGATGTCCAGCCCGCCGCGGCGGGTGTAGCGCGCGTACACCGACAAGGCTTCCGGCGCGCAGCGGCGCGTCAGATCCATGAAGATCTGCTCCACGCACTGCTCGTGGAAGCCGGCGTGCTCGCGGTACGACACCAGATAGCGCAGCAGGCCGGCGCGGTCGAGGCGCGGGCCGCGGTAGCGGATCTGCACGCTGGCCCAGTCCGGCTGGCCGGTGACGGGGCAGTTGGATTTGAGCAGATGCGAGACCAGGGTTTCCTCGACGATCGTGGCCGCCGTAACGAGAAATTCGAGGCGCGGCGGCCCATAGTGATCGATGGCGAGATCGAGATCGTCGAGGCACTCGCCCGCGAGTTCGGCCAGCGCAAGACCGGCAAGGTCCGCGCGCGGAACAAGAGACACCGCGACCGCCGCGCCTGCCGCCGCGGACAGGTCCGTCGCGATCGTCGCGGTCAGCGCAGTGACGTCCGCAAAGCGCTCGCCGTTGAGGCCGTTGAGGTAGAGCTTGAGTGACTTCGACTCGATCAGCGCCGGCGAGTCGGCGGGCACGGCCAGCGTGGCAATGGCTACTTCAGGCTTGCCGCGCGCGCCCAGCCACGACAACTCATAGGCGTTCCACAGGTCGCTGCCGATGAAGGGCAGCGGCGATGGCACGCCGATCGCCGACCGTGCAACAGCGCGCGCGATCGGAAACAGCAGATCGGGATCGCGGCGGCTGGGATAGCGCAGCGGCTGGCCGAGCGGGGATCGGGTAGGCGGGGTCATGACAGGCACGCGGTCGAGGCGCCCATTGTAGGGCGCGCCCGCGCACTCGCTGCGGACGATCCCGATATCCAGCGCTTCAGCGCGCGCCGAGCACCACGATGGTCTTGCCGCTGACCGCAATCATGCCCTGCTCCTCGAGCTGTTTGAGCACGCGTCCCGCCATCTCGCGCGAACAGCCGACGATGCGCGACAGCTCCTGCCGCGAAACGCGGATCTGGGTGCCCTCGGGGTGGGTCATCGCATCCGGCTCCTGGCACAGATCGAGCAGGGTACGCGCGACGCGGTTGGTCACGTCCATGAACGCCATGCGGCTGGCCTGGCGCGAGGTGCGCAGCAGACGGCAGGTCAGCTGCGTGCCGATCGCGAACAGGATCTTCGGGCACTCGTCGTGCAGCGGTCCGGCAAACAGCTGGAACAGGCGCTCGTAGCTGATCTCCGCCAGTTCGCAGGGCGTGCGCGTGCGCACGATCACCTCGCGCTGCGCCGGTTCGACAAACAGGCCCATCTCGCCGATGTATTCGCCGCGGTTGATGTAGGCCAGGATCAGCTCGCGGCCCTGCTCGTCCTCGGTGCACACCGTCACCGAGCCCTCAATGATGTAGTACAGCGTGGTCGGCGGATCGCCGGGGCGGATGATCGGCGCCTTGGTCGGATAGCGGCGGCGATGGCACTGCGCCAGGAAGCGCTCCATCGAAACCGGATCGGGCGCCAGCGCGGCCGGAGCCAGGCTGCGCTCGAAGGCTTGCTGCAACTGGTACTTTAGCTGCACGTTCATGCGTCCCTCCGCTGCGCTCGGCGTCATGACGGTGTCCTTGGGCTCGATGAAGGATTGTGACAGGCAATGCTGTGACCGGGCAGGTTTTCAACGGCGCCATTGACAAGCATAATGCGCCGCTTGTCCGGGCGGCGCGCCGCCGGACGGGGTCGCGGAGTCCGTCCTCCGCGGGATCGGCGCCGCGCATGGCGTCGTCGCTTGCCGTCGCATCGAGGGCGCCGCCGTGGTCAAACCGCTACCCCGTCTCAGGTTGCAGGGGTTCAACAACCTCACCAAGGCCCTGAGCTTCAACATCTACGACATCTGCTATGCGGTCTCCGAGGATCAGCGTCGGCGCTACATCGAGTACATCGATGAAGCCTACGACTCCGACCGCCTGACGCAGATCCTCACCGACGTGGCGGAGATCGTCGGCGCCAACATCCTCAACATCGCGCGCCAGGATTACGATCCGCAGGGTGCATCGGTGACGATCCTGATCTCCGAGCAGCCGGAAGTGGAGAAGCTGGGCAGGGACGTGGTGTCGGACGCCGTGGTCGCGCACCTGGACAAGAGCCACATCACCGTCCACACCTACCCGGAAACGCATCCGCACAACGGCATCGCCACCTTCCGCGCCGACATCGACGTCGCCACCTGCGGCGTGATCTCGCCGCTGAAGGCGCTGAACTTCCTGATCGACAGCTTCGAGTCGGACATCGTCATCGCCGACTACCGCGTGCGCGGCTTCACCCGCGACGTGCGCGGTCGCAAGCACTTCATGGATCACCGCATCAACTCGATCCAGGATTACCTGGCGCGGCACATCCGCCAGAAGTACGAGATGTTCGACGTCAACGTGTATCAGGAGAACATCTTCCACACCAAGATGCACATCAAGAACTTCGACCTCGACACCTATCTGTTCGAGTCCAACGCGTCCGACCTCTCGTTCAAGGAACGCCAGCGCATCGAGGCGCTGCTCAAGCGCGAGATCGAGGAGCTGTTCCACGGCCGCAACCTGATGTGAGTGCGGCGCGGCGGCTGCGCGCCAGCGCGTGCACCGCACATGAACCGATGCCCGGCGCTGGGGCCGCCGCGGGAACTTTGTGCAGCGCAGCACACTCTATCCCGGGGTCCCCCAAGGAGCACCGGATGAAAGCCACCGAGCTGAAACAGCGCGCCTTCGCGATGCCGCTGACCAGTCCGTCCTATCCGCGCGGACCCTACCGCTTCATCAACCGCGAGTTCTTCGTCGTCACCTACCGCACCGATCCCGCCGCGCTGCGCGCGATGGTGCCCGAGCCCCTGCTGCCGGCCGGTGACCTGGTCAAGTTCGAGTTCATCCGCATGCCGGATTCGACCGGCTTCGGCGCCTACACCGAGTCGGGCCAGGTGATTCCGGTCACCTACAAAGGCAAGCCCGGCACCTACCAGATCGCGATGTACCTCGACGATGAGTCGCCGATCGCCGGCGGCCGCGAGATCTGGGGGTTTCCGAAAAAACTGGCCAAACCGCACCTGCGCGTCGAGGCCGACACCCTGCTCGGCACGCTCGACTACGGCCCGGTGCGCATCGCCACCGGCAGCATGGGCTACAAGCATCGCGCGCTGGACGCGAAGAAGGTTCTGGCCGGTCTGCAGCAGCCCAATTACCTGCTGAAGATCATCCCTGACGTCGACTGCTCGCCGCGCATCTGCGAACTGGTCGAGTACGGTCTCGACGATCTCGTGGTCAAGGGCGCCTGGGAAGGCCCGGCGGCGCTGGAATTGCACGCGCACGCGCTGGCGCCGGTGGCGGCGCTGCCGGTGCTGGAGGTGATTTCCGGCGCGCACATCCTCACCGACCTCACTCTCGGCCTGGGCCGCGTGGTGCACGATTACCTCAAGCGCTGAGCCGCGGTCGCCGACCGGTTTCGCAGGCGCACGCGTCACTCATCCCCTGCACAAGGAGCACTCCATGAACATGACTCTCAGTCTCAAGGGCAAGACCGCGCTGATCACCGGCGCCGCCAGCGGCATCGGCAAGAACATGGCCGCGGTGTTCGCCCGCGCCGGTGCGGCGGTGGTGATCGCCGACCTCAACCAGGACGGTGCCGACGCCACTGCGAAGGAGATCGTCAGCGCCGGCGGCAAGGCCATCGGCATCGCCATGAACGTGACCGACGAGGCGGCGGTCAACGCCGGCTTCGAGCGTGCGGTCCAGGCGCTGGGGCCGATCGACATCCTCGTCTCCAACGCCGGCATCCAGATTGTCAACCCGATCGAGAACTACGCCTTCGCCGACTGGAAGAAGATGCTGGCGATCCATCTCGACGGCGCCTTCCTGACCACCAAGGCGGCGCTCAGGAGCATGTACGCCGGCGATCGCGGCGGCGTGGTGATCTACATGGGCTCGGTGCATTCGCACGAGGCCTCCAAGCTGAAGAGCGCCTACGTTGCCGCCAAGCACGGTCTGCTCGGCCTGGCCAAGGTGCTGGCCAAGGAGGGCGCCGCGCACAACGTGCGCGCACACGTGATCTGCCCCGGCTTCGTGCGCACGCCGCTGGTCGACAAGCAGATTCCCGAGCAGGCCAGGGAACTGGGCATCAGCGCGGCCGACGTGATCAAGAACGTGATGCTCAAGGACACCGTGGACGGCGAGTTCACCAGCGTCGACGACGTCGCCGACGTGGCGCTGTTCCTGGCTGCGTTCCCGAGCGCCGCGCTGACCGGGCAGTCGATCGTGGTCAGCCACGGCTGGTTCATGCAATGAGCCCGCGCACGCCGCGTCCGGCCGCTCGCCGCAAATCCGCTGCGCGCCCGGTGACGGCGCAGAAAATCGTCGTCGGCAAGTCGGCGCCGGGCAAGGCCGCCCGTGGCGTCGACACGCGTTCGAAGGCTGCGGCGAAGTCGGCGGCGGCGCGAGCGCCGGCCCGCAAGCCGCAAACGGCGGCGCCCGCAGCCGCAAAGCCGTCAACCGCTGCGGTCAGCCTGCAACAGCGGCTGGCTGCCTACGACGAAGTCGCGCTGGTGCTGCAGGGCGGCGGCGCACTGGGCGCCTATCAGGCGGGCGTGGTGCAGGGCCTGGCCGAGGCCGGCATCCAGCCGACCTGGGTGGCCGGCATTTCGATCGGCGCCATTCACTGCGCGCTGATCGCCGGCAATCCGCCGCAGCAGCGCGCCGCACGACTGCGCGAATTCTGGGATCGGGTGACGCGGCAGCCGCTGCTGCCGGCGACGCCGTGGGAACAGGAGCCGTGGTTGTCGCTGCTGTCGCCGGAGACCCTGCGCTGGGTGGCGCCGTTGCAGAGCCTGCGTGCGCTCGCCGAGGGCCAGCGAGGATTTTTCGTGCCGCGCCCGCTGCCCGGGCAGGGGCCCGACCAGGCCAGCGTGTACGACACCG
>DATLSL010000006.1:0-29185 GCA_035534135.1 Rhodanobacteraceae bacterium | reverse complement strand
CACCGCTCCGGCCGGGATGGCGGGCGCACCGGCGACGCGGGCGTAGATCGGCGCGAAGTCCTGCTGGGTGGCGGCGAACAACTGCTCGAAGTCGTCGATGACGAAGTAGGTTTTCTGGTAGCTGTCGATGCGGTAGCGGGTGCGCATCACGCGCTCGAGGTCGAAGCCGATGCGGTTGGGCGCGGGCGATTCCAGGCAGTGGATCGATTCGCCCTTGGAGCTGACGATGCCGGCGCCGTAGATGCGCAGGCCCGCGGGCTCGCGGATCAGGCCGAACTCGACCGTGTACCAGTACAGCCGCGTGAGATTCAGCAGGGCCTCGTCACCGAACTCGCGCTGTGCGCGCAGGCCGCCCGCGCCGTAGGCCTGCATGTAGTCGGCAAATACCGGGTTCATCAGCAGCGGCACGTGGCCGAACAGGTCGTGGAACAGGTCGGGCTCGGCGATGTAGTCGAGCTGGTCGGGCCGGCGGATCCACCAGGTGACCGGAAAGCGCCGCTGCGCCAGGTGCTCGAAGAACACCGCCTCGGGCAGCAGGCCCTCGACGCCCACCAGCTCCCAGCCGGTGGCGGCGCGCAGGGGGCGGTTGAGCGCATCGAAGCGCGGGATGGCGTCCGCACTCATCGCCAGTGCCTGCTGGTTGGCGAGGAACGTGGTGCAGGCGCGGTCGGGCAGCAGCTCGCGCTGGCGCTGGAACAGCGCCGCCCAGACCGCGTGATCGCCGCGGCTGTAGCTGCCCCAGGGCTGTTCGACCACGCCGGTGGCGTATTGCGGGATCACGCCGCGGTCGGTGGCCAGGTTTTCGACGCGACGCGGGGGGCTGGCGGCATTCATCGGATCGCTTCCTCGCGGCCGGACGGGCGCGCGGCCTGATGCTTCGATCCTAGCGCGGCACGGGCGCAAGGTGGCGCCTTTGTTGTGGATGAGTGCTGTCAAGGCGCAATAATGAGTCACAATTTGATCTTGCGGCGCAATGTATGCCCACGACCACGCTCGATCGCACCGACCGCCGCTTGTTGACCGTGCTGCAGGCCGAAGGCCGCATCAGCAATGCCGAGCTGGCGACTCGCGTGCAGCTGTCGCCCTCGGCCTGTCTGCGCCGGGTGCAGCGGCTGGAACAGGCCGGCATGATCGCGGGCTATCGCGCCGAACTCGACGCCGCGGCGCTGGGTCTCGACCTCACCGCCTTCGTGCGCGTGCAGCTGGCCCGGCACGATCGCGACAGCGTCGAGCGTTTCGCGCGCCAGGTCGCCGGCTGGGACGAGGTGATCGCCTGTCACGCGCTGACCGGCGACATGGACTACCTGCTGCACGTGGTGGTCGCCGACCTCGAGCACTTTTCGCGCTTCCTGCTCGACCGCCTGCTCAACGACGCCGGCGTGGCCGATGTCAATTCGAGCTTCGTGCTGCGCACGGTCAAGCCGCTGCGCGGACTGCCGGTGGCCGGCTGAAACAGCGTTGGTGCGCCGATGAACGCGAGGCGTCCGGCGCGGTCGGACATCCACGGAGTCACCATAGCCAGCTGTTAAAGTCGCGTTAGCCATGCTTGCAAGCCCAGTCGCCCCACCCGCCGCCCGCGACCGCCGTCGCCCGCTGCGCTACTTCGTGCGGGTGCCGCTGCTGCTGCTGCACATCCTGATCGCGCCGCTGGTGGCGGTAGTGGTGGCGCTGCTGCCGGCATACAGCGCCCGTGACGTCGGGCATGAGCCGCTGGCGCACCGTCTCGTGCGCTGGTGGTCGGCGCGGCTGCTGCGCATTTTCGGCATGCGGGTGCGGCGCGCCGGCGCGCCGCTGGCCGATCCGGTGCTGTTCGTCGCCAACCATGTCTCGTGGCTGGACATCGAGTTGCTGCACACGCAGCGCGCGGCCTGTTTCGTGGCCAAGGCCGAGATCGCCGGCTGGCCGCTGATCGGCTGGCTGGCGGCGCGCGCCGGCACCCTCTTCCACCGTCGTGGCAGCACGCACTCGCTGGGTGCGGTGATGGCGGTGATGGTCGAACGCCTGCATCAGGGCCGCGCGGTGGCGGTGTTCCCCGAGGGCGGCATCGATCACGTCAACGGCGCCTATCGCGTGCGCACCTTTCATGCGCGCATCTTCCAGGCGGCGCTCGACGCGGCGGTGCCGGTGCAGCCGGTGGCGCTGGCCTACCGCCGCGACGGCGCGCTCTGGGAGGGCGCGACCTTTCAGCCGGGTGAGAGCTTTCTCGGCAATTTCCTGCGCCTGTTGGGAGAGTCGGGACTGCAGGCCGAGGTGACGTTTCTGGCGCCGGTCGCCGGCAGCGGTGACGGTCGCCGGCGCCTGGCCGAAGCCGCCCGCGACGCCATCGTGGCGCATCTGGAGCAGCATCCATGAGGTTGCCGCAGGGCGCCGATTTCCGTCCGCCGCACTGGCTGCGCAACCGGCATGTGCAGTCGCTGCTGGGTTCCAGCCCGCTGCGGCGGCTGCTGACCCAGCGCCGCGCGCTGGCGCTGGAGACGCACGCGGTGGAGGAGATCCTGGAGGCCGGTGACGCGCGTCTGGCCGGTTATCACACGGCGCAACGCGTGCGTCCGCGATCGCGCGGCATGGTCGTGATCCTGCATGGCTGGGAGGGCAGCGCGCAGTCCAACTATGTGCTCGCCACCGGCGCGCGGCTGCTGTCTGAAGGTTGGGACATCTTCCGCCTCAACTTTCGCGACCACGGCGACACCCATCACCTCAACGCCGGCCTGTTCCACTCCTGCCGCATCGACGAGGTGGTGGCCGCGGTCGCCGCCGCCGCGCGCGCGCACCCGGCGCCCCGGCTGGCCGTGGTCGGCTACTCGCTGGGCGGCAACTTCGCGCTGCGCGTCGCCTTGCGCGCGCCGGCGGCGGGCATCCCGCTCGACTACGCGCTGGCGGTGTGCCCGGTGATCAGCCCGCGCAACGGCCTGGCGCAGATCGAGCGCGCGCTGTGGATCTACCACGCCTATTTCATGCTGAAGTGGCGCCGCTCGCTCAAGCGCAAGCAGGCGGCGTTTCCCGGCCGCCGCTATTTCGAGCCCGGCGAGCTGCGCCAGAACATGAGCGGCCTGACCCGCAGCATGGTCGAGCAGCACACCGACTACGGCACCCTGGACAACTACCTCGACGGCTATTCGATCGCCGGCGACCGCCTTGCCGGTCTGCAGGTGCCGGCGACCATCCTCACCGCGCGCGACGATCCGGTGATCCCGGTGACCGACTTCGAGGCGCTGCGCCTGCCGGCGGGCGTGGAGCTGGATATCGCCGAGCACGGCGGCCACTGCGGGTTCCTCGCCGGCTGGGGCCTGCACAGCTTCGCCGAGGACTACATCAGCGCCCGTCTCGATCGCCTGGCGCCCTGAAACACGCGGTTGCGCTGGCATAATCGCCGGCTGATCCGGAGCACGGCATGCGCGACGAAATTCTCGAACTGGAACGCAACGGTCGCCTCGACGAGGCCACGGCGCGCGCGCGCGCCTGGGCGCAGTCCGCACCACAGGACGCCGAAGCGCGGCATCTGTATGCGCTGGCGCTGCTGCGCAACGGCGATGCCGCAGCCGCGCTGATCGAGGCCGATGCGGCCGCGACGCTGGCGCCGCAGGCACCCGCGGTGCAGCTCGTCCGTGGCCGCGCCGCGATGGCCAGCGGTGATGCCGCGCGCGCGCGCGCCGCGTTCGAGCAGGCGCGTGCGCTCGATCCCAATCTTGCCGGCGCGCACGCGGGGCTGGCCTCGCTGGCGCTGGGTGCGGGCGATCTGGCCGCCGCCGAAAGCGGTTACCGCACCGCGTTGCGCGCCGACGGCGACGATCCGCACGCGCTGCTGGGGCTGGGCCAGGTGCTGGCGTTGAAGGGCGATCTGGCCGCCGCCGGCCGCTGTTTCGGCGCGGCGATCGAACTGCTGCCCGACGAGCCGACGGCGCAGGTCAGCCTCGGCCTGACCCTGCTGGCGCAGGGCCACTACGACTTTGCCGTGCGTGCGTTCGAAAACGCGTTGGCGCGACAGCCCGACTACGCCTACGCGCGACTGCTGCTGGGCGACGTCGAGTTGCGGCGCCGGGGTTTCGACGCTGCCGTGCAGGCTTTCGATGCCCTGCTCGAGCATCCGCAGTTTGCCTCCGCAGCGCTGGCGGGGCGCGGTGACGTGGCCCTCGCGCGCGCCGCCGCTGTCGAAGCGCGAACGTGGTTCGAGCGCGCACTGGCGCGCGATCCGGCCTCAGAGCGCGCCGCGCTGGGCCGCGCGCGCAGTCTCAACGATCAGGGCCTTTCCGCGCCGGCCTGCGAGAGTCTTGCCGCGTTTGTCGAGGCCCATCCCGCCGCACACGCCGCGCGCTCCCTGCTGGCCGAACTGCTGCAGGGACGCGGCCGGGTCGCGGAGGCGCTGGCGCTGTGGCGCGATGGCGTCGCCCGTTATCCCGAGATCGGCTCGCTGCACGGCGATCTGGCGTTGGCGCTGGAACGCAGCGGCGACTTCGATGCCGCCGACAGCGAGGCCGAGCACGCTGCCGCACGCGGGCGCTGGACACCGCTGACCCTGTTGCGCGCGCGCGCCGCGCTTCGCGCCGGTGCCTACAACCTCGCTCGCGACCGCCTCGCCACGCTCGATCGCGAGCGCCTGATCGACCGCCAGACGCGACAGCGTTTTCATCTGCTGGGTCTGGCGCATGACGGTGCCGGTCGCCATGCCGAGGCGCTGCTGGCGTTCCGCGAGCAGCAGCGCATCGATGCCGGTCCGCTGCCGGCGCTGCCGGACCTCGCCATCTACGCCGAGACGTTGCAGGCGCTGGCGGCGTTGCCGGGGTCGGCGCGCGCGCGCCATGCGCCACCGCTGCTGCTGGTCGGTCTGCCCGGCGCCGGCGCCGATCGTCTCGCGGCGCTGCTGGCCGATCAGCCCGACGTGCGTCTGCGCCGCGACCACCTCGACGGCGGCAGCGACTTTCTGGCGACTGCCGCCGATCCGCGTTTGCTGGGCGCGCTCGCGACGGGCGAACTGGAGGTGCTGGCGCGGCGCTATGCGCGCGGCCACGAACGCCTCGGCGCCGCCGCCGATACGCTGGTGGTGGACTGGCTGCCGCATCTGGATGCGCGCGTGCTGCCGGTACTCAAGCGCGTGCTGCCCGGCGTGCGCCTGCTGATCGCCGCGCGCGACCCCGCGGCCTGCCTGCTGGACTGGTTGGCGTTCGGCTATCGTCGTGGCTATGCCGACGACGATCCGCAGCGGCTGGCGCGCTGGCTGCGCGCTGCGCAGAGCCAGTTCGACTTCGCCGCGCGCGTGCTGCCGACGCATGCGGTGGACATGGATGCGCTGCTCGATGGCGACAGCGCCAGCCGCGCTGCGCTGGCGCAGTGGCTGGGTCGCGAGCGCCTCGAGGACGGGCCGCAGGCCGCGGCGGCGGCGCGTGCACTGGGCTTGCCGACGCGTTTTCCGCGCGGCCATCTCGAGCACTATCGCGCCCTGCTGGGTGGCGCGCTGGCCGAGTTGGGATAGCGGGTCAGCCGTTGCGCAACGCTTGACTCGCGGCGCCGCGACCCCACGCTGGAAAGACCTTCGTAGTCCGAGGACCGCGCCATGCAGCTCCGCAGCCGCAGCTTCGCTCCCGACCAGGCCATCCCGGCTGAATTCGCCTTCGGCCAGCCCGGCACGGACGGCCCGTTCGCGTTCGCGCCCAATCGCAACCCCCAACTGGCGTGGGACGACGTGCCCCCGGGCACGCGCAGTTTCGTGCTGACCTGCATCGATACCGACGTCCCCAGTCGCGGTGACGACGCCAACCAGGCGGGCCGCACGGTACCTGCCGATCTGCCGCGGGTGGCCTTCGTGCACTGGCTGCTGATCGACATCGCCGCGGATCTGCGCGAGATCGCCGCCGGCAGCGCCAGCGACGGCATCACCGCGCGTGGCAAACGCAATCCGCCCGGTCCCGCCGGCAGCCGCCAGGGCCTCAACGACTATACCGGCTGGTTCGCCCATGATTCCGCCATGAGCGGCGACTACTACGGCTACGACGGTCCCTGCCCGCCCTGGAACGACACCCTGCTGCATCACTATCACTTTCGCCTGCTCGCGCTGGACGTGCCCCGTCTGGACTTGCCCGGCCGCTTCACCTGGGCCGAGGTCGAGCCGGCGTTGCGCGGCCATGTGCTGGCCGAGGCGGTGCTGACCGGAACCTACAGCATGAATCCGGTCCTGCGCGCCTGAGCCGCAGACGCTGCCACTGCAGGCGTGCGCGCACAGGTCCACACTAGGCGCTCGTGGCTGTTCCGGCCACGCGGTCAAGGAGTACCGAGCATGAGCAAGACCATCCCCGAGACGAATCCCGCGCCGGGCGCGCACGACGACGGCTTCCGCGATACGGCCGAACGCGCCAAGCGCGCCGAATCCGCGGCCGTCAAGCAGGCACGCGAAGCGCTGGATGCCGCCGCCGAACGTATCGAGCAGGGCCTGCATCGCGCCACCGACGCCACCGCCGGCGCGGCCACCAAGGCCGCCGACGGTGCCGCGCGCGCGAAAGAGAAGGGCCGCGAGGCGCTCGATCAGGCGCTGGAACATGCCGGCGACTGGATGGACCAGGCGCGCGACTATGTGCGTGAGAAGCCGACCCAGGCGGTGCTGATCGCGGTGGCCGCCGGCTGGCTGCTGGGCCGGCTCAGCCGGCGCTGACGCATGGCCGCGGAG
Organism: Rhodanobacteraceae bacterium; assembly: GCA_035534135.1. Classification (GTDB taxonomy): domain Bacteria; phylum Pseudomonadota; class Gammaproteobacteria; order Xanthomonadales; family Rhodanobacteraceae; genus Metallibacterium. Next base: position 22,530 of record DATLSL010000006.1, on the reverse strand, counting down.
GACGAGCGCACGGACGCCGCGTCGCCGGGCGCCACGGACGCGCCCGCGCCCCCTGCCGGAGTGCTGGACGATCTGGCGACCGCCGTCACGGCGGCCGGCACCCTGCTGGGTGCGCTGGCGCGGCTGGCGCGCGCCGAGTTGCGGCTGGCCTGGCGTGGCGTGCGGCTGGCGGTGTGGGCACTGTTGACGACCGTGCTGCTGCTGCTGTTTCTGCTGCTGACGCTGGTGATCCTGCTGATCTGGCTGCTGCTGCACGTCACCGGATCGCTGGGTGCGGGCCTGGCGTTGACGGCTCTGGTGCTGCTGCTGGCGCTGTTCGGCGCGCGCGCGCTGTTGCGACTCGGCCTGCGCTGGCTGAGCCTGCCGGGTACGCGTGCCGAGGTGCGCGCAGCGCTGCAGAGCCTGATCGGCAAGCGTGATCCGCCATGAGCCTGCTCAGCGATCGCGCGGCGGTGCAGACGGCGCGGGCTGATGCGGCGCGTGTGTGCGGCGCCATCGCCCCCGCGGCCGCGGCCCTGCGCTCGCGGCTGGCCGCGCATCCGGTACTGGCGACCGCTGTGGCGTTGGCTGCCGGCTTCATCGCTGCGCGCCTGATTGCTGTACCGCTGCGCGGGTTCGGCCGCGGCGGCATGCACGCGCTGCGACACGGACTGCGCCTGCTGCGCATGCTGGCCTGAGCGTTTCCGGCGCGCCTTGTGCGCGCAGCACCGAGCCCCATCTCGGGCCCATTCGATCGGCGCCACGGCGCGATGTGGCGGCGGTTCACGAAAGCGCAAACGGAGTCACGCGGTATGAGCACACCGAAAACCGGATTCATCGGCCTGGGCGCGATGGGGTGAGCGAGCGCGCCAGCGATCAGCCAGTGGCTGATCGCGCGCTCGCGAACGCCCGGCCAGGACGGCCGGGCCGGTACCACGCACCAGGGATGGTTCGCCGGATCGCCGGCACCTTCAAAGGATCGACTACACATGAGCACACCGAAAACCGGATTCATCGGCCTGGGCGCGATGGGCCTCCCCATGGCTCGCCATCTGCACGCACGCGGCCTGCTGGTCGCAGTCGGAAACCGCACCCACGCCAAGGCCGAGACGCTGGCCGCCGAGTTGGCTGTGACCGCGCCACCCACACCCGCGGCGCTGGCGGCGCAGTGCGACGTGATCGCGCTGTGCGTCACCGCCGATGCCGATGTGCTGACCATCGTGCAGGCACTGCTGCCCGGCCTGCAGCCCGGTGCGATCGTCATCGACCACTCCACCGTGGCGCCGGAGACGGCGCGCCAGGCAGCCGCGCTGCTGGCCGCCGCCGGTGTGCAGTTTCTCGATGCGCCGGTGTCGGGTGGCGTCGAGGGCGCGCGCAACGGCAAGCTGTCGGTGATGGTCGGCGGCGATGCGGCTGCGCTGGAGCGCGCGCGTCCGGTGCTCGAGGCCTACGCCGCGCGTGTCACCCACATGGGTGCCGTCGGCAGCGGGCAGGCGACCAAGGCGGTCAACCAGGTACTGGTCGCCGGCATCGCGCAGGCGGTGTGCGAGGGTCTGGCGCTGGGCGAGGCGCTGGGACTGGCGCCCGAGCAATTGCTGCCGACGCTGGCCGCCGGTGCGGCCGGCAACTGGTTCCTCGACAAGCGCGGCGCGACCATGCTGCGCGGCGAGTACGCCGTCGGCTTCAAGCTCGGCCTGCTGCACAAGGATCTGGCCATCGTGCGCGGCATCGCCGAGCGCGCCGGCACCGACCGCAGCGTGATCGAGAAATCGCTGGCCGACTACTCCAAGCTGATGGCCCGCGGCCATGCCGACGACGACATCTCGGCACTGATCCGGTTGAAGCGCAGGCCGGGCTGAGGGCGTATCGAACATTCCGAGCTTCGTCACCCCGAGTGGGTTTGTCGCTGAACGCAGTGAAGGATCTGCGTGATGGACGCGCACTCCATGGGTTGTCACCCGCGGCTGCCGGGTCCGTCGCGAAGCGACACGTGACGGAACTCCGCCCATAAAGCTTGTGGATGGCGAGAAGCTTGTCAGTCTTTTCGCGTCGCTCGAGCTCGGGCTTCGCCCAGTTACCCGCTACGATGTGGACGATGGATTCTTCGACGAGTATCGGTATTAGCTTTGCGTTAGAGACCACAGCGCCTGTAGTTCAAGCCCACGAGAACTCCACCATGAAAGCCCTGATCCTGTTTGTCGGCTGGTGCATCCTGTTCGTGTTGTGCTGGCCGATCGCACTGCTCGCCCTGGTGCTGGCGCCGCTGGTATGGCTGCTGTCGTTGCCGTTCCGGTTGCTGGGCATCGGCTTCGAGGCGCTGTTCGCGCTGCTCCGCGCGCTGCTGTTCCTGCCGGCGCGCGTGCTGGGCTACGCCGGCCGCGCGTGAGGGGTCGAGTCGCGTGCAGCGCCGTCGCGTTGCGCGGCCGGCGCCATGCGCTGGCGTCGCCGGGCGGCGGCACTCAATCCATGCGACGAATCAGTTTTTTTCTTTCAGCGCGATCGCGGGAATTCCGGCACCGGCCAGCTGCTGCTTGACCTTTTCCAGAGTGCCTGCGTCACGGTACGGGCCCAGCCGCACGCGGTACCAGGTTTCGCCCTTGATCACGACGGGCTGCACGTTGGCGACGAAACCCTGCAGTGCCAGCTTGGCCTTGGAGGCGTCGGCCTGGTCCGCGCCGGGGAACGAGCCGACCTGCAGCAGGTAGCGCCCCGTCGTGCTGGCAGCGGCCGCCACGGTGCCGGGCGCCTGCTGGGCTTTCGCCAGCGCCTCGGCTTTGGCCTTGGCGGACAGTTCGGCGTCGGGGATCACGACCTCTTTTTCCGGCAGCACCTGGTAGAAGTCGAAGTTGGGCTTGGATTTGGCGCTGCCGCCGTCGGCGATACCGGACTCGCCGGGGCCGACCGGCTTGGCCTCGGGGTTGGGCGTGGGCAGCTCGTGTGTGCGCAGGCTGGGTACCCAGTCGCGCTTGACCGCATAGCCCATCGCCGCGGCGCCGACCAGCACGCCGACGCCGAACAGCACCCAGGCGGGAATGCCGCCGCCGCGCACGGCCTGCTTGCCGCGTTTGATTGCCATCACATACTCTCCGGAGCGGATACGCCCAGCAGGTCGAGACCGTTGGCCAGCACCCGCTGCACGGCCCGCGCCAGCAGCAGGCGCGCGTCGCGCAGATCGGCGTCCTCGACCAGAAACTGTTGCGCGTTGTACCAGGTGTGGAAGGCGTGGGCGGTCTCGGTCAGATACTGCGCGATCAGATGCGGTTCGAGCTGCGCCGCCGCGGCATCCACCACCTCAGGATAGCGCGACAGCTCGACCAGCATGATCTGCTCATGCGCGCTGTCGAGTCGCGCCAGCGCCGCCGTGCCGCGCGCGGCGTCGTGGGCCAGTCCGCGCTCGGTCGCCTGGCGCAGCACGCTGGCGATGCGCGCATGGGCGTACTGCACGTAGTAGACCGGGTTGTCGTTGCTCTGCGCGCGCGCCAGATCGAGGTCGAAGGTCAGCTGCGAGTCGGCCTTGCGCGCGGCAAGGAACCAGCGCGTCGCGTCGCGGCCGGCTTCGTCGATCAGCTCGCGCAACGTCAGATAGCCGCCGGCGCGCTTGCTGAGCTTGACCTCCTCGCCGCCGCGCAGCACCGTGACCATCTGGTGCAGCACGTATTCGGGATAGCCTTGCGGGATACCGGCTTCCAGCGCCTGCAGGCCGGCCTTCACCCGCATCAGCGATCCGTGGTGGTCGGCGCCCAGCTCGGTGATCGCGCGGGCGTAGCCGCGCTGCCACTTGCTCAGGTGGTAGGCGACGTCCGGCACGAAATAGGTATAGCTGCCGTCGGACTTGCGCATCACGCGATCCTTGTCGTCGCCGAAGTCCGTGCTGCGCAGCCACAGCGCGCCGCCGTCCTCGTAGGTGTGGCCGTGGGCGACCAGTTCGCGCGCGGTCTCCTCGACCTTGCCATCGGTGTAGAGGGACGATTCCAAGAAGTACACGTCGAAGTGCACGCCGAAGGCCTTGAGGTCGAGGTCCTGCTCGTTGCGCAGGGCGGCGACGGCAAAGTGGCGGAGGGCGTCGAGATCGCCGGCATCGCCGCTGGCGACGACGACGTGGCCATCGGCCGTGACCGACTCACCGGCGAGAAAGCGGCGCGCCAGCTCGCGGATGTAATCGCCACGGTAGCCGTCGGTCGGCCAGCGTGCGTCGTCGGGTTCGATGCCGAGGCAGCGCGCCTGCACCGACTGCGCCAGGTTGGCGATCTGTGCGCCGGCGTCGTTGTAGTAGAACTCGCGCGTCACTGCCCAGCCGCTGGCTTCGAGCAGACGGCTGAGGCAGTCGCCGATCGCCGCGGCGCGGCCGTGGCCGACGTGCAGCGGCCCGGTCGGATTGGCGGAGACGAACTCGACGCCGACGCGGCGCCCGCCGCCACCGGCGTTGCGGCCATAACCGGCGCCCTCGCGCAGCGCACGCAGAGCCTCGGCATGAAACGCCGCCGGGCTGAGGAACAGGTTGATGAAGCCGGGGCCGGCCACTTCGGCGCGCGCCAGCATCGGATGCGCGGGCAGCGCCGCGACCAGCGCCGCGGCCAGCTCGCGCGGCTTGCGGCCGGCGGGCTTGGCCAGGGTCAGCGCCAGATTGCTGGCGAAATCGCCATGAGCGCGGTTCCGGGTGCGCTCGAGGGTGAACGCGGGTGCCGGCAGCGGCGGCAGGGCGCCGGTTTGTTGCAGGGCGGCAAGGGCGTCGAGCAGCAAGGCGCGCAGCGGCTGTTTCACGTCGCAGGTCGGGGTCGGCAGGAAGCCCGCGATGGTAGCAGCAAGCGTCCGCTGCGCGACTCGGGAGCCGAGCCTTGGCGCGCCGTTGGGCCCTGTGGATAACTCTGTGGGCTGTTGTCGGGCCTGCTCCACGCCAGGGGGGCGTATCTGCGCCCGGCACCGATTCCGGTGGAAGAAGATAAATATAAACAATGAACTGTGTTGATGATCTGTGACTTGACATTGACACTCATGCGCAAGCCACCGTGATCGCGGCTGTGCATAACTTGCGGGCCGTGTCGCTGCGGTTGGCAACCGCCCCTGTTGAGCGCAGATCCGCGGACCCGCAGTCGAGGCGCCGGCTGTGGCTGCAAGCGTGCGCATGCATGGAGCCGCGCGGCGAGTGTCTCGTCATCGCGGTGTCATCGCTGCTGCCGATGATGGCGCGGTTCCGGCGGCTCTCTCCCCGGCGGAACGAGGGCCTGCCCCTCTCCAACGTCGCGGTGGGACCGAACGGCGCGGCGGTGACACCCGCGCCGTTCTCTTTGCGCCTTCGCTCAGCAATATCCCAGAGCGCGTGGCCTGGATGGAGGCCACAGGCCGGAATCGGGGCGTGGCTTGCGCGGTTTCCGGATTGCGCTGGGCTGCATCCGGGCTCCTGAGCTGTCGATCAGCAGCAGCCCAAGGCGGCCAGCGACACCGGTGCGCCGTCGCCGATCACCAGATGGTCCAGCACGCGCACGCCGATCAGACCGAGGCCGTGCTTGAGCTCCTGCGTGATCGCGCGATCCGCGGCGCTGGGTTCGGCGACGCCGGAGGGATGGTTGTGCGCCAGGATCACCGCCGCGGCATTGTGGCGCAGGCAGGCGCGCACCACTTCGCGCACGTGGACGGAGGCGCCATCGAGCGTGCCGCGGAACAGCTCCTCGAAGGCCAGTACGCGGTGGCGCGTGTCCAGAAACAGCGCCGCGAACACCTCGTAGGGGCGATCGCGCAATTGCGCGCGCAGGAACTCGGCGCTGTCCTGCGGACTGCTGAGCGCGGGGCGATCGCGCAACTGCTCGCCCAGACTGCGCCGCGCCAGTTCCAGCGCGGCGCTGAGGCGGGCGCGCTTGGCCGGGCCCAGCCCGCGCAGCGCCGGTGCGGGCGCGGCCAGCAGCGCAGTCAAGCCGCCGGTTTCGGTCAGCAGGCGGCGAGCGAGGTCGATGGCGCTGGCGCCACGCACGCCGCTGCCCAGCAGCACGGCGATCAGCTCGGCGTGGCTCAGCGCCGTTGCGCCCTGCGTCAACAGGCGTTCGCGCGGGCGTTCGGCGGCGGGCCAGTCACGGATGCTCACGGCAGCATGATGATGCGATCGGGCCGGCACGCCCAGCGGAGCGCGCGGTCGATTCCGGTAAGCTAGCTCGTCTCGCGGCTGTCGGCTCCGCCTTACATGCGCGCATCGGCTTCGGTTCCCTCCCGCATCCTGCTCGGCGTCAGCGGCGGCATCGCCGCCTACAAGGCTTGCGAGCTGACGCGGCGCTTGCGCGACGCCGGCGCCGAGGTGCGCGTGGTGCTGACCGCCAATGCCGAGCGCTTCGTTACCGCGACCATCTTCCAGGCCTTGTCCGGTCAGCCGGTGCGCAGCAGTCTGTGGGACGCCGCGGCCGAAGCGGCGATGGGCCACATTGAGCTGGCGCGCTGGGCCGAGCGCATCGTCATCGCACCGGCGACCGCCGATCTGATCGCGCGACTGGCCCACGGCCGCGCCGACGATCTGCTGACCACACTGTGCCTGGCCAGCGAACGACCGCCGCTGCTGGTGCCGGCGATGAATCACGTGATGTGGGCGCATCCGGCCACGCAGGCCAACGTCGTCACGCTGCGCTCGCGCGGCGTCGAACTGCTGGGGCCCGCGGTCGGCGACCAGGCCTGCGGCGAGACCGGGCCCGGGCGCATGGTCGAACCCGCAGACATCGTCGCTGCGCTGCGGCGGATTCCGCTGGACGGCGTGCTGGCCGGGCGTCGCGTCGTGGTCAGCGCCGGACCGACTCACGAGGACCTCGACCCGGTGCGCTTCATCGGCAACCGCAGTTCCGGGCGCATGGGTTTCGCGATCGCTGCTGCGGCGCAGGCGGCCGGCGCGCAGGTGACGCTGATCGCCGGGCCGGTGAGTTTGCCGACGCCTGCCGGCGTGACGCGCATCGACGTGCGCAGTGCGCGCGCGATGCTGGCGGCGATGACCGCGGCGGCGACCGAAGCCGACATCGTGATCGCCGCCGCGGCGGTAGCCGACTACCGGCCCGCCGCGACCAGCGTCGGCAAGATCAAGAAATCCGGCGCCGCGCTGAGCCTGGCGCTGGTGGAAAATCCCGACATTCTGGTCGCGCTGGCGGCGCTGCCGCGGCGGCCGTTTCTGGTCGGCTTTGCCGCCGAGACCGAGGATCTCGAAGTCCACGCCCGCGCCAAGCTCGTGCGCAAGGGCATCGACCTGATCGCCGCCAACCGTGTCGGCGATGGATTGGGCATCGAGACCGACGACAACGCGCTCGAGCTGTACTGGTGCGACGGCCATGCCAGCCTGCCGCGCGCCCCCAAGCCGCAGCTGGCGCAGGATTTGATCGCGGCAATCGCCGCGCGCCATGCGGCGGCGCGCGGGGCGGTGGCGTGATCGACGTCCGCTTCCGCGTGCTCGATCCGCGCCTCGGCGCCGAGATTCCGCTGCCGGACTACGCCAGCGCGGGCAGCGCGGCGATGGACCTGCGCGCGGCGCTGGACACGGCGCTGACGTTGGCGCCCGGCAACAGCGTGCTGGTGCCGACCGGGCTGGCGATCCACATCGGCGATCCCGGCTGGTGCGCGCTGATCCTGCCGCGCTCAGGCCTCGGTCACCGCCACGGGCTCGTGCTCGGCAACCTGGTCGGCCTGATCGACGCCGACTACCAGGGGCCGCTGATGGTGTCATGCTGGAACCGCACGCAGGTGCCGTTTACCATCGCGGTTGGTGATCGCATCGCGCAGATCCTGTTCATGCCAGTAGCGCGGCCGCGGTTGCAGCGGGTGGAGACCTTCGATCCCAGTGCCCGCGGCGCGGGCGGATTCGGCTCCACGGGCATCGGCTGAGTCGGGGAGGAGACCGCATGGCGGCGAAGGCACGCAGCAGCGCATCAGCCGCCTGGGCGCAGCACCTGCGGGGTGTGGCCGAGCGCCTGGATCTGGCGCGACTGCTGCTGCTGGCCGGCGCCACCTTGCTTCTGGCCTTCGTGATCTTTGCCGGCTGGCAGGCGTATCTGATCCGTCGCGAAACCAGTGTGAGCGACGATCTGCTGCGCGCGCGTGCAGCTGTGGTGGATACGTTGGGATCGGTGGTGCAGGGTGCGCAGGTCGAGCTGGCGCAAGCGCTGCACGATCCGGCGTTGGTGACCGATCTGGCCGCCGGTGATGCCGCCGGACGCGCCGCCGCGGCGCAGCGGCTCAAGGTGCTACTGCCCAACGCGCTGGCGGTGGAAGTGTTCGAGCCGGCCCTGAAGGACGTGCTCCACGCCGACTTTCGCCGTTTCGGTTATGCCAAGGCGGCGCAGCTGGTACGTGCGCAGGCTAGCGGCGGCGTGGCGCCGATCGAGGTGCGCGGCATCGGCGCCGACCGCGTGCTGAGCCTGGTCGATCCGATCGACAGCGGCGGTCGCGTCATCGGCTATGCCTGGGTGGCGCTGCCGTTCGCGCCGCTGGCCTACCGTTTTGCCTCGGTGGACACCGCGGGGGGACGTCTCGAGTTGCGTCAGGGCGACGGCCGCGGCGACCTGGTGATTCTTTCGCGTGGCGGCAGCGGCGCTCCCGGCGCCGAGGACACCGGGTTGCCGGTGCCGGGCAGTCTGTTGCGCGTGGTGGCGCTGCCGCCCGAGTACTACATTGTGCTGACCCGCTCCTTCGCCACCGCGCTGGCGCTGCTGTTGCTGGCGCTGGCCGGCGCCATCGTGCTGCTGTGGCTGCGCGCGCGGCACGCGGCGATGTCATCCATCCAGCATCCTGAGGAACCCACCTTGACCGATGTGCTTCGCACCAGCGTCGCCGCGCCCACTGCGACGGCTGCCGATCCAGTCGCCGCGCCCGTCGCGGCCAAGCCCGCGGCGCCACCGGCAGCGGTGGCGGTGGAGCGCAGTATCTTTCGCGCCTATGACATCCGCGGTGTGGTCGGCAGCACGCTGACCGCCGAAATCGCCCGATTGATTGGCCAGGCAATCGGCAGTCGCATGAGCGAGTTGAACCTGCGCGAGATCGTGGTCGGCCGTGACGGCCGCCATTCGGGCCCCGAGCTGAGCGCGGCCCTGGCCGATGGCCTGCGCGCGGCCGGCATCGACGTCATCGACATCGGCGCGGTGCCGACGCCGGTGGTGTACTTCGCCACCTATCTGCTCAACACCGGCAGCGGTGTGGCAGTGACCGGCAGCCACAATCCACCCGACTACAACGGCTTCAAGATCGTGGTCGGCGGCGAGACGCTGGCGGAAGACGCCATCCAGGACCTCTACGCGCGCATCGCCGAGGGTCGTCTGAGCGAGGCGAGGGCCGGCAGTACGCGCAGCATTGACGTGCTGCCCGACTACATCGGGCGCATCACGTCTGAACTGCAGGCCGAGCGCAAGCTGAAGATCGTGGTCGACTGCGGCAATGGCATCGCCGGTGCGGTGGCACCGCAGGTGCTCGAAGGCATCGGCGGCGAGGTGATTCCGCTCTACTGCGACGTCGACGGCAGCTTCCCCAACCATCATCCCGATCCGTCCGATCCGCGCAACCTCGCCGACCTGATCCTGTCGGTCAAGCGCATGGGCGCGGATCTCGGGCTTGCCTTCGACGGCGATGGCGATCGTCTCGGCGTGGTCACCCGCGACGGCGAGATCATCTACCCCGACCGCTTGCTGATGCTGTTCGCGATGGACGTGCTGACCCGCGATCCGGGCGCCACCATCATCTACGACGTCAAGTGTACCGGCCACCTGCAGCCGCTGATCCTCAAGCACGGCGGCAGTCCCCTGATGTGGCGCACCGGCCACTCGCTGATCAAGGCCAAGATGCGCGAGACCGACGCCGCGCTGGCCGGCGAGATGAGCGGGCATTTCTTCTTTCGCGAACGCTGGTACGGGTTCGACGACGGCATCTACGCTGCCGCGCGGCTGCTGGAAATCCTCGCTGGTGGTCATGAAAAGCGCACGCCGGAGCAAATCTTCGCCACCCTGCCCAAGGGTGTGTCCACGCCCGAGCTCAAGATCGCGATGAAGGAAGGTGAGCATTACGCCTTCATCGAGCGCTTCCGCGCCAGGGCGCAATTCGACGGCGCCCGCATCACCAGCATCGACGGCGTGCGCGCCGACTGGCCGGATGGCTGGGGTCTGGTACGCGCGTCCAACACCACGCCGATGCTGGTGCTGCGTTTCGACGCCGACGACGAGGCGGCACTCAAGCGCATCCAGGACATCTTTCGTGCGCAGTTGCTGGCGGTGCAAGCCGACCTCGCGTTGCCTTTTTGATACCCGTTCGCGATCACGACATGAAAACCGCGCAGCCCGGATGCAGCGCAGCGGAATCCGGGAAGGATGCTGCAGCGAGCCCCGGATTCCGCCCCCCATGGGACTCCATCCGGGCTACCCGCCGCATCGATTGAAAGCAACCTCGCAGGAGCGCTGCGGCGTCGCTCAGTCGCCCGTCGCGCGCGCCCGTCGCAGATCGAGCTGCGCGCGCAGCGCCGGCCATTCGGCGGCGGTGAGGCTGTACACCACGGTGTCGCGCACGCTGCCGTCACGACGGCGCTGGTGCTGGCGCAGGATGCCGTCGCGGCGTGCGCCGAGGCGCTCGATGGCGCGCTGCGAGGCCAGATTGAGCAGGTCGGTGCGCAGTTCCACCGCCACGCAGCCCATGCCCTCGAAGGCGTGCGCCAGCAGCAAGCGCTTGCAGGCGGTGTTGACGTGCGTCCGCTGCCAGCGCGCGGCGTACCAGGTGTAGCCGATCTCCAGCCGCGGCAGTCCGGCGTCGATGTTGCAATAGCGGGTGCTGCCGATGATCGTGTCGCTGGCGATTTCGCGCACCGCAAACGCCAGCATGCGGCCCTCGGCCTGGCCGCGCAGTGCGGCATCAATGTCGGCCGCGGCCTCGCCCGGTGCCGGCACCGCGGTATAGAACAGCTCCCACAGGCGGCCGTCGGCGGCGGCGGTTTCCAGCGCCGGGGCGTGCGCCGGCGACAGCGGTTCGAGGCGTACCCGCGTGTCGGCGAGCAGCAGTGGAGCGAGGGCGGTCAGGGTCGCGTTCAGGCGTCGAGATCCGGAATCAGCTTGCTCTCGAGGTAGGCGATCATGTCCTTGAGCTTGAGCTTGCGCTTCTTCATGCGCGTCAGCTGCAGCTGATCGCTGACCGTGGCCAGCGCCAGCCGCTCGATCGCCAGATCGAGGTCGCGGTGCTCGCTGCGCAGTTCGGCCAGCAGCCGGGCGACGTGGGCGGGGTCGTCGAAATGCATGGGCGTTCCGGGTGAGGGCGCAGTCTAGCGCCCGTTGCGCCGCGGAACATGACAACCCGGCACCGTACAATGCGCGTCTTGCCGCCGCAGCGAACCCCCCATGTCCGCCGTCGCCCCGCCCGCCGCCACCGACCGCAAGCTGCAGCACGAGGCTCAGCGCCTCGCCAAACGCCTGCGTCACCAGGTCGGCCAGGCGATCGCCGACTTCAACCTGATCGAGGACGGCGACAAGGTGCTGGTGGGCCTGTCCGGCGGCAAGGATTCGCACGCCCTGCTCGACATCCTGCTGTTGCTGCAGGCGAAGGCACCGGTGCGCTTCGAGCTGGTGGCGGTCAATCTCGACCAGAAACAGCCGGGCTTCCCCGGACACGTGCTGCCCGATTATCTGCGCGCACGGGGAGTGGCGTTCCACATCCTCGAGCAGGACACCTACAGCGTGGTCAAGCGGGTGATTCCCGAGGGCAAGACGATGTGCAGCCTGTGCTCGCGTCTGCGCCGCGGTGCGCTGTACGCCTATGCCGAACGCGAGGGCTTCACCAAGATCGCGCTGGGTCATCACCGCGACGACATTCTCGCCACGTTCTTCCTCAACCTGTTCCACCACGCCAGCCTCAAGGCGATGGCGCCGAAGCTGCGCTCCGACGATGGCAAGCACGTGGTGATCCGCCCGCTGGCGTACTGCACCGAGGACGACCTTGCCGCCTACGCGGCGTGGCGACAGTTCCCGATCATCCCCTGCAGCCTGTGCGGCGCACAGGAGAACCTGCAGCGCAAGCAGGTGCGGCGCATGCTGGATGACTGGGAACGCCAGCAGCCCGGGCGGCTGGAGACGATCTTCCGCGCGCTGGGCCACGTCGCGCCCGCGCAGCTGGTCGATCGCGCGCTGTTCGACTTCGCCGGCCTCGGTGCACGCGCCGACGGTCCGCGCGCGGATGCCCACGCCTGGCTGGCCTGATTCGCACACCGCACGCCGTATCCCTGATGCGTTCGGCGCCAGCGCGCGGCCGATCCGTCGCCTGCGCTCTTCATCCGCTGTCTTTCCTGCCGGGACCTGTCCATGTTCTTTCGCAATCTGACCCTGTTCCGCTTTTCCGCCGAGACGGCGGCCGCACTCGACCGGCTCGACGCCGCGCTGGATGCGCAGCGTCTGCGGCCGGTCGGCCCGCTGGAGCTGGCCACCCACGGCTTCGTGTCGCCGCTGGGCCCCGGGGAGGGGCCGCTCAGCATCGGCATCGGCGCCTGCACGCTGCTGACCCTGGGCCGCGAGGACAAGCTGCTGCCGGCGGCGGTGATCAACGCCGAGCTGGCGCGGCGGGTGCGCGCAGTGGCCGCGCAGCGCGGGCAGAATGTCGGCGGACGCGAGCGCAAACGCCTCAAGGAGGCCGTGCTGGAGGAGCTTCTGCCGCGCGCCTTTGCCCGGCCATCACAGCTAAGTGCCTATCTGGACAGGAAAAACGGCTGGGTGGTCCTGGATACTTCCAGCCGCAAGGCGGCCGAGCAGGCGTTGACCGCCCTGCGCCAGGCGCTGGACAGCTTTCCTGCGTTGCCGCTGGCCCCCGAACAGGCGCCGCGTCTGCTCATGACGGACTGGCTGAGTCGTGGCAAGCTGCCTGCAAGTCTGAGTCTGGGCGACGAATGCGAGCTGCGCGACCCGGCCAGCGCCCAGGGTGCGGTGGTCCGCTGCCGCCGGCAGGCGCTTGAAAGCGAGGAGGTCCGGGAGCATCTCAAGTCCGGCAAGCAGGTGGCCCAGCTGGGCCTCGAATTCGACGGCCGGCTGGCGTTCGTCCTGGGCGAGGATCTGTGTCTGCGCAAGTTGCGGTTCCTGGACGTGGTGCAGGGCGAGCTCGACAGCAGCGCGCGCGAGTCGGCCGCGGCTGAAATCGATGCCCGCTTTGCGCTGATGACCCTGGAGCTGGAGCGGCTGCTGGACAAGCTGGAGGAGTGGTTTGGATTGCCCCGTCCCGGCGCGGTCTGAGGACGTCGCCGCGGGGCGCGGAGCGAGGCGATGCGCACGGGTGACGACGACAACTGGCTGGAACTGGCGACTGCACGCGGCGGCACCATCCGCGTGCTCAAGCGCGCACATCCGCGTGCACGCCGGCTGCGTCTGACCGTCACCGCGACCGGCGCGCACCTGAGCTATCCGAACGGCACTCATCCGGCGCAGGTATTTGCCTTTCTGCGCCAGCACGCCGACTGGCTGGAACGCAAGCTCGATGAACTGCATCTCGATGAGGCGCCGCCGCCGTTGACGGTCGGCCAGCCGACGCTGATCCCGTTGCGCGGCGAGAGCGTGCGCCTGGGCTGGGCGCAGGGGCCCTATCCGCGCATCGAACCGCACGGCGACAGCCTGCGCGTGGTCCTGGCCGAGTCCGGCGCGCGCGGACGCCAGCGGGCACAGGCCCTGCTCAGCGGCTATCTCGCCGCCGAACTGCGCCGCGACGTTGCCCGCTGGCTGGGCCCGTTCGTGGCTCGCCTCGGTGCGGCGCCGATGGCGTTGCGGGTGCGGCCGATGTCCAGCCTGTGGGGCAGCCTCGACGCGCGCGACCGCATCACCCTCGATCTGGCGCTGGCACTGGCGCCGCCGCCGGCGCTGCGCTATGTGCTGGCGCACGAGCTGTGTCATCTCAAGGTGCGCAGCCATGCGCCGCGTTTCTGGGCCTGGGTGCGCGAGCTGACGCCGGACTATCAGGATCAGCGCGACTGGCTGCGCGAGCACGGCGCCGCGCTCAAGGCCGAGTTGACGCGGCTGGGCGGCAGCGCGCGCAGGACGCCGGCCTGATCGGCTAGAGTGACCGCATGCGTTCCACACCCCTCGAGTGCCGCGAGCCGCCGTTCGCGCTCGCACCCGATCCGCGCTTTGCCAGCCTGGGTGCGCAGGCGACGCGCCTGCTCGATGTCTGGCTGACGACGCTGCCTCAGGGATCGGCAGGGCTGCGCGTGGTGATCGGCGCGCTGGGCAGCGGCAAGAGCCTGCTCGCCGAAGTGCTGCTGACGCGGCTGCCTGCCGCGGTGCGCGTGATCCGCCTGCGTCAGCCGCGCATCGACGCCGTGGCGTTGCTGGAAACCCTGGGCGCGGCACTGGGCGCGGACACCACCGGCAATGCGGCACTGCTTGGCGAGCGCATCGAGCAGGCGCTCGCTGCCGAACGCGCCCGCGGACACACGGCGCTGCTGCTGGTCGACGAGGCCCAGCAACTGCCGGATGCCACGCTCGAACAAATCCGCCTGCTGGTCAATGCGCGCGCCGAGGGCCAGCCGCTGTTGCAGGCGTTGCTGCTGGCGACGCCGACGCTGGATGCGCGGCTCAAACACGCGGAGTTGCGCGCCTTCGCCGAACGCATCGACGACCTGCAACAGCTGGCGCCGTTGGATGAGGATGACACCCGCGCCTACGTGCAGCACCGGCTGGCGGTCGCCGGCGGCTCGCCGCACCTGTTCTCGCGGCTGGCGCTGCGCGCGTTGCATCAGGCCAGCGGCGGTCAGCCGCGGCTGATCAACCGCGTCGCCGAGCGCGCATTGCGACTGACTGCTGCCGCGGGCTATACCGTCGCCGACGAAAACATGGTGCGCCGCGCAGCGCGCGCGGTACTGCCGGCGGCGCGACGGGCGCGCTGGCTGCGCGCGGCCCTGTTGCTGGCGCTGTTGCTGGCCCTGCTGGCGGCGGCCTGGAGCTGGTGGCGGCTGCGGCCGGTGTCCGCCACGGGTGCGGCGACGCCGGCGCCGGCGAGCGTCAATCCGGTCGCCGATACGTTGGCGCTGCGGCAGGCTCTGAGCACCGCGCAGGACACGCGCCTGCTGGCCTGGAGCACTCTGCTGGCGCGCTGGCAGGTGACGTCGCAGGACACCTCGGTTGCGGCCGCAGCGCAGTGCGAGGCGCGCATCTTTCCGGGCTTTTTCTGCGTCAGCGGCAACGGCAGCCTGGAGCAGTTGCAGCGCTTCAACCGGCCGCTGATCCTCGAGCTGCAGCTCGATGGCGCTGCCAGGTACGCGGTGCTGCTGGGCGTGGGTGACGACCGCGTGACGCTGGATGTCGGCGGTCGCGATTTCGTTCTGACACCGGCGGCGCTTGCGGCACTCTGGCGCGGGCGCTTCTATGCGGGCTTTCGCGTACCGGCGTCCATGCCGCTGTCGCTGCGCCGTGGCGACCATGGCGATGCAGTGGCGTGGCTGGCCGATGCCCTGGCGCGTGCCGCCGGCGTGCCGCCGCCGGCCGATGCGGACGCGTTCGATGCCGCGCTGGCGACCCGTGTGCGTGCATTGCAGCGGCGCTTCGGCATCCGTGCCGACGCCGTGGTCGGTCCCGAGACCCTGTTTGCACTGAGCGCACTCGAGCCCGACGGACCGCATCTCGCACGCGAGCAGCCCTGAGCCGGCATGTTCGTCCACATCGAATCGCGCCGTCGGGCCGGTCCGCGCTGGGTCACCCCGCTGCTGGTCGCGGCCTGCGTCGCCAGCTATCTCGCGCTGGCGTTGACCCCGCCCATCGCGCGCCTGGCGGCGGTGATGCGCTGGGGCAGCATTCCGGCCGATCTGCTGCATCCGCTGCCGTCGCCGTGGGGCGTGGCGACGCTGCTCGCCGGCTTGCGCCTGTTCAGTGCGCTGTTCATCCACGCCGACCTGCTGCATCTGGCCGGCAATCTGCTGTTCCTGATGATCTTCGGCCTGCCGGCGGAACGCGCACTGGGTTCGCCGCGCTTCCTGCTGCTGTTCCTGCTGGGAGGAGCGTTGGCCAATCTCGGCGGCGCGCTCAGTCTGCCCTCGGCGCACGGTCCGATCATCGGCTGCAGCGGTGCGGTGTCGGCGGTGGTCGGTGCCTACCTGGCGTTGTTTCCGCGGGCGCGGCTGGGCCTGGTGCTGCCGCTGGGGGCGTATCTCGAATTCGTGCGCGTGCCGGCGGCGCTGCTGATCGGGCTGTGGTTCCTGCTGCAGGTGCTGTTCACCTACGTCGGCCCCGGCTTCGGTGCCGTGGTCTGGTGGGCGCACATTGTCGGCTTCTGCTTCGGCATCCTGTTCGCATTGGCCTCGCATAATGCGGTGGCGCGGCGTCTGCGCGGCTGAGGGCCGTGCGTCGTACTCACATCGCCGCCTCGATCACGCCATCGGCTGATGCGGCTGGCTCGGCGCCGAACACGTCCTTCCAGGCAACGTAGATCAGTGGCCCCTGGATCGCGTTGACCAGCGTTCCGAGGACGATGGCAAAAGCCATCTGGGCCAGGCTCGACCCGATCAGCCGCAGCGGCAGCAAGACGATCACCCCGATCAGCATGCCGAGTCCGATGAACACCAGCGCGATCAGCACGCCGGTCAGCAGGAAGGCACCGAAGTTGCGCGCACTGGCGCGAAAGCTGTCGGCGATTGCCGCGAACGGTCCGCGCCGGTCGAAGAACACCCGCGGCACCGCGAAAAAGGTCAGCATGGCCTGCAACAGCAGTGTGACCAGCACCAGCAACGCAAGCGCCGCCCAGTGCGCCTTGAGGAATCCCAAGATCGCCAGGGGATTGCTCGACAGCGCCTGAAGCTGCTGCGCATCGCCGCCGACGCTGCCGGCCAGCAGCACCGCAACCGCGATTACCAGCAGCAGCACCAGAGCAACGCCCGGCAGGCACAGCGCGACCAGCGCCCCCAGCGGTGACTGGCCATCGAAGGCCTGAAACAGCTGACCCAGACGCGGTACGCGACCGTGATCGGCCTCGCGAGCCGCATACATGACGCCGGCAGTCAGGGCGAAGCCGAGCAGCCAGGTCACCACGATGCCGAGCAGGGGAATCTGTCCGATCAGTGCCTGGATCAGGCCCATGCCCAGAAACACCTGCGGATACCGGCGCACGCAGGAGAATGCCGAAGAAATCCAGGCACTGGCATGATCGACGGTGACTTTGCGCATGAGCGTGAGGCATCCGGCAAGCCGCGGCGCTGCGGCCAACGGATGCTAGCAGCAGCCGTTGACCGGCCGCGCGTCAGGCGGCGCGGACCTGGCGGATCGCCGTAGGCATGGCGGCCAGTGGCGCGCTGCCCAGCAGCGCGGCGCGCACGAAACGGCGCAGCAACCGGCGCGCCGCGGGCGTGGGCCTCGTTGCAGCGAGCAGGGCATCGACGTCGCGGCCCTCGCCACGCAGGACGTCGGCGCGGCGGCGGATATACGCCTGCATCGCGGCGACGCTGAACTCGGGATGGAACTGCGTGCTCAGCGCTTGCGGGCCGTAGCGCAGGATCTGGTGTGCATCGTGCGCCGAGCGCGCCAGTACCTGCGCGCCGCGAGGTGGCTCGAGCACGCTCTGCTCATGGGTGGCGTGCGCGGCGAAGCCGCCGCGCAGACGCAGCAGCAGCGGATCGTGCGCGTCGCCGGGCAGCAGGGTGATCGCCTGGGTGCCGATCTCGCGACCCTGCGGGTGATAGTCGACGCGTCCGCCCAGTGCGTGCGCGATCAGCTGGTGGCCGTAGCAGACGCCGAACAGCGGCAAGTCGACGTCCATCGCGTCGCGGATCCAGCCGGCGGTCCGCTCGCTCCACGGCAGGCGCTCGCTGACCATCGCGCCCGAGCCGGTGATCACCGCGGCGGCGAGCATGCGCGGCGGCGGCAGCGCCTGCTCGTGATCCACGCGCACGGTCCGCACCTGCGCGGGCCGCAGGGCCATCGCGACGCGGAACCAGTGCGGGAAATCGCCCATGCGGGCGCGGAGTTCGGCCGGCGCTGCGCCGGTCTGCACGATCAGGACGGGTTTCATGAGGCCGGCATGGTACGGCCTGTCGCGGCCGGCGCGTGAACGCGCGCTGATGGATGCGCGCTCATTCGCCTGCCGGCAGCACGCCGAGGACCTCGGCGACCGTGGTCACGCCGCGCGCCACCTGCGCCGCCGCCGAGTGGCGGAGCGGACGCATGCCTTCGGCCAGCGCGGCGGCGGCGAAGGCGCCGCTGTCGAAGGCGGGCCCGATCATGCCGCGCAGCGGCGCGCTCAGGCGCAGCATCTCGTAGATGCCGGTGCGGCCGAGGAAGCCGGTGTTGCGGCATTCGATGCAGCCGACCGCACCGAAAGCCCGCGCCGGCGGCGTCAGCGCCAGCCCGTGGGTCAGCGCGCGCCAGCCGTCATGGTCGAGCGCGATCTCGCGCTTGCAGTGCGGGCACAGCGTGCGCACCAGGCGCTGCGCGACGACGCCGGTCAGCGTCGACTGGATCAGGTAGTGCGGCACGCCGAGGTCGAGCAGGCGCGTCACCGCGCTGGGGGCGTCGTTGGTGTGCAGGGTGGACAGCACCAGATGCCCGGTCAGCGAAGCCTGCACCGCCATCTGTGCGGTTTCGAGGTCGCGGATCTCGCCGACCATGATGATGTCGGGGTCCTGGCGCAGCAGGGTGCGCACGCCGGCGGCGAAATCGAGGTCGATCGCCGGCTGCACCTGCATCTGGTTGAACTCGGGGCTGACCATCTCGATCGGATCTTCGACCGTGCACACGTTGAGCTCGGGCCGCGCCAAGTGTTTGAGCGTCGAGTACAGCGTGGTGGTCTTGCCCGAACCGGTGGGGCCGGTGACCAGCACGATGCCGTGCGGGCGCTCGACCAGCGCGCGCCAGGTGATCTCCTCCTCCGGCGCGAAGCCCAGCTGCGCGAACGCCTTGACCACGATGTCGGGATCGAAGATGCGCATCACCACCTTCTCGCCGAAGGCGGTGGGCATGGTCGACAGGCGCAGCTCCACCTCGCGGCCACCGACCGAACGCGTCTTGATGCGGCCGTCCTGCGGGCGGCGTTTTTCGGCCACATCCATGCGGCCGAGGATCTTGATGCGCGCGGTCACCGCGCTCATCACCGGTGACGGCAGCTCGAATACCTTGTGCATCACGCCGTCGATGCGAAAGCGCATCTGGCCCATCTCGCGGCGCGGTTCGAGATGGATGTCGGATGCGCGCTGTTCGAAGGCGTACTGCAGCAGCCAGTCGACGATGTGCACCACGTGGCGGTCATCGGCGCCGACCTCGCCGGCCTTGCCCAGTTCGAGCAGCTGCTCGAAGTTGAGCAGTCCGCTGCTGTCACCGTCCCCTTTGGCGTCGCGCGCCAGCTGGATCGAGCGCTGCACGCCGTAGAACTCGCCCAGATAGCGGTTGATCTCGATCGGGTTGGCGACCACCCGGTGCACGTCGCGGCGCAGCATCTGCGCCAGATCCGTTGACCAGCGCGTCTCGAACGGCTCGGCGGTGGCGAAGGTCACCTCGCCCGCGGTCGCCCTGACCGGCAGCACGCGGTGGCGCAGCGCCCAGGCGTGGCTGACCACCTGGGTAACCGCGGCGACGTCGATCTTCATCGGGTCGATCTTGAGGTAGGGCAGGCGTGCCTTGTCGGCCAGCCAGTGGGTCAGCACCTCGAGACTGAGTGGGCGCTCCGGCGTGCGCTGATCGGCAACGCGCGCGTTGGCGATCAGCACCAGCGGATGCAGCTCCAGCGCCTTCTTGCCGGCGCGCGAGCTGGTGCGCACGCGGCGCGCGTCCTCGACGCCCAGCAGCCCGTCCACCAGCAGCGTCGCCAGCACTTCCTCCAGCTCCAGCCGGCCGCGCCGGCCCAGCATGGCGACCGCAACGGGATTGCCTTCCACCGCCATGCTGCCTCCGGCATGCGCCGACGCGGTCGCGCCCGGCGCGGAAATGCACGCCGCTATACTAGCGCGCTTGCTTCGCGCGCCTCGTCGGCGCCAGGAAACGTCGCATGGCCGGACCCAGCTTCCAGGACGTGATCCAGACCTTGAACCGCTACTGGGCGGAGCAGGGTTGCGTGCTGGTGCAACCGTTCGACATCGAGGTCGGCGCCGGCACTTTTCATCCGGCCACCTTCCTGCGCGCGCTGGGGCCAGAGCCGTGGGCCGCGGCCTTCGTGCAGCCGTCGCGGCGCCCCACCGACGGCCGCTACGGCGACAACCCCAACCGCCTGCAGCATTACTACCAGTATCAGGTGGTGATCAAGCCCAATCCCGACGACATCCTCGAGCGCTATCTCGGCTCGCTCAAGGCGCTGGGCATCGATCCGCTGGTGCACGATCTGCGCTTCGTCGAGGACAACTGGGAATCGCCGACGCTGGGCGCCTGGGGCCTGGGCTGGGAGGTCTGGATCAATGGCATGGAGGTGACCCAGTTCACCTACTTCCAGCAGGCCGGTGGCCTCGAATGCCGGCCGGTGACGGGCGAGATCACCTACGGTCTCGAGCGCCTGGCGATGTACCTGCAGAACGTGGACAACGTCTACGACCTGGTGTGGACCGAGGCGCCGCACGGCGTGGTCACCTACGGCGACGTGTTCCACCAGAACGAGGTCGAGCAGAGCGCCTACAACTTCGAGCACGCTGACGTTGCCGAGTTGTTCCACCGCTTCGACGCCTGCGAAGCCGAGGCGCAAAAGCTGATCGCGCTGGGTCTGCCGCTGCCGGCCTACGAGCAGGTGTGCAAGGCCAGCCACAGCTTCAATCTTCTGGATGCGCGCCGCGCCATCGGCGTCAGCGAACGCCAGCGCACCATCCTGCGCGTGCGTGCGCTGTCGCGCGGCGTGGCCGAGGCCTACGTCGCCCAGCGCGAGAAGCTGGGCTTCCCAGGCGTGAAGCATGCGGAGGCGGCGCATGGCTGAGCCCATCGCCAAGCCGTTGCTGATCGAGCTGGGCGTCGAGGAACTGCCGATCACCGCGGTCGACACCTTGGCCGAGGCGTTTTTCAACGCCATCCTCAAGAGCCTCGAAAGTCGGTTTTTCGGCATAGGCAGCAAGGATCACGGCAGGACGCAACAGTTCTACTGTTCGCCGCGGCGTCTGGCGGTCTATCTGCCTTGGGTCGCGCCCAGGCAACCCGATGTTGGCTCGAAGATCCTGGGCCCCGCCGTTTCTGTTGGCCTGGATGCCGTCGGCAATCCGACCCCGGCGCTGCTCGGTTTCGCGGCGAAGAACGGCGTCGAGATAGCGACGCTCGGTCGCGAGATGACGGAAAAGGGTGAGCGCTTCATCTGCGAGGTCCGCCGCATCGGCCAGCCGCTGACGGCGCTGCTGCCGGAGATCCTTGCCGAAGCCGTCAAGGCGCTGCCCATCGCCAAGCCGATGCGCTGGGGCGATCACGCGTGGAGCTTCGTGCGCCCGCTGCACTGGCTGGTGGTTCTGCATGGCGATCAGGTGATCGAGGCCGAATTGTTCGGGGTGCGCAGCGGCCTCCACTCGCGAGGACATCGCTTTCATGCCGACAAGCCGGTATGGGTCAGTAACGCCGACGACTATCCCGAGGCGCTGCGCGCCGCACACGTGCTCGTCGATCCGGTCGAACGCCGCGCACGCATCCGCGACGAGGTGGCGCGCGTTGCGGCCGAGATGGGTGGCCAGCCGCAACTGGACGGCGCGCTGCTCGATCAGATCGCCAATCTGACCGAATGGCCGGTGGCGATCGGTTGCAGCTTTGATCACGCCTTCCTCGCGGTGCCGCAGGAAGCGCTGGTCAGCACCATGGTGGTCAACCAGAAATTCGTGCCGCTGTTCGATGCCGCGGGCCGTCTGCTGCCGCGCTTCATTGGCGTGGCCAACATCGACAGCAGGGATCCCGCGCAGGTCCGCCACGGCTACGAGCGCGTGATCCGGCCGCGCTTCGCCGATGCGAAATTCTTTTTCAACGAGGACCTCAAGACCCCGCTGGCGCAGCACCAGTCGGCGCTTGAGACCGTCACCTACCAGCCCGCGCTGGGCTCGCTGTGGGACAAGAGCGTTCGTGTCGCCGAACTGGCGCGCGTCATCGCCAACCGCGTTGGCGTGGATGCGGCGCTGGCCACGCGCGCGGCCGAGCTGTCGCGCTGCGACCTGCTGACGCGCATGGTCGGCGAGTTTCCCGAACTGCAGGGCGTGATGGGCCGCACCTACGCCAGTCGCGGCGATGCGCCGGAAATGCCCGCAGTCGCCGCCGCGCTGGACGAGATCTACATGCCGCGCCAGTCCGGCGACGGCATCGCGCCCAGCCCGCTCGGCCGCGTGCTGGCCGTTGCCGAGCGCGTCGACACGCTGGCCGGCATCTTCGCCGTCGGCGGCAAGCCGTCCGGCAGCAAGGATCCCTTTGCCCTGCGCCGCGCCGCGCTGGGCCTGGCGCGCACGCTGATCGAGGGCGGCCTGGACCTCGACACCCGCGGCCTGCTGATCGAAGCGCTGGAGCTGCTGCCCGAAGCCGCGTTCACCGCCGGCCTCAAGTCCGGCAAGGGCGACAAACACGACAAGTCCGGCAAGGACAGCGCCGCGCCGGTGCCGGATTCCGGTGCGCGTCGCGCTGCGCTGACTGCCGAGCTGGAGATGTTCATCCTCGAACGCTTGCGCGGCTACTACGCCGA
>DATLSL010000005.1:0-3169 GCA_035534135.1 Rhodanobacteraceae bacterium | reverse complement strand
CTGGCACGCGCGGATGCCGGCGAGGCCGGCGAGATCGCCGCCGTCGCCAGCGCCCGGATCACGCCCACCCATGCCATCGCCATCGCCGAGGGGCGCAGCCACGGCCGCGCCTTCGGCATGGGCCTCGAAGTCGCCAAGAGCGGCACCTGGTACGAGGTGCAGCTGAACGTCGGGGGCAAGCCGATGCTGGCGCGCGTGGCGCCGGACAGCGGCCGTTTCCTCGGCATCGCACCGGCCCGCGGCGAGGATGCCGACGGCCTGCACAGCCTCGATGGCCACCCGCTGACGCTGGCCGGCGCCATCACCGCCGCCGAACGCCATGCCGGCGGCCGCGCGCTGGAGGCCGGTCCTTATGGCAAGGGTCCCGGCGCCCATTACGATGTCGACGTGGTCAAGGCCGGGGCGGTTTCACACTGGAGCGTCAACGCCGACACCGGCGCGGTGACGCCGGCCCCTGCCTCCGAGCAGGATTGAACCCTCGACCTTGCGGCATGATCACGGGCGCGGCTATTCCTGCCGCGCCCGTCCCCGTTGCGGAGTACGCCCCGATGAAACTGCTGGTGGTCGAAGACGATGCCGAGACCGCCGCCTACGTGGCGCGCGGCCTGCGCGAACAGGGCCACGTCGTCGACGTCGCCGGCGACGGCCGCGACGGCCTGTTCCACGCCGCCGAGGGCGGCTACGACGTGCTGGTGGTCGATCGCATGCTGCCCAAACTCGACGGCCTCGGGCTGCTGCGCGCGCTGCGCGCCGCCGGTGTGCACACGCCGGTGCTGATGCTGACCGCGCTGGGCGAGGTAGACGCACGCGTCGAGGGCATCGAGGCCGGCGCCGACGACTATCTGGGCAAGCCGTTCGCATTCGCCGAACTGGCCGCGCGCATCGGCGCGCTGGGACGGCGGCCACCGCTGGTCGAGGGCGCCACCACCGTCCTGCGCCTGGCCGATCTGGAAATGGATCTGCTGCGGCGCGAGGTGCGTCGTGGCGGCCGCGTGATCGATCTGCAGCCGCGCGAGTTCCGTTTGCTCGAATACCTGCTGCGCCATGCCGGCGAGGTGGTGACGCGCACGATGCTGCTGGAACAGGTGTGGGAGTATCACTTCGACCCGCAGACCAGTGTCGTGGAAACCCACATCAGTCGCCTGCGCGGCAAGATCGACCGCGGTTTCGACAGCGAGCTGCTGCACACCGTGCGCGGCGCGGGCTACAGCCTGCGCACGCCGGGCGGCGGTCACTGACCATGCGCGCGACGCGCGGCACCACGGCAGCACCGTTGCTGCGCAGCGCGGCGTTCCGGCTCGGCGCGCTGCAGGCGGCGCTGTTCGCGCTGACCGCGCTGGTGCTGTTCGCGGTGACCTGGTGGGCGGTGCATGGCTACGCCGAGGGCCAGCTGCGCAACGCGATCGCCGACGAGGCGCACGAAATGGCGGCGCTGGCGCCGGCGACGATCGCCGCTGAAGTCGCGCGCCAGGTCGCGGCAACTCCGCAGGGCCCGTTCTACTACGCGTATTACAGCGCCGACGGCCGTCTGCGCAGCGGTGATCTGCCGGCACCGGCGCCGGCACCCGGCTGGGTGGCGCTGCAGGTGCGTTCCGCCGCGCCCGATCGCGACGGGCGCAGCGAGGTGCTCGCGCTCAGCCAGCGTCTGGACAACGGTGGCACGCTGGTGGTCGGCCGCGACCGCCGCAGCGCCGACGCCCTCAACGACCTGCTGCAAGGCGCCTTTCTCTGGGCTGGCGCGGCCGCGGTGCTGCTGGCATTGCTGGGCGGCACGCTGGCCGCGCGCAGCTATCTGGCGCGCATGCAGGCGGTGGCGGCGAGCGCGGCGCGCATCGTCGCCGGCGATCTTGGCGCGCGCGTTCCGCGCAGCGGCCGTGGCGACGAGTTCGACCTGCTGGCCGAGGCGCTGAACGCGATGCTGGCGCGCATCCAGAGCCTGATGGAAGGCATGCGCCAGGTCAGCAACGACATCGCCCACGATCTGCGCACGCCGCTGGCGCATCTGCGCCAGCGGCTGGAATCCGCCGCCCGCGAAGCCGACAGCATGGACGCCTTCCGCAGCGCGGTGGAGCGCGCGCTGGCCGATGTCGACGGCGTGCTGGCGACCTTTGCCGCGCTGCTGCGCATCGCCCAGATCGAGAGCCGTCAGCGCCGCGCCGGCTTTGCCGTCGTCGATCTTTCGGCACTGCTGACCACGCTGGCGGGAGACTATCGTCCGGTGCTGGAGGATCTCGGGCGTCGCTTCGACGTCGCCATCGCACCGGACCTGCGCACCCATGGCGACCGTGCGCTGCTGACGCAGCTGCTGGTCAACCTGATCGAGAACGCGCTGCGCCACACCGCGGCCGGCACGCCGATCACGCTGCGTCTCGAGGCCGGCGCCCGCGGACCGGTGCTGAGCGTGGCCGACGCCGGCCCCGGCATTCCCGAGGCCGATCGCGCGCGCGTGCTGGGCCGCTTCGTGCGCCTCGACACCGCGCGCAGCACGCCGGGCAGCGGTCTCGGCCTGGCGCTGGTGGCGGCGGTGGCCGATCTGCACGGCATCGCCCTCGCGTTCGAGGATAACCACCCCGGGCTGCGCGTGCGGCTCGACTTTCCGCCGGAGACCAGCGCGTGATCCACGCCATCGTGCAATTCATCACCGCGCATGCGCACTGGGCCGGGCCGCTGGTGGGACTGGTGGCGCTGACCGAGGCGATCGCGGTGGCCGGCTCGTTCGTGCCGGGATCGACGATCCTGGTCGCGGTTGGCGCGGCGGCCGGCGCCGCGCGGCTGTCGGTGTGGCCGCTGGTGGCATGGGCGGTGGTAGGTGCGGTCGCCGGCGACACGCTGTCGTACGGGTTGGGCCTGCGCCACGGTTCACGGCTGCTGGCGATGCGCCCGTTCGCCTACCGGCCGCAATGGACCGAGCGCGCCCGCGCCCTGCTGGCCCGGCGCGGCGATCTCGCCGTGTTCGCCGGGCGCCTGCTGCCGCCGCTGCGCGCGCTGATGCCGCTGCTGGCCGGCATGGCGCGGTTGCCGCTGCTGCGCTTCCTGCTCGCCGACCTGCTTGCCGCCGTGGTATGGGC
Organism: Rhodanobacteraceae bacterium; assembly: GCA_035534135.1. GTDB lineage: Bacteria > Pseudomonadota > Gammaproteobacteria > Xanthomonadales > Rhodanobacteraceae > Metallibacterium. The sequence continues at coordinate 101 of DATLSL010000005.1, read as the reverse complement.
GGTGGTTCATCTTGCCTCGGGTGCCGTGATCGGCCACTGGCTGTTTCACGGAGGCAACTGGCATGATCTGTGGCACACCATTGCGCGCTGAGCGCCTGCGC
>DATLSL010000004.1:0-2154 GCA_035534135.1 Rhodanobacteraceae bacterium | reverse complement strand
GCTGGAACGCATCGTCTCGGGCCGTACAAAGCGGAACGCACTGGACACCCTCCTGCCGTGGAATTGGGCGGCACAGAAAGAGGCCGAAATGGCCGATACGGGGTAAATCGACGTCACCGTGGTGCGCCCGCGACGCTTACGACCATCGCGGGCCGCCGTGACCTGATGTGGGCTGGGTGCCGACCCGCTTGCGCCGCGCGACAACATCCTCGCCGACGCGGCTCGACCCGTTCGTGCGCCGTAGCCGTGCGCTGCCGGCCGAGACACAGCGCTACCTCGCCGCGCTCACGCCGCAGATCGGCGTCACGCCGGGCGCGCTGAAGGCGGCAGCCGGAACGACGATACTGAGCATGAAGTCCGCTCTGGAGCCAGCGATCCCAGGCCCGAGCGACGCCGTCAGCGCGGGCCTCTCCGCGGCCGTTGTCGTGCATCCAGATGTCCCTCCGGCACTCACGGTTCGGACGATGGTGAGCGCCCGTGGCCGGATTTGAGCCGCGATCCGTCTCCGGGTCTGCCGTCGATACGCGCGGGAATGGTGCGCTGTTTGTCGCCGTCCGATGACCCCGGCGCACCACGGATGACTTGGCGGAAGAGGCTGTCGATGCCACGGCGAGGCGCGTCGTTAGGCTGTCGAACCGCGCGCTCGCTGCACCAACTCTGCGCCTGATCGCACCAACAATAGGTGTGGCTGCGTCGATCCGCGCGACTATCGTAGCAGCCCGCGCGAGATCGTAATGCATCGTGTAGCTCGCGCCGAGTTCTGCCGATCTATGCCTGGAAAAAGACAACCTGAGAGAGGTCAAAGTTCCGGTTTGGGCGGGTTCACGGCGTAATCGGGCTTGCAGCTGCGAAGCCAGTATCGGCGGCGCGGTTGCGTGGGAAGGCGGCAGAGCCGGTTCCGGCGAGGGCGGCTGTCCTCCATGGTGATGCGGGTCGAACGGGGTCGCGAGCGCGCCCCAAGCTGCATCGGAGGACAGCCATGGAGTATTTTGCCGGACTGGATGTCGGCGTCAAAGCGACCGCGATCTGCGTCGTGAACGGCGCCGGGGCGGTGGTGCTCGAAGCCAGCGCCGAGACCGCCGCTGATGCGATCCACCAGGCTCTGGAAGGCTACGCGGGGCGGCTTCGGCGCGTCGGACACGAGGCCGGCGCGCTGTCGCCCTGGCTGCGTCGCGGCCTGCAACGGCTGGGTCTGGAGGCGGTGCTGCTGGAGACCCGGCACGTGCACGCCGTGCTGAAGGCGCAGCGCAACAAGACCGACCGCAATGACGCGCGCGGGGTGGCGCAGCTCGTGCGCTCGGGCTGGTATCGCGACGTGCATGTGAAGAGCGACGACAGCTACCGGCTGCGCCTGCTGCTGACACACCGGCGGACGCTGAAGCGTAAGTTCCTCGACCTCGAGAACGAGATCCGGCACTCGCTGAAGGTGTTCGGCGTCAAGCTGCATGCGGCCGGACGCGGCAGCTTTGACGAGCACGTGCGCGATGCGGTGGCCGGGGACGCCTTCCTCGCGGCGATGGCGGAGCCGATGCTGCGGGCGCGGGCGGCACTGTGGGCCGAGTACACCCGGATGCACGCGATGGTCGTGCAGATCACCGTCCACGATGCGGTTTGCAAGCGCTTCATGGCGATTCCCGGCGTCGGTCCGGTGACCGCTTTGGCGTTCAAGGCCGCCGTCGACGCGCCGGAAAGGTTCGCCCGATCGCGCGATGTCGGCGCGCATTTCGGTCTTACGCCGAAGCGCGAGCAGTCCGGCACGTCGATCGATTTTGACGGCCACATCTCGCGCCGGGGGACAAGGAGATGCGCACATTGCTCTATGAGGCGGCGAGCTGTCTGCTGACCCGCAGCAAGGTGAGGACCAGCCTCAAGGCGTGGGGGATGAAGCTCGCCCGGCATCGCGGCCACAAACGGGCGGTCACCGCAGTGGCGCCCAAGCTTGCTGTCATCATGCACGCGATGTGGCGTGACGGCACCGACTTCCGCTTCGCCGCCGCGCCGACCGTGCAGCCGGAGCCGCCCGCGATTGCGCTGGCGCCGGCATGACGAGGGCACGCTGAGAGCAACGGGACAACACGAGATCCGCCTGCGGGCGGACCTGCGACTGGTGGGTCTGATGAGGGTGGAGAGCGCGATATCTTGCCTGCTGTCGGG
>DATLSL010000003.1:0-29390 GCA_035534135.1 Rhodanobacteraceae bacterium | reverse complement strand
CAGCCGCTGCTGGCCGAGTTTCTCGCTGACGTGCAGACGCCGGCGCCGACGCACGCGTTCGACTACGCCGAGGATCCGCGTCTGCCGTGGCTGCTGGGATTGCTGGAGACGCATCCGCGCGACAAGTTCCTGCTGATCGCGCGCAGCGAAGCCAAGGTGCTGGCACTGGAGGAAGCCCTGCGCACGCGCACCGGCATCGGCATCGCGCGCTTCCACGAAAGCCTCAACATCGTCCAGCGCGACCGCAACGCGGCGTGGTTTGCGGCGCCCACCGGCGCGCGCCTGCTGCTGTGTTCGGAGATCGGCTCCGAGGGCCGCAACTTCCAGTTCGCGCACCGTCTCGTACTGTGGGATCTGCCGCTCGATCCGGACTTGCTGGAACAGCGCATCGGTCGCCTCGACCGCATCGGCCAGCAGCACCCGATCACCCTGCATCACTACGTCCTGCGGGGCACCGCGCAGCATGCACTGGCGCGCTGGCACGCCGAGGGCGTGGACGGCCTGTGCAGCAGCCCGGCCGACGGCCGCGAACTGCTGCGCCGCTTCGGCAGCACCCTGATCGAACTCGCGGTGGCGCACGCGCAGGGCGCCGTGGACGCCGATCAGGAGCTGGACGTGCTGATCGCCGAAACCGCTTCGGCACACGCCGAACTGGCCGCGACGATCGCCGCCGGCCGCGATCGCCTGCTCGAACTCGCTGCGGCGCGCGTCGCGCCCGCCGAGACGCTGCGGCACGCGCTGGCCGACGACGACGCCGATCGCGCCCGCGACGGTTTCGTGCTGCGCCTGCTCGAACGCTTCGGCGTGCATCACGAAGACCTCGACGGCGGCCGCGCGGTGCTGCTCGATCCCGAATACCTCGCCACCGACGCCTTCCCAGGTCTCAAGGACGGGCCGCAGCAGGCCACCTTCGACCGCGCCACCGCACTGACGCGCGAGGAACTGCCGCTGCTGCGCCTGGATCATCCGATGATCGCCGGCGCACTCGACCTGCTGCTGTCCGGCGAGCAGGGCAACGCGGCATTCCTGGTCGACGAGACGCTGCCGGCGCGCACGGCGCTGCTGCAGACGGTGTTCCTGCTCGAGTGCGTGGCCGAGCACCGACTCGATGTCGAGCGCTTCCTGCCGCCGACGCCGCTGACGCTGACGGTCGATACGCGCCTGCAACCGCGGCCCGGCTTCGCGCCATCAGCGCAGGCGCTGACGCGCGCCGGCGAGCGGCCGGTCGATCCGGCGCGCTATCGCAAGTTTCTGGCCAAGCTGGTGCCGCCGATGCTGGAGCAGGCCACCCGCCTTGCCGCCGTCGAGGCCACCGTCGTGGCTGCGGCGGCGCGGACGACGATGCGCACCCAGCTCGATGGCGAGCACGCGCGCCTGCAGGCGCTGCGCGCGGTCAACCCGGCGGTCACCGCGGCCGAGGTCGAGGCCAGCGCCGCCGAGCGCGCGGCACTGGACGCCGCGCTGGCCGGTGCGCGACCGCGGCTCGACGCGGTGCGCTTCGTCGTCAGCACCGACTTCCTGGTGTTGAAGTAGGCCGCGTCAGCGCATCAATCGGCGTCGGGGCTTGAGCGGCAGCTTGCCGCGCCAGTACTGGATCAGCAGGAAACCGCCCGCCATGCCGCCGAGATGCGCGAAATGCGCCACGCCGGCTTCGCTGCCGGTGACGCCCAGCACCAGCTCGATCAGGCCGTAGCCGGTGACGAACAGCCACGCCGGCATCGGGATCGGCGGAAACAGCAGCATGATGCGCGTGTGCGGATACATCATGCCGTAGGCCAGCAGCAGGCCGAAGATGCCGCCCGAAGCGCCGATGGTCGGATAGAAGCCGCCGGTGAAATACTTGATCACCAGCAGCTGCGCGATCGCCGCGATGACCGTGCAGACGAAGTAGTAGATCAGGAACTCGCGGCCGCCGAACAGGCGCTCGATCGGGCCGCCGAACATGAACAGCGCGAACATGTTGAAGAACAGATGCAGCAGGCCGCCGTGCAGGAAGGAAAAGGTCACCAGCTGCCAGATCTGGAAGCCGACCGTGATCGGCGCACCGTTGGCGGAGGTTCCGATCACTTGATGGCCTAGCGGCCACAAAGCGAAATAGCGAGTCAGCTCGAGCGTTTGCATGTCACCGGTCGCCATCTGCAGCAGATAGATGGCAACGCAGGCGATGATCAGGCCGCGGGTCATCGGCGGCAGGTCGAAGTACATGGCGGTTTCCGGTGCGGCGAAAGGGGGTCAGGGTAGCGTGCGCGCCCGGCGCCGTCAGCGCGGGCGTGTCGGCCTTGGACGCTGCGCGGGCCGCACAAGTTCCTGATGCCCGTTCGCGATCAAGATACAAAAACCGCGCAGCCCGGATGCAGCGCCCCCCTTTGTCATTCTGAGCGCAGCGAAGAATCTGGCTTTCGCCCAGCGCAGCGGGATCCGGGAGCAAACCCGCGACGACGCGCTGCGTGACGATGGCCCCGGATTGCGGCCTGCGGCCTCCATCCGGGCTACACCACGGTTGCCCCGATACCCGTTCGCGATCAAGACACGAGAACCGCGTGGCCCGGATGCAGCGCAGCGGGATCCGGGAATGGGCTGCATCGAGCCCCGGATTCCGCCCCCATGGAGCTCCATCTTGGCGACCCATCGTATCGACTGAACGCAACCGGGTAGGAGTCGGCGCGCGGACGGGGCGCGACCCGGCGGGCGATCAGTGTCGCGGGCGCTTGCCTGACGCACGCGGTGCGCGGGATCCGGGGCCGCCGGCGCGGACGCCGGACCGGAGCGGGGTCTGCGGGGGCGGCAGGTCGTGCATGCCCTCGATCAGCGGGCAACGCACCGCGCCGGTGTTGCACTGGCATTGCGTCACCAGGCGGCCGAGCAGCCGCTCGATCCGGCGCAGTTGCGCGATGCGCTCGCGCACGACGGCCAGCTTGCCTGCAGCCAGGGCCTCGGCCTCGTGGCAGTGCCGGCCATCGTCCAGGGCCAGCAATTCGGCCACTTCGTCGAGCGTGAATCCGAGCGTCTGGCTCTGTTTGATGAAGCGAATGCGGCGTGCGTCATCATCGTCGTAGCGGCGAATCCCGCCCAGCGGCCTGGCGGGTTCGGCCAGCAAGCCCCGGCGCTGATAGAAACGCACGCTCTCGACGTTGACGCCGGCCCGTTGGGCCAGGCGGCCGATGGTGAGGGTGGCGGCCATCTTGACTCCGTACCCATGTACGGGACGAAGCTTAACCCCATCCACCGCGGGGGCAGGAACTCGGCATGGCGCAACTCAATCCGGACAAGGGCATCCTCGCCGTCGGCGGCATTTCCGCGTTGCTGGCCTCGGCCTGTTGTCTGGGTCCGCTGCTGCTGGTCGGTCTCGGGCTGAGTGGCGCCTGGATCGGCAATCTGACCCGGCTGGAGCCGTATCGCCCGTATTTCCTCGCGGCAGCGGTGGTGGCGCTGGCGTTCGCCTGGCGGCGCATCTTCCGCCCCGCAGCGGCCTGCGAGCCCGGCGCGATGTGTGCCGTGCCGCGCATCAGGAACGCCTACAAGATCCTCTTCGGGGTCGTGACCGTGCTGGTGCTGATCGCGCTGGCATTTCCCTATGTGTTGCCCTGGTTCTACTGAGATGGAGGGTTCACCGTGAACAAGTTCATTCCTGTCGCTGTCCTCGCGCTGGCTTTCTCCGCCCCGGCGTGGGCTGCCACGCAATCGGTGACCCTGTCCGTGCCCGGCATGACCTGCGGCGCCTGTCCGATCACCGTGCGCACCGCGCTCAACCGCGTGCCCGGCGTCGAGCACGTGGCGATCGCCGAGGCCGCGAAACAGGTCACGGTGACCTTCGACGACGCCCGGACCACCCCGGCGGCCTTGACCCGCGCCACCAAGAACGCCGGTTATCCCTCGCAGGTCGTCAAGGCGGCGACCGCAAGATGATCCGTATGCCGCTGCAGATCACCGGCATGACCTGCGCGCACTGCGCACAGACGCTCGAATCGGCCCTGCTGAGTGTCGCCGGCGTGCGCAGCGCGAGCGTGATCTACCCCGCAGGTGTCGCCGAAGTGACGGCCGATGCCGGCGTGAAAGTCGCCGCGCTGCTCGCCGCGGTGCGCGGCAAGGGCTATGGCGCCGAGCTGCGCGACGACGCGGCCCGCACGCCGCGCAACGGCGGTGCCGACGGCCTGCATGTCGCCGTCATCGGCAGTGGCGGCGCCGCGATGGCGGCGGCGATCACCGCGGCCGAGCGCGGCGCCCGGGTCACCCTGATCGAACGCGGCACGCTCGGCGGCACCTGCGTCAACGTCGGCTGCGTGCCGTCCAAGATCATGATTCGCGCTGCCCACGTCGCGCACCTGCGCCGGACCAGTCCGTTCGACGCCGGCCTGTCGGCCGCGCCGTCGCGGGTGGACCGCAAGGCGCTGCTTGCCCAGCAGCAGGGTCGTGTGGAGGAGCTGCGCGCGGCGAAGTACGCGGCCATCATCGCCGGCAATCCGCGCATCACGCTGCTGCGCGGCGCGGCGCGATTCACGGCTGCGCACACGCTCGCGGTCACCGCAGACGATGGCGGCGTCCAGTCGATCGCCTTCGACCGCGCCCTGATCGCCACCGGCGCGCGTCCGGCGCTGCCGCCGATCCCCGGTCTGCGGGACACGCCGTACTGGACCTCCACCGACGCGCTGGCCAGCGATGCCATGCCGCCGCGGCTGCTGGTGATCGGTGCCTCGGTGGTGGCAGTCGAGCTGGCGCAGGCCTGTGCGCGTCTGGGCAGCACGGTGACGATCATCGCCCGCAGCAGTCTGCTGTCGCACGAAGACCCCGCCATCGGCACAACCCTGCAGGGGATTTTCCGGGACGAGGGCATCACGGTACTCACGCAAACGCAGAGCCGGTCCGTTGCCCATGCGGACGGCGAATTCGTCGTGCGCACCGACCGCGGCGAACTGCGCGGCGAGCGCCTGCTGGTCGCCACCGGCCGCACGCCGAATAGCGACGGGCTCGGCCTCGAAGCCATCGGCGTCGCCACCGACCGCGACGGCGGCGTGGTCGTCAACGATCATCTGCAGACCCGCGTGCCGCACATTTACGCCGCCGGTGACTGCACCAGCCTGCCGCCGTTCGTCTACGTGGCCGCCGCGGGCGGCTCGCGCGCGGCCGTCAACATGACCGGCGGCGGCGTCGCGCTGGACCTGCGCAGCATGCCGGCGGTGATCTTCACCGATCCGCAGATTGCCAGCGTCGGCCTGACCGAAGCCCTGGCGCAGCGCCAGGGCATCGTCACCGGCAGCCGCATGCTGACCCTCGACCACGTGCCGCGCGCACTCGCCAATTTCGACACCCGCGGCTTCATCAAGATCGTCGCCGCAGCCGGCTCGGGTCGCATCCTCGGCGTGCAGGCGGCCGCCGACGGCGCCGGCGAGCTGATCCAGACGGCGGCGCTCGCCGTCCATCACGGCATGACGGTCGCCGAACTTGCCGCGCAGCTGTTTCCGTATCTGACCATGGTCGAGGGACTGAAGCTCTGCGCGCAGACCTTCAGCAAGGACGTCAAGCAGCTGTCCTGTTGCGCAGCCTGACGCGAGGCGCCCTCAGCAGCAGCCGTGCGCGCCGTGCTGCGCGTGTCCGGCCTGCGCCGCCACGCCGCGGGTCAGCCCCTGGCCGCTGGCGGCGGCGTGGTCGGCCAGCACCTGCGCCACCACCTGTGACACGCGTTTGCCGGTGGGAATGTGCAGGAACTCGTTGGGGCCGTGGGCGTTGGAGTGCGGCCCGAGCACGCCGGTGATCAGGAATTGCGCGCCGGGAAACTTCTCGCCCAGCATGCCCATGAACGGAATCGTGCCGCCCTCGCCCATGAACGCCGCCGGCGCGCCGAACGCGGCCAGCGAGGCCTGCGCGACCGACTGCGCCAGCCATGGCGACAGCGGCGGTGCATTCCAGCCGCTGGAGGCCTTCTCCAGCTCGAAACCGATCTTGCAACCGTAGGGCGGGTCACGTTCGAGCAGGCGTTTGACGAGCTCGCCGGCCTTGCCGCCATCCAGCGTCGGCGGCAGACGCAGGCTGAGCTTCACCGCGGTGTACGGGCGCAACACGTTGCCGGCGCTGCCCAGCGGCGGCAGTCCCTCGACGCCGGTGACCGCGAGCTGCGGCCGCCAGGTGCGGTTGAGCACCAGCTCGACGAGGTCGTCGGCAACCGGTCGCATGCCGGGCAGGAACGGAAACTTGGCGTAGACGTCGGTGTTCAGCACCGCCGCGACCTCGCGCGTCTGCGCCAGGCGCTCGGCGGGGATTTCGGCGTGCAGCTCGCGCGGGCGGATCGCACCGGTCAGTTCGTCCTCCAGCCGCGACAGGACCTGTCGCAGCACGCGAAAGCTCGACGGCACCACGCCGGAGGCGTCGCCCGAATGCACGCCCTCCTCCAGCACCTGCACGCGCAGGGTGCCGCCGGTCATCCCGCGCAGGCTGGTGGTCAGCCACAGCTGCTCGTAGTTGCCGCAGCCCGAGTCCAGGCACACCACCAGCGACGGCTTGCCGATGCGCGCGGCGAGGTGATCGACGTAGTGCGGCAGGTCGTAGCTGCCGGACTCCTCGCAGGCCTCGATCAGGATCACGCAGCGCGCGTGCGGCACGCCCTGCCCGCGCAGCGCCAGCAGCGCCGACAGCGCACCGAACAGCGCGTAGCCGTCGTCGGCGCCGCCGCGACCGAACAGCTTGTCGCCCTCGAGCAGCGGCGTCCACGGACCCAGCCCGTCGGTCCAGCCGCTCATCTCCGGCTGCTTGTCGAGATGGCCGTAGAGCAGCACGGTGTCGTCCGCGCGCGCCGGCGAGTCCGCGCTGGCCGGCACCTCGATGCAGATCAGCGGCGTGCGCCCCGGCAGGCGCACGACGTCCAGCGTCGCACCGGGCAGGGCCGCGAGCTTGGCGCGCGCCCAGCGCTCCAGCAATGCCACCGCGGCGTCCATGTAACCGTGCTCGGCCCACTGCGGATCGAACATCGGCGACTTGTTGGGGATGCGGATGTAATCGGTCAACTGCGGCACCACCTCGTCATCCCACAGGCTGCTGATGTCGCGTTCGATGCGTTGCAGGTCCATCGCCGTGCTCTCGTTGATGAGTTGGACATTTTAGCGCCGCTGCGCCAACGCGCCTGTAGGCCGCACCTCACAGCAGCAGCGGGGCACACGGACGCCGCGTGCCTGCCGCGGCCGGCAGCAGGGTCGCCGGGAGCGGCCGAAACTGTCGCCACGGCCCTGCTACGGGCCGCTCACAACAGGAGATATCGCCATGCGTTCCATGCTCGCCGCCCTCGCCCTCTGCCTTGCCCTCGCCGCACCGGCCTTTGCAGGCTCGCCGGTGGACATCAACCGCGCCGATGCGCAGACTTTGGCCGATGCGCTCGACGGCATCGGCCTGGCCAAGGCCAAGGCCATCGTCGATTACCGTCAAGCCCACGGCCCGTTCAGGAGCACCGAACAGCTGGCCGGAGTGAAGGGCATCGGTGCGCGTACCGTCGAGCGCAACCGCGCCAATATCCTGCTCAATGGCGCGCGGCCGGCTGCGGTCGCCGCCAAGCCGGTCGCCAAGCCGGCCGCCGGCCGCAAGTAAGTCGCCTGCGGCCCCGGGCTGCGGTCCCGGGGCCGCGGCATCGCAGGCCGCCGCGCGCTACACTCGCGCCCCGCGCAAGCCGGGTCGCTGTCATGATTCTCCCCCGTTACCGCATCGCAGCCTCCTCCATCCCCGGTGCGGGAAAAGGCCTGTTCCTCGCCCAGCCGGTATCGGCGGGTTCGATCGTGGTGGCGCCGGACGCCATCCCGCGAACCTACGGTTTCGACGAGATCACCGGCACGCCCGACCTGGCCACCCAGCTGCACACCAGCGTGCGCTGGTTCGAGGACCGCTACACGCTGTCGCCGGACTGGCCCGACGAGTGCTACGTCAACCACAGCTTCGCCCCGACCGGACTGTGGCACCTCGGCTTCATCTTCGCCGCCACCGACCTCGAAGCCGGCGCCGAGCTGACCGTGGACTACCGCCACCTGCTTGCACCGGGCCAGGAGGAGAGCTTCCGCGACGCCGAAAGCGGCACCGCCATCATCGGTTTCGACTGGCGCGACAGTCTCGCCGACTCGACGCGGGCACTCGCCGCGCTGCTGGGCTGACTGCCATGGACGCGATTCCGCTGATCGAAACCGCACGTCTGCGCCTGACCGCACTGGAGGAACGCCACTTCGATGCCTACGCGGCGATGCTCGGCGACCCCGAGAGCACGCGCTGGGTCGGCGACGGCCAGTCGCTGGATCGCATCAACGCCTGGCGTTCGATGGCGATGCTGCTCGGGCACTGGCAATTGCGCGGCTACGGCATGTGGGCGCTGGAAACGCGCGACGACGGCCGCTTCGTCGGCCGTGCCGGGCTGCTGCGCCCGGAAGGCTGGCCGGATCTCGAGGTCGGCTGGATGCTCACCCCCGAAGCCCGCGGCCACGGCTACGCCACCGAGGCCGCGCGCGCGGCGCTGGACTTCGCCTGGCGCGAACTGCGCGCACCGCGGGCGATCAGCCTGATCCGCCCCGGCAACCTCGCCTCGGAACAGCTGGCGAAGCGGCTGGGCGGCGAGCTGGTGGATACCATCGACTTCGGCGGCGCGCCGGCGCGGGTGTTTGCGTACCATCCGCCGCATGCCTGAAACGCGCGCCACAGCGCGACGTCGCGTAGGCCGCCCGGGGAAATCGCGATGACCCAGTTCCTGATCAAGACCCTGATCTCTGCCCTGCTGATCGCCGGCGCCGCCGAGCTCGGCAAGCGCTCGCCGACCGCGGGCGCGCTGCTGGTCTCGCTGCCGCTGACCTCGCTGCTGGCGATGATCTGGCTGTGGCGCGACACCCACGATCCGGTGCGACTGGCGGCCTTCGCCAACGATGTGCTGTGGTTGGTCTTGCCCTCGCTGGCGCTGTTCGTGGTGCTGCCGTGGATGCTGCGCTCGGGCTACGGCTTCTGGCTCAGCCTCGGCGCCGGCATCGCCGCGACGCTGGCCGCCTATGCGCTCACCCTGCGCCTGCTCGCGCTGCGCTGAGCATGCCGATTCTGACCGCCGTTCCCGCACCCGCCCTGCGCGATGAGCCCTGGGCCAACGGCGCCGGGCGCACCACGGTGCTTGCGGCCGGCCCGGATGCGCTGGAATGGCGCTGGCGCCTCAGCGTCGCGACGATCGATCAAGCCTGCACCTTCTCGACGTTGCCAGGCGTGCGTCGCTGGATGGCACCGCTGGACGGCGGCATCGAACTGTCCTTCCCCGACGGCCGCATTCTGCGCGCCCCGCGTCTCGGCGTGCTCGAATTCGCCGGCGACCCGGCGCCGCGCTGCACGCTGCCCGACGGACCGACCCGCGACTTCAATCTGATGCTGCGCCCGGACCTGACGGCGCGCCTGCTGGCGCGGCCGCTGGTCGGCTCGATGGTGCTGCTGCCGGAACCCGCGGTGCGCTGGTTCGTACATATGATCGCCGGCAGCGCGCGCCTGGCTACCGAAGGCGAGACGCTGGCCATCGCCCAAGGCTGCAGCGCGTGGGTACAGGCCGGGGCAGCGCGCGGGCGCATCGCGCTGGACGGCGCCGGCGAAGTGGTGCTGGTGCGGCTGGCGGCGGCCTGATCAGTTGCGATCGTCGCGGGTCCAGATCACGTCGCCCTCGACGCGCACCGGAAACGTCGCCACCGGCACATAGGCCGGCGCGCACAGCGCCGCACCGCTGCGCAGATCGAAGCGTGCGCCGTGGCGCGGACACTCGATCTCGAAACCATGGCGCTCACCGCCGGCCAGCTCGCCGTCGTCGTGAGTGCATCGATCCTCGATCGCGTACAACTGCCCGTCGATGTTGTAGACCGCGATCGAGGTATCGCCGTCCCAGACCACGCGGAACTCGCCCGGCAGCAGTTCGGCGCGCGCGGCGACGCGCACCCAGCCTGTCGTCTCCGCGCTCATGCCGGCGTCCCAGCGCACAACGGCTTTTCCAGCGTCTCGAAGCGCAGGTCGGCGCGCCTGGGCAGACCGAAGCGGGGGTCGCCGTAAGGAAACTCCTTGTATTCGCCGGTGCGGCGATAGCCACGGCGCTCATACCATGCGATCAGCTCGGCACGCACGTCGATCACCGTCATCGCCATCACCGCGCAGCCCCATTCCATGCGCGCGATGCGTTCGGCCTCGGCGAGCATTGCGCGACCGAGGCCGCTGCCCTGTTCGCCCGGGCTGACCGCAAACATGCCGAAATAGCAGCGTTGCGCGTTCTCGCGCTCGATGTGACAGCAGGCCAGCAGTGCGCCGCCCTGTCCTGAACCGGTCGAAGGACGCTCCGCCAGCAGCACACGACTGCCCGCACGTGCGATCAGCGCGCCGACCTCGTCCGGGTCGGTGCGCTGGCCGTCGAGCAGGTCGGCTTCGGTGGTCCAGCCGGCGCGGCTGACATCGCCGCGATAGGCCGACTCGACGAGGGCGACGATGGCGGACACGTCGCTGGTGACAGCGCCGCGAAAACGAACTGGACTCACGCAGGAATCTCCGTGGAGGCATGCCGCTCACCGCGCAGCGCGGCGGCCAGCGTGGCAAACGGCAGCAGCGCGCACTTGCGCCGCGCCGGGTAGCGTGCGAGTTCGGACAGCGCGTTCAGCGCGCCCAATTCGGGGGCCTCGACGATCTCGCCGGCGACCAGCGCGGCAAAGCGGCGTTCGAGTACCGTCAGATCATCGGCATCGCAACCGAGCGCGCAGTCGCCCAGCAGCGAGGCGGTGGCGGTGGCGATTGCGCAGCATGCACCCTCGAAGGCGTAAGCGGAGACGCGGCCCTGCTCGACGCGCACCTCGATGCGCAGCTGATCGCCGCACAGCGCATTGACGCCCTCGGCGGCCTGTGCCGGCGGCATCAGCCGCCCGTGGCGCCGCGGCGCACGGTGATGGTCGAGTACGATGTCGCGGTAAGGTCCGGTGACGCTCATGCCGTGATTGTAGGTCGGCGCGCGGGTCGCAGGCGCAGACCGAGTTGCGTTCAATCGATACGATGGGTAGCCCGGATTCCGCTGCGTTGCATCCGGGCGACGCGGTTTTCGTGTCTTGATCGCGAATGGGTAGCAGAGCCCTCTCAGACCAGCAGCCGGCGTGCCTTGTCCAGCGCCCGCACGAACTGGTCGATCTCGGCGGTGGTGTTGTAGAACGCAAACGAGGCACGGCAAGTCGCCGGCACACCGTAGAACTGCATCAGCGGGTGCGCGCAGTGGTGACCCGAGCGCACCGCGATGCCCTCGAGGTCGAGCAGGGTGGCGAGGTCATGCGCGTGCGCGCCCGCAACCAGAAACGAGATCACCGCGGCCTTCTCCGGCGCCTCGCCGATGATGCGCAGGCCCGGCATGCTGCGCAGGGCGTCGCTGGCGTAGGCCAGCAACTCGCGCTCGCGCGCGAAGATGTTCGCCATGCCCAGACCTTCAAGGTACTGCACCGCCGCGCCGAGGCCGACGAATCCGGCAATATTGGGTGTTCCGGCCTCGAAGCGGTGCGGCGGATCGGCGAAAGTCGTTCCGCTGAAGCGCACCTCGCGGATCATCTCGCCGCCGCCGAAGAACGGCGGCATCGCCGCCAATCGCTCGCGCCGCGCCCACAGGCCACCGGTACCGGTCGGGCCGCACATTTTGTGGCCGGTGAAAGCGTAGAAGTCGCAGCCAATGGTCTGCACGTCGACCGCCATGTGCGGTACCGCCTGCGAGCCGTCCACCAGCAGCGGAATGCCGCGGCGCCGGCACTCGCGCGCCAGTTCGCGCACCGGATTGACCGTGCCGAGCACGTTGGAGACGTGCGTCACGCCGGCGAGCTTGACATCGGGCGTCAGCAACTCGACGAAGCGCTCCACGATCAGCTCGCCACGCTCGCCGATCGGCGCCACCTTCAGCGTCGCGCCGCTGCGTGCGCAGACCAGCTGCCACGGCACGATGTTGGCATGGTGCTCCATCTGCGTGACCAGCACGCTGTCGCCGGGCTTGAGCTGCGGCTGCAGATAACTGTAGGCGACCAGGTTGATCGCCATGGTGGTGCCCGAGGTCAGCACCAGTTCGTCGGGCGTGCCGGCGCCGATGAAGCGCGCCAGCGCCACGCGCGCGCCCTCGTAGGCCGCGGTGGCCTCCTCGCTCAGCGCGTGCACGGCGCGGGCGACGTTGGCGTTGTGCTGGCGATAGAACCGATCCATCGCCTCGATCACCAGCGCCGGCTTCTGCGACGTGTTGGCGCTGTCGAAATAGACCAGCGGCTTGCCGTGCACCGTGCGCGTCAGCAACGGAAAATCCGCGCGTACACGCAACGGATCGAAAGCCGGCAGCGGTTCCCGCAGCGGGGCGCTCATGCTTCGACGTCTCCCGCAAGCCGCGGCAGATGCTGCGCCAGTCGCGCCGCCAGATGCTCGCGCAGCGGCGCGTTGTCGAGGCCGTCCAGCGCGGCGCGGCAGAAAGCGACCGTCAGCAGCGCGCGCGCCTGCTCCAGCGGCAGGCCACGCGAGCGCAGGTAGAACAGCGCGCGCTCGTCGAGCTGGCCGACGGTGGCGCCGTGGCTGGCCTTGACCTCGTCGGCGTGAATTTCAAGCACCGGCTGGGTGTCGATCTCGGCCTGCGCCGAGAGCAGCAGGTTCTTGTTGCTGAGCTGCGCGTCGGCACCATCGGCACCCGCCGCCACGGTGATCGCGCCGTGCAGCACGCCGCGGCCGCGGCCGTCGGCGACGCCACGCCACAGCGCATCGCTGGCGGTATCGCGCCCCAGATGACGGATGTCGAGACGGGTTTCGAGATGCTGGCGGCCAGCAGGCGCAAACACGCCGCGGCTGACGAAACGGGCGCGGTCGGCTTCCAGCACCGCGGTGATCGCATGCCGCACCAGCGCGCCGCCCAGTTCGAGCGCATGCAGAGTGACAGCGGCATCGGCCGCCAGCCGAAACGCGCTGCGCCGGATCAGGGTGGCGCCCGGCCCGGCCTCCTGCAGGAAAGTCCAGTGCAGGCGTGCACCACGCTGCAGGCGGATGTCGCTGACCAGCGTGCCAAGGTGTGCATGCGGGCCGGCATCACCGTGCTGCTCGACCAGCGCCAATTCGGAATCCTCGCCCAGTTCGATCACGGCGCGGGCGTGCCAAGCGAGATCAGCCACCGCCGGCGCGCCGATGTAAGCCAGATGCACCGGCGCCGCGATGCGCGCACCCGCCGCAACCCGCAGCAGAACGCCGTCGCCGGCCAGTGTGGCGTTGAGCCGATCGAACGCATCCGTTGCGGTGGCCCCGAACACCTCGCGCAGCGACTCCGCGTCGCCTGCCAGCGCAACCGCCAGAGACTGCAACTCGAGCCCGTCCGGCAGGTCATCAAGCCGCGACAGATCGGCACGGAATGCGCCATTGACAAAAACCAGACGCGGGCCGTCCGCGCCCGGCAACACCAGCGCCTGTGCATCGACGGCGCGCGCCGCGGCACCGGCGTCGCCCAGCGCGAAGGCGCGCTGTTCCAAGGCACGCAGCGAGGTGTACTTCCACGCCTCGTTGCGCGCGGCCGGCAGGCCGTCGCGCAGGAAGGCGGCCAGATGCGCGCGGCGCGCGTCGTCCAGCCAGGCCACGCCCGCCCCCGGCAAGTGCGGCAGCGTGGCAGCGGCGGTCTCACCCACGGCGACGGCGAAGGCGTTGCTCATGCCGCGCTCGCCGCCGGCTGGCGCCCGGCGACCCAGGCATAACCGTGCTCCTCGAGTTTGAGCGCCAGCGTGCGATCGCCGCTCTCGACGATGCGACCGTCAGCCAGCACGTGCACGAAGTCCGGCACGATGTAATCCAGCAGGCGCTGATAGTGCGTCACCACGATGAAGGCGCGATCGGCGGCACGCAGCGCGTTGACGCCGTCGGCGACCTGCTTGAGCGCGTCGATGTCGAGGCCCGAGTCGGTCTCGTCGAGGATCGCCAGCTTCGGCTCCAGCACGGCCATCTGGAAGATCTCGTTGCGCTTCTTCTCGCCGCCGCTGAAACCCTCGTTGACGGCGCGGCTGAGCAAATCGGGAGAGAGTTGCATGACCTTGAGCCGCTCGCGCACCAGCTTGAGAAACTGCATCGAATCCAGTTCGGGTTCACCGCGGCGCTTGCGCTGCGCGTTCAGCGCCGCGCGCAGGAAGTAGGTGTTGTTGACGCCCGGAATCTCGACCGGGTACTGGAAGGCGAGGAAGACGCCCGCCGCGGCGCGCTCCTCGGGCGCCAGCGCCAGCAGATTGGCGCCGTCATAGGTGACCGTGCCCGCGGTTACCTCGTAATCGTCGCGACCGGCCAGCACGTGGCCGAGCGTGGACTTGCCGGCGCCGTTGGGACCCATGACGGCGTGCACCTCGCCGGCTTTCACGCTGAGCGTGAGACCCTTGAGGATGTCCTTGCCGGCGACGCGGACGTGCAGGTTGTCGATGATCAGCATGTTTCAGGCGCTCGTGGCGTCGTGGCGGCGCTGCAGCACGACGTAGGTGAAGGGCTGTACGGCACCGGCCGGCGTCGCGTGCAGTTCGCGGCTGTGGCGGACGATTTCAAACGCGGGCGCGAACGCTGCCGCCAGCGCGGCCGCGTCGTAGCGATGCACCGACAGGCCGCTGCAACGCTCAGGACCATCGGGCGCGAAGCAGCCGACGATGACATGGCCATGCGGACGCACCGATCGCGCCGTGTTGGCGACATAACGCGCGCGATCATCGGCGTCGATCAGAAAATGAAACACCGCGCGGTCGTGCCAGAGCCCGTAGTGCGCCGGCGGCAGCACGGCCGTGGTCGCATCGGCAGTCAGCCAGCGCACCGCCTCGCCGCGCGCACCGAGACGCGCACGCGCGTCGGCCAGTGCGGCCGCGGACAGATCCAGCACGCTGACGTCGCCAAATCCGCGCGCCAGCAGATCGTCCACCAGGGTCGCGCGGCCGCCGCCCACGTCGATGATCGGCGCATCCTTCGGCAGATCGAGCGCATCGATCAGACGTAGCGATTCGTCCAGATGCGGGCGGAACCAGCTGGTGTGTGCCGCGTCCTTGGTCGCGTAAACCGACTGCCAATGCTGCTGCTTGTCCATCACGTCTCCGCAGGAATCTGTCCGCAGGTGCGACTCATCCGATCGCGCCCTCGAGGGAAACCTCGAGCAGCTTCTTTGCTTCCACCGCAAACTCCATCGGCAGCTCGCGAAACACCTGCCTGCAGAAGCCGTCGACGATCATCGACACCGCGTCTTCCTCGCTGATGCCGCGCGCTCGGCAGTAAAACAGCTGGTCTTCGGAGATCTTCGAGGTGGTGGCCTCGTGCTCGACGATCGCGGTCGGATTCTTGACCTCGATGTACGGGAATGTGTGCGCGCCGCAGCGCTTGCCGATCAGCAGCGAGTCGCACTGCGTGTAATTGCGCGCACCGGAGGCCGAGCGCTCGACCTTGACCAGGCCGCGGTAGCTGTTCTGGCCGCGCCCGGCGCTGATGCCCTTGCTGATGATCTTCGACTTGGTGTCGCGGCCGATGTGGATCATCTTGGTGCCGGTGTCGGCCTGCTGGCGATGGTGGGTCAGTGCCACCGAATGGAATTCGCCGCTCGAACGGTCGCCGCGCAGCACGCAGCTGGGGTACTTCCAGGTGATCGCCGAGCCGGTCTCGACCTGGGTCCAGGAAATCCGGCTGTCGTCGCCGCGGCAGTCGCCGCGCTTGGTGACGAAGTTGTAGATGCCGCCGACGCCGTTCTCGTCGCCCGGATACCAGTTCTGCACGGTCGAATACTTGATCGAGGCCCGCGTCAGTGCCACCAGCTCGACCACCGCCGCGTGCAGCTGGTTCTCGTCGCGCATCGGTGCGGTGCAGCCCTCGAGATAGGACACCTGGCTGTCGTCCTCGGCGATGATCAGCGTGCGCTCGAACTGCCCGGTGTTCAGTGCGTTGATGCGGAAATAAGTGGAAAGCTCCATCGGGCAGCGCACGCCGCGCGGGATGAACACGAAGCTGCCGTCGGAAAATACCGCCGAGTTCAGCGCCGCGAAGTAGTTGTCGCCCGCCGGCACCACGCT
Organism: Rhodanobacteraceae bacterium; assembly: GCA_035534135.1. Lineage (GTDB taxonomy): Bacteria > Pseudomonadota > Gammaproteobacteria > Xanthomonadales > Rhodanobacteraceae > Metallibacterium. The sequence continues at coordinate 13,368 of DATLSL010000003.1, read as the reverse complement.
GCCGAGGTACTGGCGCACGAGTTCGGGATGCTCGCGGATCGCCTCGCTGATCGAGCCGAAGATCACTCCGGCCTCGGCCAGTTCCTTGCGAAAGGTCGTGCCGACCGAGACCGAGTCGAACACCGCGTCCACCGCCACGCCCGCCAGCCGGGCGCGCTCGTGCAGCGGTACGCCCAGCTTCTCGTAGGTTTCCAGCAGTTTGGGATCGACCTCGGCCAGCGACTTCGGCCCCTGCCGCGGCGCGGCGTAGTAACTGATCGCCTGGAAATCGATCGGCGCAATGTCGAGCTTGGCCCAGTTCGGTGGCGTCATCGTCAGCCAGTGCCGGTAGGCGGCCAGGCGCCAGTCGGTCATCCACGCCGGCTCGCCCTTGCGCGCCGAGATCGCGCGAACCACGCCCTCGTCGAGGCCCGGCGGCAGGCTGTCGGTCTCGATGTCGGTGACGAAGCCCGCACTGTAGCGGCGCTCGAGCGCCGCACTCAGCGCATCCGGGTTCGCCGCGGCCGGCTCGACGCGCAGGGCCTCGCGGTTCATCGCAGGTCCTCCGCCAGCACCACGCGCACCGGCAACGCGCGGCCGCGCGGCGCACGGGCGGGACGCTGCAGGTCGGCCAGGGTGATGCCGCGCAGCGCCGCCGCGACGATGTCGCTGATGCGCAGCCAGTTGCCGCGCACGCTGCAGTGGCGCTCACGCTCGCAGGTGCTGCCGGCGCTGCAGTCGGTCATGCCCAGCGGCCCTTCCACCGCCTCGACGATCGCGGCGATGCTGATCGTCTGCGGGGCGCGCGCCAGCCGGTAGCCGCCGCTGGCGCCGCGGAACGATTCGACCAGCCGCGCCTGGGTCAGCCGCTTGAGCAGCTTGCTGACCGTGGGCAATTCCAGACGCGCCGCCTCGGCCACCTGCGCGGCGCTGAGCACCGCGCCAGCCTGGGCGGCAAGGCAGGTCATCACGCCGGTGGCGTAATCGGTGAGACGGCTGACGCGCAGCATGGCAGAGGCCTGTTCAATCAGTACCGGAATGGTACTGATTGGAGCGGCAACAGGCAATCCATTCCATGCGCCGCAGGTGCCGACCAGGTCCATGGTCGTTCAGGGTCGCGATATACCACGGTCTCGAACGGCAGCGGCATGCCGCCAGGCTTGCGCGTCCAGGCTGGCCTCGTGCAACTCTCCGGTGACCGCGCCAGCCCGCCGTCGGTACGCCGCAATCGCGCCGGTCGAAAGTCACCCTGTCGGCAGCATGCCCCCGGACTTGCGCACGATCAGCATCGCCAGCTCCAGCGCCTGCTCGTAATTCAGGCGCGGATCGACCGTGGACCTGTAGGCACGCGCCAGACCCGCTTCGGTGATGTCGCGGGCACCGCCCATGCACTCGGTGACGTCCTCGCCGGTCAGCTCCAGGTGCACTCCGCCCAGACGCGTGCCGGCCGCAGCGTGCAAATCGAACGCCTGCTCCAGCTCACTGCCGATGTTCGCGAAGCGGCGGGTCTTGACGCCGTTGCCCAGCGTCTCGGTGTTGCCGTGCATCGGATCACAGCACCACAGCACGCGGCGGCCGCTGGCGCGCACCGCCTGCAACAGCGGCGGTAGCGCCTGCGCGATCGGGCCGGCGCCCATGCGATGGATGAGTGTCAGCCGACCGGGCTCGTCGTCGGGGTTGAGCGCCTCGATCACCCGCAGCAGCGCGTCCGGAGCGACTCCGGGACCGAGCTTGAGCCCGATCGGGTTGCGGATGCCGCGGCAGTACTCGACGTGCGCGCCATCGAGTGCGGCCGTGCGCATGCCGATCCACGGAAAATGCGTGGACAGGTTGAACCAACCCCATTGCCGCGGCACCTGCCGCGTCAGCGCCTGCTCGTAGTAGAGCAGCAGGGCCTCGTGAGAGGTGTAAAAGTCCACACGCGAGAAACTGGCGATGGGCTGGCCGGCCAGCGTCTCCATGAAACGCACGGCATCGGCGATGCCGGCGACCATGCGCCGGTACTCGACCGCCAAGGGCGATTGTTCGACCCAGGCCAGATCCCAGTACTCGGGGTGATGCAGATCGGCAAAGCCGCCGTCGATCAGCGCGCGAACGAAATTCATGGTCATCGCCGAGCACGCATGGCCCTGCAGCAGGCGCGTCGGATCGGCACGGCGCGACGCGGCAGTGAACTCGGGGCCGTTGATCAGATCGCCGCGATAGCTGGGCAGGGTGATGCCGTCACGCGTCTCGGTCTCCGTCGAACGCGGTTTGGCGTACTGACCGGCGAATCGGCCGATGCGCAGGATCGGCTTGCGCAGACCGTGCACCAGTACCAGGCTCATCTGCAGCAGCACCTTGAGCCGGTTGGAAATCAGGCCGCTGTTGCAGTCGGCGAAACTTTCCGCGCAGTCACCACCCTGCAGGAGGAAGCGCTTGCCCTCGGCCGCCTCCGTCAGCAGTTCCTTCAGCGCCAGGATTTCCCACGAGGTGACCAGAGGTGGCAGCGTGGACAGGCTCTGCAGCGCGGTCTCCAGTTCGCCAGCATGCTCGTAGTGCGGCTGCTGCACCGCGACCCGTCGCTGCCAGGAATCGGGACTCCAGTCACGCGGGACATGGATGGGCTGCAACTGACGTTCCGGACTCGACATGATGTGACCTGCGGTAACCATGTATTCAACGCTTGGATGCGGCGCGTACGGCCCAGCCGCCAAGCAGGATGTAGCACACGAGTGTCCAGAACGGCATCGCCAGCCCCAGGAATCGCCAGTTCACCACGGCGCAATCGCCGCTGCCGGTGAACACCTTGCGCACCACATCACTCAGCGGCAGCGTCTGCAGCATGTAGTGGAGGGGAGCACCGCAGCTGGCGAACGGATTCGGCGGCTGCGCCTGCAGCCAGAGCTGGCGGCCCGCCACCGCAATCCCCGCCAGCGCCGCAATGATGATCAGCGAAGCATAAACGTGGCGCCCATGGCCGTGCGGAGCCTGCAGCGCAGCGAGCAGAAACACCACGCCCATCGCCATGAAGGCGATGCGCTGCAGGATGCACAGCGGACACGGCTCGATGTGCAGGTCGTACTGCACGTGGATGGCGTAAGCCAACAGCGCGACGCAAGCCAGCAACCCGGCCACATGGGCCGCACGGTAGGACCAGCGCAATGGATTCAGCATGGGCAGCCTGCGCGAACGACGGAAACGCCACGTTAATCGCAAGCGCGGCGCTTGTCAGCCCGCGCGACGCCCTGCCGCATCGCTATGCCGGAAACGACGGACCCCGGCCAGTCGCCCGGCCGGGGCCATGAATTCCCCGCGCGGACGTCGCTTACTCGGCAACAGCAACCGCCTGCGGGCGATCCACCAGCTCGACATAGGCCATCGGCGCGTTGTCGCCATCACGGAACCCGCACTTGAGAATGCGCAGGTAACCACCGGGACGCGCGCGATAGCGCGGGCCGATCTCGACGAACAACTTGCCCACAGCCTGTTTGTCGCGCAGCCGGGCGAACGCCAGCCGCCGATTGGCCACGCCGTCGATCTTGCCAAGCGTGATCAGCGGCTCGGCGACGCGGCGCAGTTCCTTGGCCTTGGGCAGCGTGGTGCGGATCAATTCGTGCTTGATCAGCGATGCCGTCATGTTGCGGAACATCGCTTCGCGATGACTGCTGGTGCGGTTGAGTTTGCGTCCGGATTTGAGGTGGCGCATGGTGTTCGTTCCTGCTTGAGCGGGTCGGGCTGGGCACGGCGGCTGCGGCAACGACCGCAGAAGCGGTGATTCACCCCATCTGCATGCCGTGCGCGAGGCCAGCCGGCGGCCAGCTTTCCAGCTTCATGCCGAGCGCCAGTCCGCGTGCTCCCAGCACGTCCTTGATTTCGGTCAGCGACTTCTTGCCGAGGTTGGGCGTCTTCAGCAGCTCGACCTCGGTCTTCTGCACCAGGTCACCGATGTAGTAGATGCTCTCGGCCTTGAGGCAGTTGGCCGAACGCACGGTCAGCTCGAGATCGTCGATGGGGCGCAGCAGCACCGGATCGAATCCGCTGTTCTCGGCCTTGTCGACCGCGCTCTCGCGGCGGCTGAAGTCACCGAACACCGACAGCTGATCGGCGACGATCTCGGCAGCGCGACGCACCGCTTCCTCGGCGTTGATGGTGCCGTTGGTTTCGACGTCCAGCACCAGCTTGTCGAGGTTGGTGCGCTGCTCGACGCGCGCGCTGTCGACCTCGTAGGCGACCCGACGCACCGGGCAGAACGAGGCGTCCAGCTGCAAGCGGCCGATCGGGCGCGACTCCTCATCCGGCAACTGACGCGCGGTGGCCGGCTGGTAGCCGACGCCGCGACGCACCTTCAGCCGCATGCTGAAGCCGACATCCTTGGTCAGGTGACAGATCACGTGGTCGGGATTGATGATCTCGACCGAGTGATCGACCGTGATGTCGGACGCCTTGACCACGCCCTTGCCCTTCTTGGCAAGCGTCAGCGTGGTCTCGTCGTGGCCGTGCATGCGGATCGCCACGTCCTTGAGGTTGAGCAGGACTTCGATGACGTCCTCCTGCAGGCCCTCGAGCGTGGTGTACTCATGCAGCACGCCGTCGATTTCAACTTCGACGATCGCGCAGCCGGGGATGGAGGAAAGCAGCACGCGGCGCAGCGCATTGCCCAGGGTATGGCCGAAGCCACGCTCGAGCGGCTCGACCACGACTTTGGCGCGGTTGGGTCCGAGCTGCTCGACGCTGAGGCCGCGCGGCCGCAGCACACTTGTTGACGACACTGCCATGTACCAGGCTCCCGGTGATTACTTCGAATAAAGCTCGACGATCAGGTTCTCATTGATGTCGGACGGCAGCTCGCCGCGGTCCGGCATCGTCTTGAACACGCCGCTGAACTTCTTCGCGTCGATCTCGACCCAGCCCGGACGCAGGTCCATGCCGTCGGCCAGAGTCATGGCCTCCTGCACGCGCAGCTGGCTCTTGGCGCGTTCGGTGAGGCTGACCTCATCGCCCGGCTTGATGTGCAGCGAAGGCACGTTGACCTTGCGGCCGTTCACGACGATCGACTTGTGCGCGACCATCTGGCGTGCCTGGGCGCGGGTGACCGCAAAGCCCATGCGGTACACGACGTTGTCCAGACGGCTTTCCAGCAGGCGCAGCAGGTTCTCGCCGGTGTTGCCCTTCTGCGTCGAGGCCTTGATGTAGTAGTTGCGAAACTGACGCTCGAGCACGCCGTAGATGCGCTTGACCTTCTGTTTCTCGCGCAGCTGGACGGCGTAGTCGGACAGTCGCGCGCGCTTGTTGGCGCCGTGCTGGCCGGGCTTGTTATCGAGCTTGCACTTGGAATCGAGTGCACGCGCCGGGCTCTTCAGCCCGAGATCGGCACCCTCACGGCGTGCCAGCTTGCAGGTAGGACCGCGATAGCGAGCCATGGTGATATCTCCTCAGACGCGCCGCTTCTTGGGCGGACGGCAGCCGTTGTGCGGGATGGGCGTGACGTCGATGATGTTGACGACCTTGTAGCCCAGCGCGTTCAGCGAGCGCACCGCCGACTCGCGGCCCGGACCCGGGCCCTTGATGCGCACCTCGACCGTCTTCACGCCGTAGTCGAGCGCGGCACGTCCGGCCTTCTCGGCGGCGACCTGGGCTGCAAACGGCGTCGATTTGCGTGAACCGCGGAACCCGGCGCCGCCGGAAGTCGCCCACGACAGCGCATTGCCCTGACGGTCGGTGATGGTGATGATGGTGTTGTTGAACGAAGCCTGGACGTGGGCCACGGCATCGGTGACGACGCGCTTGGTCTTTTTCTTCGGCTTGGACGCGGTTGCGGTTTTGGTCGACATGGCGGATCCGGTTACCTCTTGATCTGACGGCGCGGACCCTTGCGCGTACGCGCATTGGTACGCGTGCGCTGGCCGCGAACGGGCAGGCCACGGCGATGACGCAGGCCGCGGTAGCAGCCAAGGTCCATCAGGCGCTTGATGGAGATGCCTACCTCGCGGCGCAGATCGCCCTCGATGATGTACTTGCCGACTTCGCGGCGCAGGGTTTCGACCTCGCCCTCGCTCAGCGAACGAATCGGGGTATTGGGGTCCACGCCGGTATCGACGCAGATCTTGCGTGCCCGGGCACGACCAATGCCGAAAATACTCTGCAGGCCGACCCAGACATGCTTCTGGACCGGCAGGTTTACGCCTGCAATGCGCGCCATGATGTGCTGTCTCCGATGCGTTACTCGCGCGGTAAACGCGTAATACTACAGTTAAATCGATGAAACAGAAAGAGCCAAGGCGCATCGCGGCGCCCACCGCTCGCTGCGGCCCCTGACGTCAGCGGCGGCGCAGATTGGCCTTCTTGAGCAGACTTTCGTACTGGTGGCTGACCAGATGAGCCTTTACTTGCGAAGTGAAGTCCATCACCACCACGACCACGATCAGCAGCGACGTGCCGCCAAAGTAGAACGGCACGTTCCAGGCCGTCTGCAGGAAGGTCGGCACCAGGCATACCGCCACCAGATACAGCGCGCCGGCGCCGGTGAGGCGGCTGAGCACGCCGTCAATATAGTCGGCGGTGGCCTTGCCCGGCCGGATGCCCGGGATCAGGGCACCTGAACGCTTGAGGTTGTCCGCCGTCTCCGGCGCGTTGAACACGATCGCCGTGTAGAAGAACGCGAACAGGATGATCAGCACGGCGAAGATGATTTCGTACGACGGCTCGCCCGGCGTCAGCGCGGTCGTCAGCGTCTGCAGCCAGTGCATCTGGCTGGCACTGCTGAACCAGGTAGCTGCAGTGGCCGGAAACATGATCAGGCTGGTGGCAAAGATCGGCGGGATCACGCCCGACATGTTGATCTTCAGTGGCAGGTGCGAGGTCTGGTTCTGGTAGGCACGCGGGCCGCCCTGGCGGCGCGCGTAATTGACCGTGATCCGTCGCTGCGCAGTTTCCATGTAGACCACGAACGCGGTAACGATCACGATGACCGCGATCACCAGCAGCACCTTGAGCACCGACAGTTCGCCGTTCTGGGCCATGCTCAGGGTGTGCATCACCGCGCCCGGCAAGCCGGACACGATGCCGGCGAAGATCAGCAGCGAGATGCCGTTGCCGATGCCGCGCTCGGTGATCTGCTCGCCCAGCCACATCAGGAACATGGTGCCGGCGGTCAGTCCGACCACGGAGGCGAAGATGAAGCCGAAGCCCGGTGTGTAGACGACCTGGACGCCGCCCATTTCACCCTGCTTCTGCAACGCCATGGCGACGCCGAAGGACTGGAATGCAGCCAGTCCCACGGTGCCCCAGCGTGTGTATTTGGTCAGCGTGCGGCGACCGCCGTCACCTTCCTTGCGCAGCTGCTGCCAGCTCGGCAGCACCGAGCCCAGCATCTGCACCACGATCGACGCGGAGATGTAAGGCACGACGCCCAGCGCGAACACCGAGAAACGCGCCAGCGCGCCCCCGGAGAACATGTTGAACATGTTCAGCAGGCCACCGCCCTGCTCGATCATGCGACTCATGGCCTCGGGATTCACGCCCGGAACCGGAATGAACGACCCCAGCCGGAACACGACCAGCGCGCCGATCACGAAAAAGATGCGCTGCCGCAACTCGGTCAGTTTGCCGAGCGATCCGAGCATGTTGGCCCTGCTTGCCGCCATGCGCCTACTCCACGCTGCCGCCGGCCGCCTCGATGGCGGCCCTGGCACCGGCGGTCGCCAGCAACCCGCTGAGCTTCAGCGCGCGCTTGATCTCGCCGCGCTTGACCACCTTGATCCGCTTGGCGCGACCGTCGACCAGGCCCGCCTTCAGCAGCGCGGCGAGATCGATACTGGCGTCCTTGAGGCCGTCGAGCTGGTACAGGAACACCTGCTGGGTCTCGGCTGCCTTCTTGGAGCGGAAACCCACCTTGGGCAGGCGCCGCTGCAGCGGCATCTGGCCGCCTTCGAAACCCACCTTGTGATAGCCGCCGGCGCGCGCGTGCTGGCCCTTGTGGCCGCGGCCCGCAGTCTTGCCGAGGCCGGAACCGATGCCGCGACCGACGCGGACACGGTCACGACGGGAACCCTTGGCCGGCTTGATCGTATTCAGACGCATGTTCGACTCCCGATTGCTGCTGCGCTCACTGCTCGACACGAACCAGGTAGTACACCTTGGCGATCAGACCACGCACCTGCGGGCTGTCTTTCAGTTCGCGCACGTCGTTGATCTTGTTGAGGCCGAGCGCCTTGACGCTCAGGCGGTGGCGTTGCTGGACGCCGCGCAGACCCTTGACCAGACGCACCTTGACGGTCGTATCAGCCATGACCCATCACCTCCGCCACCGTCTTGCCGCGCTTGGCGGCAATGCGCTCGGGCGTGACCATCGCCTGCAGGCCCTTGATCGTCGCGCGCACCAGATTGATCGGATTGCGCGAACCGACGGCCTTGGCCAGTACATTCTTGACACCGACGACTTCCAGCACGGCGCGCATCGCGCCGCCGGCGATCACGCCGGTACCCTCGGAAGCCGGCTGCATGTACACCCGCGCCGCGCCGTGGTGGGCCTTGACCGCGTACCACAGGGTGCCATTGTTCAGCTTCACCTTGATCATGTTGCGGCGCGCGCGCTCCATCGCCTTGGAAATCGCCACCGGCACTTCGCGCGCCTTGCCATAGCCGAAGCCGACGCGACCATCGCCGTCGCCGACCACGGTCAGCGCGGTGAAGGTCATCTGGCGTCCGCCCTTGACGGTCTTGGCAACGCGGTTGACGGCAATCAGCTTTTCCAGCATGCCGTCTGAATTTTCACGATCGTTCGTCGACATGAATCACCTTGGTTCGCTCCGGTCAGGCCGGACTCGGAATTTGCGGCACAGGCCGCTTGGAATTGTTGTATGGATCGGGTCGTGCAAAATCAGAATTTGAGTCCGGCCTCGCGCGCGGCATCCGCCAGCGCCTTGACGCGCCCGTGATAGCGAAAACCGGAGCGGTCGAACGCGACCTGTTCGACACCAGCGGCACGCGCGCGTTCGGCGACGAGCTTGCCGACCACAGCCGCCGCGGCGACATTCTTGGTGCCGGTCAGTCCCTCGCGGATATCCTTCTGCACGGTCGAGGCCGCGGCGATCACGCGGTCGCCGGCCGGCGCGATGACCTGCGCGTACAGATGCTGGCCGCTGCGATGCACGGTCAGGCGCGCCACGCCAAGATCGCGAATGTGCATGCGCGTGGACTTGGCGCGACGCAGACGGGCAATGTTCTTATCCATGGTATCTCTCCGAAAGCGGAAGGTTTTTGAAGAGCCGGCGAGGACTGGCCGGACCTTTGCGGCGGGAGCCGCATTACGCCTTCTTGGCTTCCTTCAGGGTGATCTTTTCGCCGGCGTAACGCACACCCTTGCCCTTGTAGGGCTCCGGCGGGCGGAACGCGCGGATCTTGGCCGCAACCTGGCCCACGCACTGCTTGTCGGTGCCCTTGATCAGGATCTCGGTCTGGCTCGGCGTCTCCAGGGTGACACCATCCGGAGCCGCAAAGGACACCGGGTGCGAAAAGCCCAGCGACAGATTCAGGGTCTTGCCCTGCATCGCCGCGCGGTAACCGACGCCGACCAGTTCGAGCTTGCGCTCGTAGCCTTCGGTCACGCCCTTGACCATGTTCGCCAACAGGGCGCGCGTGGTGCCGGCAAACTTGCTGTCGATGCCGTCCTCGGCCTGGCAGCGGATCTGGCCGTCGGTAACTTCAACCTTGACGCCGGCGATGGCCGCCATCGACAGCATGCCTCGAGAACCCTTGACGGTAATCGCGGCGGTGTCGATCTTGCACTCGACGCCCTTGGGCAGCGCGATCGGCTTTTTGGCAACTCGCGACATGACGGCGCTCCTTAGGCGACGATGCCGATGACTTCGCCGCCCAGACCCTTGGAGCGGGCCTGCGCGTCGGTCATCAGGCCGGCGGAGGTGGACACGATGGAGATGCCGAGCCCGCCCAGCACCTTGGGCAGCTCGCCCTTGCCGCGATAGACGCGCAGGCCGGAACGACTGACGCGATCGATGCGCTCGATGGCCGGGCGGCCCTCGAAGTACTTGAGCTTCAGCTCGAGCTCGGGCTTGCCGGCGATCTTGGCAGTCTTGGAATCCGCGATATAACCCTCGGCCTTCAGCAGCTCGGCCAGCGCGGTCTTCAGTTTCGACGACGGCATGCGCACCGCCGGCTTGCCCGTGGCCTGGGCATTGCGGATGCGGGTGAACATATCGGCGATGGGATCAGTCATGCTCATGATTCAGTTCCTTGCGTGTGCATCGATATCCGCTGAATTACCAGCTGGCCTTGCGCAAGCCCGGCACGTCGCCGCGCATGGTCGCTTCGCGCAGCTTGTTGCGACCGAGGCCGAATTTTCTGTAGACACCGTGCGCGCGGCCGGTAATGGCGCAGCGCGTGGTCTGGCGGCTGGGGCTGGCGTCGCGCGGCAGCTTCTGCAATTTCGTCTGGGCCTCCATCTTCTCGTCATACGAGGATTTGGGGTTCAGCACGATCGTCTTGAGCTGGGCACGCTTGCCGGCGTGCCGCTTGGCGATCTTGGCCCGCTTGATCTCGCGGTTGACCATTGAAGTCTTAGCCATGGGGTTTCCTGCCGATCAGTTGCGGAACGGGAATTTGAAGGCCTCGAACAGCGCCCGGGCTTCCGCGTCGGTCTTGGCGGTAGTGGCGATGGCGATATCCATGCCGCGCAGCGCGTCGATCTGATCGAAATCGATCTCGGGGAAGATGATCTGTTCCTTGATGCCCATGTTGTAGTTGCCGCGGCCGTCGAAAGCACGGCCGGACAGGCCACGGAAGTCGCGCACGCGCGGCAGGGCGATGGTGATCAGGCGATCGAAGAACTCGTACATGCGCGCGCGGCGCAGCGTGACCTTGCAGCCGATCGGCCAGCCGTCGCGGATCTTGAACGAGGCCACCGACACGCGTGCCTTGGTCGCCACGGGCTTCTGGCCGGCGATCCTGGCCATGTCGGCGATCGCGTTTTCGAGCACCTTCTTGTTGGCGGCCGCTTCACCGACACCCATGTTCAGGGTGATCTTGGTGATGCGCGGCACTTGCATCACGTTCTTGTAGCCGAAGCGTTCCATCAGTTTCGGAACGACCTGCTCTTTGTAGATTGTCTCAAGGCGCGTCATCGCTGGGTCCTCACGCGTCCACGACCTCGCCGGACGAACGGTAGACGCGCACTTTGCGTCCGTCGTCGAGCGCCTTGTAACCGACGCGCTCGCCTTTGTTCGTGGCGGGGTTGAACAGCATCACGTTGGAAATGTGGATCGGCGCCTCGCGTTCGACGATGCCGCCCGGCTGGTTGGCCTGCGGATTCGGCTTGGTGTGGCGTTTTGCTAGGTTGACGTTGGCGACGTACACGCGCTCACCCGCCACGCGCGTCACTTCGCCGCGCTGACCTTTGTTCTTGCCGGTGGTCACGAGCACTTGATCACCCTTGCGGATACGGTTCATGGTTTGCGGCCTCTGCTCAAAGCACTTCCGGGGCCAGCGAGACGATCTTCATGAACTTCTCGCTGCGCAGCTCGCGGGTCACCGGTCCGAAAATGCGGGTGCCGATCGGCTCGAGCTTGTTGTTGAGGAGCACGGCGGCATTGCCGTCGAAACGGATCAGTGATCCGTCCGGACGCCGCACGCCCTTGGAGGTGCGCACGACGACCGCGCTGTACACCTCGCCCTTTTTCACCTTGCCGCGCGGGATCGCGTCCCTGACGCTCACCTTGATCACGTCGCCGATGCGGGCGTAACGGCGCTTGGAACCGCCGAGCACCTTGATGCACATCAGTTCGCGTGCTCCGCTGTTGTCCGCTGCGGCCAGCGTGGTCTGCATCTGGATCATGACATCGCTCCTGTGCTTACTCGCCGCCGCGCGTGACGACTTCGATCACGCGGTGATGCTTGGTCTTCGACAGCGGCCGGCACTCGGCGATGCGCACCAGATCGCCTTCGCGACACTGGCCCGCCTCGTCGTGCGCGTGCAGCTTGGTCGAGCGGCGCACGATCTTGCCGTACAGGCTGTGCTGCACCTGACGCTCGATCAGCACCGTGACCGTCTTGTTCATCTTGTTGCTGACGACGCGGCCCTCGAGGGTACGCGCCTGATTCGGGTTGTCGCTCATCGCGCGGTCCTCGCTCTCTCGCCCAGCAGGGTCTTGGTGCGGGCGATCTCCCGCCGCACGCGGCGCAGCTGCTGGGGTTGGGTCAGCTGTCCCGAGCCCTTCTGCATGCGCAGGTTGAACTGTTCCTTGCGCAGATCGAGAAGATGCTCGTTCAGCTCAGGGGCCGACTTGCCACGAAGATCATTCAGTTCCATCACAGCACCGCCCGAGTCACAAACTGGGTCTGCACCGAAAGCTTGGCGGCGGCCAGGCGGAATGCCTCGCGCGCCGTGGCTTCGTCGACACCCTCGATTTCGTACAACATGCGGCCGGGCTGCACCGGAGCCACCCAGAACTCGACGCTGCCCTTGCCCGAGCCCATGCGCACCTCGATCGGCTTGCGCGTGATCGGCTTGTCCGGGAACACGCGGATCCAGAGCTTGCCGCCGCGCTTGACGAAACGCGTGATGCAGCGACGCGCGGCCTCGATCTGGCGCGCGGTGAGATGCCCGTGGGTGATCGCCTTGAGGCCGAATTCGCCAAAGCTGACGAGATTCGAACAATGGCTGAGACCCTCGTTGCGGCCCTTGTGGACCTTGCGGTATTTGGTTCGCTTGGGTTGAAGCATGATGCATGCGCTCCTTACTTGGCGGCAGCCGGACGCTCGCGGCGCCCTTCGCGTTCGCCTTCCTTCGCCTCCTGCTGCTGCGAGGCGGCGAGATCGAAGATTTCACCCTTGTAGATCCACACCTTGACGCCGATCACGCCATAGGTGGTCTTGGCCTCGGCAAAGCCGTAGTCGATGTCAGCACGCAGGGTGTGCAGCGGGACGCGACCTTCGCGATACATCTCCGAGCGCGCGATCTCGGCGCCATTCAGCCGGCCGCCGACGTTGACCTTGATGCCGAGCGCGCCGAGGCGCATCGCGTTGCCGACCGCGCGTTTCATGGCGCGACGGAACATGATGCGGCGCTCGAGCTGCTGGGCGATCGATTCGGCCACCAGCTGGGCATCGAGCTCGGGCTTGCGCACTTCGGAAACATTGATGTGCGTGGGCACGCCCATCATCGCCGAGACGTCCTTGCGCAGCTTTTCGATGTCCTCGCCCTTCTTGCCGATCACCACGCCCGGACGCGCCGTGTGGATGGTGACGCGCGCATTCTTGGCCGGGCGCTCGATCTGGATCCGGGAAATGCCGGCCGCTGCCAGACGCTTCTTCAGCATCTCGCGCACTTTGATGTCGGCGACCAGATACTGGGCGTACTCGCGCTTGCCCGCGAACCATTTCGAGTTCCAGTCC
>DATLSL010000002.1:0-5813 GCA_035534135.1 Rhodanobacteraceae bacterium | reverse complement strand
CGAGCTCCCGCCATGCCCGCGCCGCGCAAAGCGCTGTTCCTCGATCGCGACGGCGTGATCAATATCGATCACGGCTACGTCTGCACCCCCGACCGCACCGATTTCGTCGACGGCATCTTTGCGCTGTGCGCAGGCGCGCAGGCGCTGGGTTATCGGTTGATCGTCGCCACCAATCAGGCCGGCATCGCGCGCGGCTACTTCAGCGAGGCCGATTTCAGCGCCTACATGGACTGGATGCGCGGCATCTTCCGTGAGCAGGGCATCGAGTTCACGGCGATGTACCACTGCCCGCATCACGCCGGCGAGGGGTTGGGTGCCTACCGCATCGTCTGCGACTGTCGCAAACCGGCGCCCGGCATGTTGCTGCGGGCGATCCGCGAGCATGCGCTCGATGCGTCGACCTGCGTGCTGATCGGCGACAAGGACACCGACATCGAGGCCGGGCGCGCGGCGGGCCTGGGCTTCCTGATCCGGCTGGATGCAGACGCCGGAACGGCCGCTCCAGCGGCGGCGCCGGATGTGCGCGCGGTCGCGTCGCTGCACGAGGCACTGCGGGTGCTGGAGCAGTGTTCGCGCGAGCAGGTCCTTCGGCCTTCGGCCTCAGGACGACCAACGCGACCGAAGTGAGTCCCTTTTCGGGACGACCGAAGGAAGTCCAGCGGAGAAGTCCCCAAGGGATGACAACGAAGTTGTCACCCTGAGCGCAGCGAAGGGTCTTCCTGCAGACGCCGCACATACGCGGCCATGCCCTGTTCCACCGGCGCAAAGATGTGATCGCAGCCGGCGGTGCGCAGGCGTGTCAGATCCGCCTCGGTATGGCACTGGTACTTGCCGACCAGTGCGGCCGGGAAGTCGATGTACTCGATCAGGCCGGCGGCGACCAGCGCGGCATGATCCAGCGGCGGCTCGCCGCGCTGCGCGCGCAGGCTGTTGATCACCGCGCGCGCTACGTCGTTGAACGGCTGCGCGCGACCGCTGCCGAGGTTGAACACGCCACGCGCTTCGGGGTGGTCGAAGAACCACAGATTGACCGCGACCACATCGTCGACGAACACGAAGTCGCGCTTCTGCTCGCCCGGCCCGTAGCCGCCATAGGCGCCGAACAGGCGCACGCGGCCGTCGGCGCGAAACTGCTGCTGATGGTGATACGCCACCGAGGCCATGCGGTCCTTGTGCTGCTCGCCGGGGCCGTAGACGTTGAAGTAGCGGAATCCGGCGATCTGGATCGGCGCCTCGGGAAGTTCGCGTCGCACCACCTGGTCGAACAGCAGCTTGGAATAGCCGTAGACGTTGAGCGGACGCTCGTGCGCCGGTTCCTCGATGAAAGTGCTGGAGCCGCCGTAGGTCGCCGCCGAGGACGCATACAGCAGGCGCGTGCCGCGCGCCAGGCAGGCATCGAGCAGCACGCGGCTGCAGCGGTAGTTGTTGGCCAGCATGTAGCGGCCGTCGTGCTGCAGGGTGTCGGAGCAGGCGCCCTGGTGGAACACCGCCTCGACGCGACCGTAATGCCCGCGCGCGAAGTCGTCGTAGAACGTCGTCTTGTCGACGTAATCGCCCAGGCGCAGATCGACCAGATTGCGGAACTTGTCGCCCTGGGTCAGGTTGTCGACGGCGATGACATCGTCGATGCCGCGCGCATTGAGCGCGCGCACGAGATTGCTGCCGATGAAGCCTGCCGCTCCGGTGACGATGATGCGCATGCGTTACTCCTGCGCGCCGGCCGGCCACAGCTCGGCGGCGCTGACGGTGGCGGTGCCCAGCTTGCCGACGACGATGCCGGCGGCGCGGTTGGCGGTGCGCACGGCGTCTTCGAGACCCGCGCCCGCCCCCAGCATCACCGCCAGCGTGGCGATCACCGTGTCGCCGGCGCCGGAGACGTCGAACACCTCCTGGGCCTGCGCCGGAACATGCAGGCTGCCCGCGGCGCTGAACAGGCTCATGCCTTCCTCGGCGCGAGTCACCAGCACGGCTTCGAGATCCAGATCGCGGCGCAGCTGCTGCGCGCGCTGCTCCAGCTCGGCCTCGCCGGACCAGTCGCCGACGACGTCGGCCAGTTCGGTCTTGTTGGGGGTAATCAAGGTCGCGCCGCGATAGCGCGAATAGTCGCGACCCTTGGGGTCGATCAGCACGCGCTTGCCGTGCCGGCGCGCGCGCTCGAGCATGCGCCCGACGTGGGTCAGGCCACCCTTGCCATAGTCGGAGAACAGCACCACGTCGTGGTCGTCGAGTTCCTGCTCGTAGCGGTCCATCAGCCCCAGCAGCACCTCGTGATCCGGCATGGACTCGAAATCCATGCGCAGCAGCTGCTGCTGGCGCGAGATCACGCGCAGCTTGACCGTGGTCTGCAGCCCGGCAACCGCTGTCACCGCGTTGCGCACCGGTGAATCGCTGATCAGCCGACCCAGCCGCTGGCCGGCCTCATCGGTTCCGACCACCGACAGCAGCGTCGCCTGCGCACCGAGGCTGACCGCATTCAGCGCCGCATTGGCCGCACCGCCCATGCGCTCCTGCTCGCGCTGCACCCGCGCCACCGGCACCGGCGCCTCCGGCGAAATGCGCTCGACCACGCCGAACCAGTAGCGATCGAGCATCACGTCGCCGACCACCAGCACCCGCGCATCCGCAATCGACTGTTTCAAGGAAGGTCCCTGTGGCTGGGCAAGAGCGGCGCGCGCGCCGGTGCGGAGCATTCTGCCGCATCGGCGCAGGCGCGGGCAGTTGCCCGCTGCACCGAGGTCGCGAGACCCGGCGGCGACGCACGGACCGACCGCTACCGTGTGGCGCCGGATCCGGGGTGGGGTTTGCTCACGACTTCGTTGCTGCGCAGCAGCTGGATGATGCGCAGCCCCTGCGGATCGGGGCGCAGCACCAGGCGCATGACACCGCTGTAGTGGCCCATGGCGGCCGCGCCGTGCATCAGCACGCCCGCGTGATAGCGAGCGCGCACGTCGATCATGCCGTATGCAGCCGGCACCACGTGCACGTCGAACAGCTGCAGACGGCGCAGGTCGCTGCCGGCAAACAGCTGGCCGTAGTCCTCGCGGATGGCAGCAATGCCACCGCGATTCTCACGCGCGTCCGGCGCAAACAGCGCCATGAAGCCGCGCAGATCCGCCGACTCGTAGGCGCCGACGAAGCTCTGCAGCAGCGTCTGGACCGCGGCGGACGGCTGGGAAGATACCGAAGCGGCAGTAGCGATTGCAGCAGCCGCCGACGCAGAGGTCGCGGGAGCCGCGGTTGTCGCTGCCACTCTCGCAGCGATTGCGGGCACGCTGGGTGCCGCGACTCTGACTGCCGCCGACGGCACAGCGGATGAAAGCGTCACGGCGGCTGCACCGAGCGACGCCACAGTCGGCAAGGTCGAGGTCCCGGCAGGACTTGTCAATGCCCTGCCTTGCGCTGCCGCGGTCGCCGCGGCCAGGGCCAGCGCCGCGGTCGCGCTCGCCGCAGCGGCGGGGTCGTATGCAGCCGCGACGGTCCCGGCTGCAGCCGGCGCCAGGACCGTGCCGGCGGCGACCGTCGGCGCGAACCGCGCAATTGCCGTTGGCGCGACGATCGCAGACACCGCAGCGCTCGGCGCGGAGCGTGCCGCCGTCGGGCTGAGCTGCCTCGGGGCAACGGATGGCGACGTCACCGTGCTGCTGCGCACCGGCGCCATCATCGCGACCGTCGGAGGCGCAGCGTCGTCCGCCACGAGCGACGCTGGCGGCACCCCCACCTGTGCGACCCAGTAAACGGCCAGCAGGATCAGCAGCAGCACGCCGGCAACGCTGCCGACGATCCAGGTCGGCAGCGCGCGCAGTGTCCGCAGCACGCCGACGCCGTAACGCTCCGCATCTAGCCGCAGGCGCGCGCCGCGCGATGGCAATATGGCGGGTGGCGGACGCCGCTGGGTACGCGCAGCGATCTCCTCGGGCGATCGGCGCAATTCGGTCCAGGCACGCTGCACGCGGTCGCCGTAAAGCGCGTACAGCGGATCGCGATTGCGCGAGGTCGCCAGCCAGTGCACCAGCAGGCGGAAATGCGCGCGCAGCACCTCCTGCGAAGCCCCTGGGCACACACCAAGCACGCGCCAGGCATCGGCGTCACGGGCGAACAGCGTCTGGGTCAAATAGAAGGCTGCCGCCTCGCGCAGCACCTCGCGCGACGTGGTGAGCTGCGCCGAGGCATCGACCAGCGCCGCCTCTTCGCCGGATGCACAGCGGATCACCAGATCGACGCCCGCCTCGGGCAGCGGATCGTTGCGCAAGGCCTGCGCCAGCTGCGGCGCCCGATACAGGCGCAGCGCCTGTTCCAGAGCGGCGACGGCATGTGCGTTCATGGTGTGCAGCGCAAACCTCCCGGGACACAGTCAGGGTGACACAACGCTGCGCACAAGCTGCGCAGCGTGGACGATCTTATTCCAAGCACCACGCCTGTTGCGGCCGGCGTACCCAGGGCGCAGTGATCAAGCCGCCACGCACGCATCGACGACCCACGCCAAAGCCGGTGGATAGAGCCGATCCGCACGCAGCGGCCGGAAACAAGGCGTATCGCGATAGAACACCGCATCCTGCGGCACGTTGTGCCAGCCCGGAATCCCGGACAGCGGCAGCGGCCGCAACTCCTGCGGATCATGCAGGCAGGCTTGCGCAGCGATGGCTGCGGCCACCCCGGCATCGACCGCGGCGTTGCCGCGGTCATCATCGTCATCGAGGAAAACCAGCGCCTTGGCCGTCAGCAGCAGATGCGGACACAAGGCATGTTCGAGCAGCGCATGCCCCGGCACATGCAACGTGATGCGACCGTCGCGCCAGGCCTCGCGCTGATGCAGGAACAGGCCGGTCCAGTCGTGGCCATCCCACAGTGTCAGCAAGCCGCGGTCGCGCACGATCGCCACCACGCCGGCCTCGTCGAAATGGGTCAGCGCCTGCTGGGCACGGGTACGCTGGCGCCTGCCGACCTGCGCGATGCCGTCGGCCTGGCACACGTTCAACACCGACTTGATGGCGGGATAGCGCTTCCAGACCAGGGCATTGAGCAGGTCGTGCCAGTTGTGCCGGCGCGTGGCAATGGCGCCGTGCTGCGCAATGCGCTGCTCGTAATGCAGACCGTCATCGCCCAGCGATTCCGCAGCCACGAACGCCAGCGGCGCTCCGGTCTGCCGATGCCACAGCGGCTGCAACCGCGCCTGCAGAACCTGCAGGTCAGGCCAGTCGCTGCCGATCAGCAGATCGCGAAAAGACGCGAGCCCGGCAAAGGCTTGGCGATCAAAGACCGCGGCATCGACCTCGGCACGTGCGGGCGGCTTGAATCGCATCGGCGGATTGTAGAGCCAGCCTGCGCGAAGACCTCGGGATACGGCATGCTCGTTCGCCGAGGCCAAAACCGGGCCCAGGCTGCCCCTGAAGCTATCTGCGCGCCAGCCCGCGCGGGTGGCGCCTGCATGTGTGCCGAGTGTCTGATCAGGCGCCAGAAGAGCAAAGGCCCCGCGCGCGCGGCCTGGGCTGGTGGCTGGGGACCAGGATATGCGCAGATCTCCCCTGGCCTGCGCCCCCGGCCAGCTCCATCGCGATGCGGCTTCGCTGTCCGCTATCGGCGGTTCTGGCAGAAGCGTCGAACAGGCCCGACTTGCCTTCCCCCAGCCAATACGCCACGGGCCCCGTTCGGGGCCCGTGGCGTATTGGCTGGGGGACTAGGATTCGAACCTAGATAGGCAGAGTCAGAGTCTGCAGTCCTACCATTAGACGATCCCCCAAAACGCGGGATTTCGCTTGAACCTTCCCTGGTGCCTGGCGCCGGTCGCGACGTCCTGTCGCGCCGCTCGCCGGCGT
>DATLSL010000001.1:0-5302 GCA_035534135.1 Rhodanobacteraceae bacterium | reverse complement strand
GCACATGCCTATGCCGGCGCGGTGTTCGAGCTGCGCCAGGCGGCGGCGCTGGCCAGCGCGCATGGCCTGACGCTGGCCTTCGACGCGGCCGAGGGCGACGCGGCGCTGGGCTACGCGCTGGAAACCATGGCCGCGGCGCGCACCTGCTGGCGATCGCCACGCCGCTGCGCAGCGATGCGTTGCCGGCGACCTGCGCGGCGCTGGCCGCACGCTATGCCGCGGCGGTCACGCCGCAGCATCAGCCGCGTCTTCAGCTCGACGCGAACGGCCGGCCCGCTGTCGTCGCCGGACCGGTCGTGCACTGAGTCGCGCACGACGCGCTCGGGTTCGGCTCAGAACAGGGTTTCGTACAGCGCGTAGTGGGTGCGCTGCATGCCCAGCGCGGCATACGTCGCTTGTGCCCGGACATTGTCCTGCTCGACGTACAGGCGCAGGCCGACCGCGCCGGCGGCGCGCGCGCGGCGCGCGGGTTCGGCGTACAGCGCGCGGAACACGCCGCCACGGCGCGCGTCCGCGGTCACATACACGCTCTGGATCCACCAGAAGTCGCCGTTGCGCCAGTCGCTCCATTCGTAGGTGACCATCAGCGTGCCAACGGATTGCCGCGTCTGCTCGGCGACCAGATAGAAGCCGCGCTCGGTGCGCGCCAGCAGACCGGCGACGCCAGCCGTCACCACCGCCTCGGTCAGCGGCTTGGCTTCGGTTTCCAGCGCCATCGCGCGCGCGCTGGCGACCAGAAAGGAAAGATCCGCGGGCGTGGCGTCGCGGATGACGATGGCAGCGTCTGTATCCATGCGGAATCCTCGGGGACGGTTTCAGTGCAGCAGCCACAGCAGCGCATACAGCAGCGGCGCGGCCAGCAGCAGGTAGGGAATGCTGATGCGGTGAAAAGCGCCCAGCGCGCCGCGGCTGCCGTCGATGCGCAGCGCGATCAGATTGGCCAGCGAGCCGATCGCCAGGCCCGAACCGGCGACGTTGACGGCGCTGGCCAGCACGATCGTGTGCGTGGTGTAGGGCTGCAGCAGCACCGTGGCCGGCACGTTGCTGATCAGCTGCGATGCCGCAATGCCGCCGAAGTAGACGGTGGCATCGGCGCTCCAGTCCAGATGTCCCAGCGTCGCCTGCATCAGCGGCAGCTGCGCGGCATGGCCCAGGGCCAGAAACATCGCCGCGAAGGTGGCCAGCAGGCCCCAGTCGACCTGCGCCAGCACGCGCCGGAAGCCCGGCGCGAACACGGCCAGTGCCAGCAGCGCGGCGAGACCGCTGCGGTGCTGCTCCAGCAGCAGCACGGTCAGCGCCAGCATCGCCAGCGCCAGCGCGCCCAGTAGCGGGCGTCGCGCCGGCAGCCGCGGCGCCTCGAGCCGCTGCAGCGGCCGCGCCGGAAACAGGCACCACGCGAAGGCGAACAGCAGCACGCTCAGCACCGCGAACGCCGGCAGCAGCGCCAGCATGAACGCCGGCATCGACAGGCCCGAGCGCTGCCACAGGATCAGATTCTGCGGATTGCCGATCGGGCTCAGCGTCGAGCCGGCGTTGACCGCCAGCGCCTCGACGATCACCAGCCGTAACCGCGGCAGATCGGCGTGCAGCGACAGCGCCAGGGTCAGCGGCACGATCAGGAACAGGCTGACGTCGTTGGTCAGCAGCATCGACAGCAGCGCCGCGGCCGCCGCCAGCAGCAGCGCCAGCGTGCGCAGATCGTGCACGCGCAGCACCAGTCGCTGCGCCAGCATCTGCACTTGGCCGCTGGCGCGCACACCCTCGATCACCACCAGCAGCGCGGTCAGTCCGGCCAGCGTCGGCAGGTCGAGCCAGCGTCGGTAATCGGCGAGCGGATGCGGATCGATCAGCGCCAATGCCAGCGCCAGCGCGGCGAACAGCAGCAGCAGGCGCTCGCGCCGCAGCCACGCGCGCAGACGCTGGCGGTGGTCGCCGACCGTCGCGGCCGGCACCGTCACGGCGCCGGCTTGTCGCGGCGCCGGCGCGACGTGCCGAGCTTGCGGGTCAGGGTGTTGCGGCCGACGCCAAGCGCCAGCGCGGCGTGCTGACGATGGCCGGTATGCGCGGCCAGCGCGGCCTCCATCAGCACGCGGTCGAGTTCGGCGCGGGCGCGCGCATGCAGCCCGGTTTCACCGCTCGCCAGCGCCACATCGGCCCAGGCACGCAGCGCCGCGCTCCAGTCGGGACCGCGTGCCGCGGTGGCGCCGTCGCCATCCAGATCCGCGAGCTGGATGTCGCGACCCGGCGCGATCACCGCCAGCCGCCGGCACAGGTTTTCCAGCTGACGCACGTTGCGGGAAACGCCATCGCCGTCAGCGCCCGCAGCGCCGCGGCGCCGAAGCGCTTGGGCGGCAGCTTCAGCTCGGCGGCGGCGGCGGCGAGGAAGTGCCGTGCCAGCAGCGGAATGTCGGCGCGGCGTGCGGCCAGCGGCGGCAGCACGATGCGCACCACGTCGAGGCGGTGCAGCAGATCGGCGCGAAACGCCCCGGCCGCGACCTTGGCATCGAGGTCCTGGTGCGTGGCCGCGATCACGCGCACGTCGGCGCGCAGCAGCTCGCGGCCGCCGACGCGGTAGAACTCGCCGCCGGCCAGCACGCGCAGCAGGCGCGTCTGCAGCGCCAGCGGCATGTCGCCGATCTCGTCGAGAAACAGCGTGCCGCCCGCGGCCTGCTCGAAGCGCCCCGGCACGCGGCGCATGGCGCCGGTGAAGGCGCCGGCCTCATGCCCGAACAGCTCGCTCTCCAGCAGCTCGGCCGGGATCGCCGCGGTGTTGAGGGCGACGAATGGACGCAGGCGACGCGCGCTCTCGGCGTGCAGCGCGCGCGCCACCAGCTCCTTGCCGGTGCCGGTCGCGCCGACGATCAGCGCGCCGAGATCGCTGGCGGCGATGCGCCCGATGCGGCGGAACACCTCGCGCATCGGCGCGCTCTCGCCGAGCAGGGCATGCGCGACATTAGCCGGCGCCGCGGCGACGGGTTCGGGATCGTTGCGCCCGGCCAGCGCGCGGCGCACTGCGGCGACGACGTCATCGAGATCGAAGGGCTTGGCCAGGTAATCGAGCGCGCCACCTCGATACGCCGCGGCAGTGGCGGCGATGTCGGTATAGGCGCTCATCACCAGCACCGGAAAACGCGCACCGCGTTCGGCCAGTGCCGCCAGCAGCGCCTCGCCGTCGGTGTCCGGCATGCGCAGATCGGTCAGCAGCAGCAGCGGCGCGTCCTGTTCGAGCGCGGCCAGCACCGCCGCGCCGGAGGCGAATTCGCGCACCGCGTAACCGGCATCGCGCAGCGCCGTCACCAGCACGAAGCGCAGGGTGCGGTCGTCGTCGGCGATCCAGACCGCATGCTCAGTCATGGCCCTCTCCGGTCAGCAGCAGCCGCGGCGCGAAATCCTGTGTCCGCTCAATCATGGTCGGCACCGCTCATCGGCAGTCGCAACACGAACACGGTCAGCTCGCCGCGGCGCTCGTGATGCAGCTCGCCGCCGTGTTCGCAGGCGATCTCGCGCGCCAGCGCCAGACCCAGTCCGCTGCCGTCGGCGCGGCCGGACACCAGCGGTTCGAACAGCGTCGCGCGCAGCGCCTCCGGCACACCGCCACCGTCATCGATCACCTCGACGCGCAGCACCGCACGCGCCGCCGCGCCCATGCGCAGGCCGTGCTCGGCGCGGGTGCGCAACACCAATCGTCGCGCGCCGGCTTCGAGCGCATTGCGCGCCAGGTTCAACAGCAACTGCTGCAGGCGGTCGGCATCGCCGTGGCCGTCGGGCAGGCTGGGGTCGTAATCGCGCAGCACCTGCGTCGTACCGGGCTCGGCTTCGACCAGCACGGCGACGCGTTCCAGTGGATCGTGGATGTTCAGCGCGGCCATCGGTGGCGGCGCCAGCGGGCGCAGCAGGCGATCGGCCAGCGCCGACAGGCGATCGGCCTCGGTCACGATCAGGCCGGCCAGCTCGGCCAGCGCGGCATCGCCCACGCGGCGCTGGATCAGCTGCGCCGCGCCGCGCAGACCGGCCAGCGGATTGCGTACCTCGTGCGCGAAGCCGCGCAGACTGGCCGACAGCCGCGGCGGCGATTCCAGCGTCGCCGCCGGCTGCGCCTCCAGCAGCAGGCCGTCGCCGCACGGCGTGAGCACCACGTCCAGGGCGTGCGTGGCCGGCGGCTCGGCGCAGAACACCACGCCATGCCCGCGCCAGACGCGACCCGCCGCCAGCACCGCGCGCGCAGCGGCCAGCAGTCCGTCCTCGCCCGGCGCCAGCGCCGCCAGCGTGCGCCCGCGCAGCCGTGCCGCACCGACGCCCAGCAGTTCGCACAGACCGGCATTCACCGCGACCACCGTCAACGCCGCGTCGAGCTGCGCCACGCCGGTGTTGAGCGCAGCGGCCAGGGCGTCGTCGAGGTGCAGGGCAGGGGTGGGCATTGCACCATTCTAGTGCGCTACCGCGCGCCGCCGCATCCGCTGCGCATCGGGACTCGACGCATCTGGGGTTGTCGTCCTTCAGCCGGGCTCGCTAGCGCCGGCGGTGCAGCTCGCTGGCATGCAGCACGCGATCCACCTTGCCGGGCGTGCGTTCGATCGTCACCGTCTGCGCGGCCGGATCGATGCGGCAGGTCAGGTAGTAGACGAGCGTCGGGTCGCTCAGGGGGTCGGCGCGAAAGGCCGTCAGGCAGCTGCCGTCGGGCCAGCGCGCAGAGGGATAGAGCGCGCCCGCGAGCCCCTGCCCGGACGCATGCCTGGCCACGGCCTGGGTCGCCACGTGATCGTCATCCAGCAGCTCGGGGTGCTCGACCTCCTTGCCGCGCAGTTCGAGGAAGAGACCGTGCGCGTGGACGCGGTACATCGCGCGGTAGCGCGTCACCACGCCGGCAACGCCATCGATCGCACGCACCTGCCGGAGCTGGTGCCAGCAGGTTTCAGCGAGCGAGGTGTGTTCCTCGAGCGCGCCGTACCACACGCGCACCGTGCCATCGCCATAGCGGCTGGCGACCGTGGTGTCGCTGGCGAACGGGTAGTCGATCGCTTCCGAGTAGACCAGCCCGCGCTCGATGATGCCTTGCGGCCACGGCCGCATGCGCAGGTCCGCGGCCATCGCCGCGGCACGCGCGGCCGCGTCCTCGAGCAGGTCGTCGAACAGGTCGATCGAGGTGCGCAGCGAGGTGATGTTGCGATAGAGCGCGCCGTCGAATTCGGCCAGGCGATCGAACAGCGACACCTACTGGCCCCGCTGGAAATCGACGAATCGCGCCACGCGGGCGAGGCCCACCAGGCCATCCTCGACCATCACCTGCAGCGGCGTGCGCTCC